>DAIOWH010000028.1:0-9504 GCA_036758585.1 Planctomycetia bacterium
CAGGCGGGCCGCCTGCACTACGGTCCCAAGGAAGTCGTAGTGCAGGCGGCTCGCCTGCGGCTTCTTTTGACGACATTGCAGGCGGGCCGCCTGCACTACGCTAACGAAGTGCAAGTTTGTGCGTGAGACCGTTGTTCCGCGCTTTTCGAGGCTACGCCAGCAGGCGATCGACGACCTGGCCGGCCACGTCGGTGAGTCGGAAGTCGCGGCCCTGGAACCGGTAGGTCAGCCGGGTGTGATCGAGGCCGAGCAGGTGCAGGATTGTCGCCTGAAGGTCGTGGACATGGACGCGATCTTCGACCGCGTAGAAACCGAGTTCGTCTGTGGCACCGATTGTCTGGCCGGGTTTGATGCCGCCGCCGGCCAGCCACATCGTGTAGCCGTCGACGTGATGGTCGCGGCCAATCTGGTCGCGTGGTTCGCCCATCGGAGTTCGGCCGAACTCGCCGCCCCAGACCACGATCGTCTGGTCCAGCAGGCCGCGTTGCTTGAGATCGCGCACCAACATCGCGGCCGGACCGTCGACTTCCTTGCACCGCCCGTCGAGCGGCTCGCCGAGGTGCGTGTCGTTGTTGCCGTGATGGTCCCAGTCGGTGTGATAGAGCTGTACGAACCGGACCCCGCGTTCGACCAGCCGCCGCGCCAAGAGGCAGTTGTTGGCGAATGAGACCTTGCCCGGTTCGGCGCCGTAGGCGGCGAGTGTTTCTTTGGACTCGCCGCCGATGTCCATCAGTTCCGGCGTGCTGGACTGCATGCGATAGGCCATCTCGTAGGCCGCGATTCGCGTGGCGATCTCGGGGTCGCCGACGGCGTCGAGCCGTGCGCGGTTGAGCGCCGCCACCGCCTGCACGAAGTCGCCTTGCCCGCCGTGATCGAATCCCGGCGGACTGGAGAGATTCAGGATCGGCTCGGGCCCGGACAGAAACGGTACGCCTTGATAGGTGGTCGGCAGGAAGCCGCTGCCCCAGAGCGGCGAGCCGCCGCGCGGACCGCGCGGTCCCGACTGAAGCACCACGAAACCAGGCAAGTCGCGCGACTCGCTGCCGATGCCGTAGGTCACCCACGAACCCATGCTCGGCAACCCAAACCGCGACGAGCCGGTGTTCACGAACAGCTTGGCCGGCCCGTGGTTGAATACGTCGGTCGCCACGCTGCGCACAATTGCGACATCGTCGGCGATCGACGCCAGATTCGGCAGGCACTCGCTGATCTCGGCGCCCGACTGACCGTGCCGCGCGAACTTACGCCGCGTGCCCAGCAGCTTCGCATCCTGCTTGATGAACGCGAACCGCTTGTTCTTCACGTACGACGACGGCACCACTTGGCCGTTCAGTTCCTGCAGCTTCGGTTTGTAGTCGAACAGCTCCAACTGACTCGGTCCGCCCGCCATGAACAGAAAGATCACGTGCTTGGCCTTCGCCGCAAAGTGGGTCGGGCGCGAGGCGAGCGGGTTGCTGGTCGTCGCTTCCGCATGCGTCGGTTGTGAGTCGGCCAGCATGCTCGCCAGGGCGAGCGATCCGACGCCGATGCGACAGTCGCTGAAGAAGTGCCGGCGCGTGATGTGGCGCAACTCGTCCGCGCGGTCGATCGGTTTCGAGTGATTCTGCGGCATGGCGTCACTCTCTCGTGATGAACTCGTCGAGGTTGATGAGCACGCGGGCGACGGCCACCCACGCGGCCGTCTCAGCGGCGTTCGCGGTGGGATGCCCCTTGGGCGCCACCAACGCTGCGTCGGCCGCGGCCTGCGAAAAATGGGCGCGCTGCGTGTCGAGGTACGCGGCCAGACCGATCGCTTCACGCTCATTCGGCTCGCGGGCCAGGCACATTTGGAACGCCGCGCGGAGGCGGTCCTTGTCGCTGGCGGTCGGTTCAGCGAGCATTCGCGCGGCGAGCGCCTGCGTGATCTCGAAGAACGCGCGATCGTTGGCCAGCGTCAGCGCCTGCAGCGGCGTGTTCGATCGCACGCGACGCGTACACGCGACGGTCATGTCGGGCACGTCGAACGTCGTCAGGAACGGGTGAGGGCTGGACCGCCAGAAATACGTGTACAGCCCGCGGCGGAACCGCTCGTCGCCCTGACTCTCTTTCCAGAACTTCTTCACTTGAGTGAACCGGTAAACCTCTTCGGGCTGGGGCGGGTAGATGCCCGGCCCGCCCAGCTCGCGCGAGAGCAGGTCGCTGGCGGCCAGTGCCACATCGCGAATCGTCTCGGCTTCGAGCCGCAGGCGGACCTGGCGGGCGAGCAGCTTGTTGTTCGGGTCGGAGGTCGTCAGGTCTTGGCGCACCCGCGACGACTGACGGTACGTCGCCGACGAGACGATGAGCCGGTGCAGCGACTTCAAGCTCCAGTCGCGCTCGACGAGTTCGGTCGCCAGCCAGTCGAGCAGTTCCGGATGCGTTGGCGGCGTGCCTTGCGTGCCGAAGTCGTTCTCGGTGGCGACCAGCCCGGCGCCGAAGAATTGTTGCCAGGCTCGATTGACCGTGACTCGCGCGGTCAGCGGGTTTGCCGGGTCGACCAGCCAGCGCGCGAGGTCCAGCCGGTCGGGCCGCTCGCCGCGTGCGACGATCGGCGGGAACACGGCGGGCACGCCCCCGTCGACCCGGTCGCCCGGCCTCAGGAAGTCGCCGCGGAAATGGACGTACGTCTCGCGCGGCTGCTTGCGTTCGCTCATGACCAGCGAGGTCGTAATCGCCGCCTTCAGTTGCTTGTGCGTTTCCTTCAGTTCGTCGACGCGCCCGGCGATTGGGATTCGCTCCTTGTCGACCTTGCGAAACTCGGCGGCGAGCAGCTTCTTCTGTTCGTCGGATCGTTCGGCCGGTGCGACCGTCAGGGCGGCCCGCACGGACTCCGGCAACACCACGGCATCGCCGAGCGCCGTGGTCACGGCCAGCCGAAATCGCCCGATGAGGTAGCCGGCCCCCGTATGTTCGTGTCGCAGCGCGAACGCGAGTCGGACGTTGCCGGGCGGGTCGTCCGAAGTCTGTGCGACCGGCGCCGCCGTGATCGGCGCCTTCAGGACAAACACGGCCGTCCGATCCACGTTCATCGGCTTGCCGCCGCCCGTGTTGATCGCCCAGCCAGTGTCGAGCTTGCCGTCGACCGCCGCTGCGACCGGGAACTTGTCTTGAGAGTGGTCGGCGATTGCCGACGAGAACGTCTCCGCTGATTGCTGACCGCTGACGGCTGACGGCTCTGCTGGTTGCCGACCAGCGACTGCTGACTGCTCCGTGACGACAAACTCGTTGAGCACGAAGTTGCCGTTCCCGGCCCGGCCCGGTCCGCGCTGCGGCAGGCTGTCGTGCGTCAGCGCCTCGAGTCGTATCGCGGTGACACCGGGCTTGGCCAACTCGGCCGGCACATCGACCACGACCGTGTACGTATCTCGCGCCGGTGTGCTGCCGCCGACGAGTACGGACTTGTCGTCGAGCTTGGTCATCGTCGCTCCCGCGGCCGAGCGGACTTCGATCGGATCGAGCACCGTCCAGTCGACGCCGAGGCGGCCGTCGAACATCTTCTCCCAATCGGACTGCCGCGTGCCGAGGTTGTCGTCCACCATCTTCAGTCGCTTTTCGGCCTCGGCGATCTCGGCGAGCAGGGCCGGCTCTTCTTTGGATTGTTGCGTCGTGGGCACCGGCAGCGATGGCTCGTCGGCGTTGTTTAAGAGCGCGAACAACTGGTAGTACTCGCGCTGCGAGACCGGGTCGTACTTGTGATCGTGGCAGCGGGCGCAACCGATGGTCAGGCCCAGGAACACTGAGCCGGTCGTGTTGATGCGGTCGGCCACAGCCTCGACCCGGAACTGCTCCTGATCGGTGCCGCCTTCTTCGTTGCGCAGCGTGTTGCGGTGGAACCCGGTCGCGATGATCTGGTCGACCGTGGCGCCCGGCAGCATGTCTCCGGCCATCTGCCAAATGGTGAACTGATCGAACGGCAAGTCGGCGTTCAGCGCCTGGATCACCCAGTCTCGGTACTTCCAGATCGACCGTGCGCCGTCGATGGTGTAGCCGTTCGAGTCGGCATAGCGCGCGGCATCGAGCCAGTGGCGGCCCCAGCGCTCTCCGTAGTGCGGCGAGTCGAGCAGCCGATCGACGAGCCTCTCGTAGGCATCGGGCCGCGCGTCGGCAACGAACTTGTCCACCTCGTCAACGGTCGGAGGCAGGCCGAGCAAGTCGAGGCTGAGCCTGCGAATGAGCGTGGCGCGGTCCGCCTCGGGCGACGGCGCGACTCGCTCACGCTCCAGGCGTGCCAGGATGAACGCATCGATGGCGTTTCGCGTCCACTCGCGGTCGCGTACATCGGGTGGCGTCAGCCGACTGGGCCGCACAAACGCCCAATGACGACGGCTCGATGGGGCTGCGTCATCGTCTGGCCGCGCGGACGCGCCTGCCACGATCGCCAGCAGCACCGCCGCGCCCATGCCGACGGCAAACCGGGCGCGGCTAGTTCCGTGCGTCAATGCGGTGAGCAGGATTCGGTGCATGGCAGGATCACCCCGTCTGCTGAGGGTGACGACTCAGCGGTTCGGGACCATTAGATCAAATCGCGCGGCACGATGGAACCCTCTGTACGTTTCACGCGATTGCACGCCAGCCGAGTGCGAACGCAACGCGCAGGACGATCCAGATCGCCACACCGGCCAAGATGTCGACGCCAACGCCGGCGGCGATCATGCGACGCACGGGTAATAGGCCGGAACTGTAGACGATAGCGTTCGGCGGCGTGGAGACGGGCAGGGCCGACCCGAAGCTGGCCCCGAACGTGACGCCCAACAACGGCGGCCACGGATCGACGCCTGCCTCGCCACACAGCGTCCAGACGACCGGAATCAGCGCGATCGCCGTGGCCGCGTTGCTGGTGAACTCGCTGAGCACAATGCCGCCGGCGATTGCCAACGCCGTGATCGCCCACACGTCGCGTATCCCCAGCGCGCGAAACGCCCCGTCGCCCACCGCCTTGGCCAGGCCCGTGCTGAACATCAGGCCGCCGAGCGACAGGCCGGCGCCGAAAAGCAAGATCGTGCCCCAGTCGACCTTGGCCAGGTCCGACGCATCCATCGTGAATCGTCGCGCCGACCATTCGACCGGCAGCAGGAACAGGAACACCGGCGCCAGCACCGCGGTGATCTCCTCGGGGAATCGAGCGGCAAACGCGTTGTACGACTCCGCCGACGCGAACATTTTCAGCACGCCGGGCGTGATCCACAACCCGACGACGGTCAAGAAGACGATCAGCGTGTTGAGCTCGCCGCGGTTCCACGGTCCGAGTCGCACCTGTTCGGCGCGCAGGTACTGACGCAGCGACGCGAGGTCCAACCCATCGGCCCGCGCCTGGAGTCGAAGCCAGCCGAACAAGCCGATGAATACGACCGCCATCAGCGGCGCGCCCACCGCGAGCCAGCGCAAGAAATCGACGCCCTGCCCAAAGTACTCAGGCTTCTTGAAGTAACCCATCGCCACCACATTCGTCGCCGTGCCGATTGGTGTGGCCACGCCGCCTACGCTCGATGCGTACGCGGTCATCATCAACAGAGCCGAGGCGTAGGGCGAGCGGGCAAAACTCTCGCGACGTGCCGGCGCGAGCGAGTCCACATCCGTCGCCAACACCGCGATGATTCCGAGCGTCACCGGATACATCATCGCGGTCGCGGCGGTGTTGCTGATCCACATCGAGATCGTCGCCACACCCAGGCCGACGGCGCACAGCACCGTCGCGGGCGAGCGGCCCGCCCAGCGCGTGCACAGGATCGCCAGTGCGATGCGGCGGTCGAGCCCGTGCCGCGTCATCGCTCGACCGATGAATACGCCGCCGAGCAAGAAGAACACGCTCGGATCAGCGAACGGCGCCAGCACGGTTCGGGCGGCGCCGAGATTGCCGTTCGAGTCGGCCGGTACAGCCTTCAGAATGACGCACAGGGCCACGGCCGCCAAGCCGGTCGCCGGAATCGGAATCGGTTCGGTGAGCCACCAGATGATCGTCAGCAACATGATGCCGGCGAGCCGATGCGCCTCGTCTGACAGCGGCCCGGGGTCGGCGAAGAAAATCCAGATCGCCATCACCAACGGACCCAACACCAGACCGATCCGGTCAATCGGCAGGCGCGACGCAGTCGGCGTCTCGATCGCCTCGTCGGCTGGCCGGGCGGCGCGAGGCTCAGGCATGATGTGCCCTCAGCCAGAGTCGGACGAGATGGCGGCGAAGCTCCGGAACGTCGTGGTCCTCGAACGCAGTGCGGTTGTGCAGAATCCAGCGGTTGTTGATGAAGTACATGTCGCCCGGTTCGAGTGCGAACTCAACCTGGAGCCGCCGGTCGTTGGCGACCTGGTCGACGAGGTCGAGCGCGGCCCGCTGCGACGCGGTCAGCGGCACGGCGGCTTTTTCGTGACCGGCCTCGATCCAATAGCGCAGGTAACGCAGTTGCAGCTCGCGGCTGTCCCACGCGAAAACCGGAAACCGCACGGTCGCATCGTCGCCCGGCCGTACGCCGCCGCGCCGATCGATGTGAAACGGCGCGTACAGTTCGGCAAGTAGCCTGCGGTCGCGATCCAGCAGATCGTTGTGAACGGCAATGCCGCTGACCATCTGGCTCAGTCCGCCCGATCGCGCCGTGTTCAGACACAGCAGACCGACGTAATCGGTGATCCGCTCGCCGAAGGAATTGTCGGTGTGGAAACTGCTCTCGGCGTTGGTCACCGAGAATCGCGCGCCGTAGCGCACGTCTTGGCCCGTGTCGCGCACGTCGTACAGCAACGTGCCCTCGACATTCTGCTCGACCGGTTCGCCCAGCAACTGGCCCACGAGCCAGTAGGCCGCCGTCCAATCTTCGCGCGGCATGGCGCCGGCCAGGCCGCGAACGACTGCGAAGCCTCGGCCCGATTCAAGCGACTCGATGACGCCGCGCAGCTCGTCGCGGCGATCGGCCAGGGCGAAATCGGCGACGCGAGTCTGTGCGATCGGTCGCGCGACTGTGCGGAGCCGACTGATCGCATCGACGATTGCCGCCACACAACGATCGCTCAGCGGCCAGTACCACTGGGCGCAGCGGTCGATGGTGTCGGCGCGCCAGGCGCGGCGATCGGTGATGGGCTCGGTCAGCATGACTCTCACACTTCGTAGTCCACGACCAGCACATCCTCAATGATCGGCCGAATCAGCCGCTCGACCACGTCGCGGTGGGCCGGATGCGGCAGGTAGCCGTCGAGTGCGGTCTTATCCGTGAATCGCACGACCAGCCCGTGCGTGTAACCCTTCGACCGGTCGCTAAAGTTCGTCCCGGCGGTGAGGTCGACGACGCCCGGCACCTGCGACCGGAGTCCCCTCAGTCCGGCGATCATCGCGGCAACCGCCTCGGCGGGCGTGCCCGCTCGGACCTTGAACAGCACGGCATGCTCAACCATGACTTCTCCCTGCGGAAGAGAACCTCGATCCTTGAATCGTGTCTGGGAGTTTAGCAGAGTATTCGGGCGACGACGATGGAAGAGCACACGCTCAAACTGCTGGAATTCGACAAGGTCCGCGACTTGGTGGACCGGTATGCGCCGAGCGACCTGGGCCGCGAGCTGATCCGCAGCCTCGAACCGAGCACGGACCGCGCGGTGATCGAGGCGGAACAGCGTCTGGTGGCCGAGATGGTCGCGACCCTGGCCGCCGACCAATCGTTGCCGCTCGGCGAGGTGCGCGACGTTCGGCCGCTCATTCGCCGCGCCAAGTCCGAGGCGACGCTTCGGCCAACCGAACTGAAGGACGTCGCGGCGACGCTGCTGGGCCTGCGCCAGGTCCGCGACGCGATCGTCAGGATCGCCGGCTCGTGCCCAACGCTGGGCGAGCACGCCGGCCGCATTCACGACTGCAGTCAGATCGCCTTCGAGATCGACGCCACAATCGACCGACGTGGCGAGGTGGTGGACAGTGCGAGCCACGAACTCGTGCGACTGCGCGGCGAAGTCGCGAAACTCGACAAGCGCATTCGGTCGCGCATGCAGCGGCTGCTGCGATCGGCCGCCGTCAAGAAGGCGTTGCGGTTTCCCAACTACACGGTGACCGGCCCGCACTATGTGCTGCCCGTCCATCGCGACTACCGCCAGGAGATCGCGGGCATCGTGCATCGCACGTCGGCCAGCGGCGAGACGCTGTACATCGAACCGGCCGAGGTGGCCGCACTCGCCGCGGAGATGGCGCTGGTGCGGCGCAATGAATCGCGCGAGGTCGCACGCATCTTGCGCCGCCTGAGCGCGGAGCTGGGACACATCGGTCGCGCGGCCCTGGAGAGTCTGGAGGTCGCCGCCCAGCTCTGTTGCGTCCACGCCAAGGCCCGTTTCGCTCGCGACTTTGCGATGACCCGACCCGAATTCACCGACGACGGCCGACTGCGACTGGAACAGGCCCGCCACCCGCTGCTGCTGGAAAGAGGGTTCAGGGTTCAGGGTTCGGGGTTCAGGGAAGAGGGAGCGTCGACTGAAGCGACGTCCGTCTCTTCCGTGCTGAACCCTGAACCCCGAACCCCGATTCCTTCTGCTGTGCTGAACCCTGAACCCCGAAACCCGATCCCTTCTGAGGTCGTGCCGATCAGTCTGCACCTCGGCGACCGCTTCGACATGCTCGTGATCACCGGACCGAACACGGGCGGCAAGACGGTCGCGCTCAAGACGGTCGGCCTGCTGGCCGCGATGGCCCAGGCGGGCCTGCACATTCCGGCGGCCGTGGGCAGCCGGCTGCCTGTGTTCGATGCCGTGCTCGCCGACATCGGCGACGAGCAGTCGATCGAACAGTCGCTGAGTACGTTCTCGTCGCACATGACGCGCATCGCCCACATCCTGAACGTCGCGAGCTCGCGCAGTCTCGTGCTGCTCGATGAACTCGGCGCAGGCACCGATCCGGCCGAAGGCGCGGCGCTCGGTCGGGCGATCCTCGACAAGCTGCTGATCTGTGAGGCGCGGACGATCGTCACGACACACTTGGGCGACCTGAAGCTCTACGCCTTGGCTCAGTCGCGTGCCGAGAACGCCGCCGTCGAGTTCGACGTCGAGACGCTACGACCGACGTATCACGTGAGCATCGGTGACACGGGCCAATCCAGCGCGATGATCATCGCCCGGCGACTTCAATTGGATGGCGCGATCGTGGACCGGGCCGAGCAGTACCTCGCCGAAAGCCGCGCGGGGCGACCGCGCGAGCTTGAGATTCTAGAACAGCGGCGGGCCGAGGCCGAGCAGGCTCGTGAGCACGCCTGGCAGGCCGAGCAACAGGCGCGTGAGGCGAAGGCGGCGTTCGAGGCGCGATTGCGAGAACTCGATCATCACGCGGCCGACGCGCTGGCGCTCGAAGAGTTCCGCGCCACGCTGCAACCTGGCGACGTCGTCCACGTCCGCAAGTTCCGCCGTCCCGGCACCGTGCGGCGGGTTGACCCGAAGCGTCGCACGGCCACCGTCGGCCACGGGTCGATGCAATGGGAACTCGCGCTCGAAGAACTGGAGCCGCCGCCGAACCCATGACGCCGGCATCGGTCA
>DAIOWH010000028.1:9604-42860 GCA_036758585.1 Planctomycetia bacterium
CATGACGCCGGCATCGGTCAGTCGTCGGACGAGGCGGGCGCGGCCGACTTGATCAGGCGGTTCGCGTCGCGTACGACGTCGTCTATCTTCTCGCGGCTGAGTTCGCCCGCGCGGAAGTGGCGACACGAGACGATTCGCTTGTCGGCGTACAGGAACACCGTGGCCTGCGCATCCGCCGGAATCGTCAGCCCGGTCGGTCCGGTCGCGCTCTCGACGGGGACCGTCAGCGGCAACGAGAGCTTTCGCTCGCGGGCCAGCGTCATGAGTTGCGGCTGAATCTCGCGGACGCCGTGGCCCTCGCGAGTCAGGAATATCGCGAACCCACGCAAGGAGTCGGCACGGTGAGAGTCGACCGTCCGATCCACGGCCTCAAGCAGCGATTCGACCTGGGCGTCGAGCTTACGCACCGCCACAAGCACCGACGGCCGCGAGCCGTTCTTGCAGACCAGGCACACGGCCAGATTCGGCCTCGATCCGGTCACCTCGCGCACATAGAACGCCGGGACCTCGGTCCCGACGTCGCAGTCAGGCTGTTTCTTCGGCTCGGTCGGCGGATCGCCCACGAGCCCCACGAGCACCGTCAGCGACAGCAGGCGGCAAGCGGATGGCATTGCGTCTCTCAGGAAGGCGGTAGTTCGATGCTCGTGAACATTCTCTCGCCTCAGCCTCCATTCCGCAATCGGCAATCTAGAAACATGGAGGCACAGAGGACACGGAGGAGTGCTTGATTCCTCATCTCTGTGTTCTCCGTGCCTCTGTGTTTCAATCTCCAATCCGTAATCTGTCTTCACCCGTCCGGCGAATCGGCTACAATCTTCGTGCGTCCGAAACCCGAACGGTGGTCTCCTGGAGTAATACTGCCATGACTCGGAAGTGGGCGACAGGCCTGGCCGGTATGATGTTGTGCCTCGCGTTGGGACTCGCCGGCTGCGGCGACGGATGCTGAGGCGGCGCCGCTCAAGGCCCCGTGCAGGGCCAGAAGACCGAGGCCGCCAGCACCAGCACCGACACCCCCGACTCGCCGGCCGCAGCCGCGGAAGGTTCGGACGCGAAGGCTCAATAGCCGAAAAAGCAATCCGTGATGCAAGCCGTAACCAGCTTTATCGATCGGGACCGTCGTCGGTTCGTCGATCAGCTCAAAGACTGGCTGCGAATTCCCAGCATCAGTGCGGACTCTCGTCGTCGCGATGATGTCGCGCGCGCCGCCGACTTCGTCGCGAGCGACCTCGGCCGCGCGGGATTCCGCGTCGAGACCATGCCGACCGCCGGCCATCCCATCGTGCTGGCCGAGTGGCTGGGCGCGCCCGGCAAGCCGACCGCGCTGGTGTACGGCCACTATGACGTGCAGCCGCCCGACCCCTTGGACAAGTGGCTCAGCCCGCCCTTTGAACCGACCGAGCGCGACGGCAACTTGTACGCACGCGGCGCGACCGACGACAAGGGCCAGCTCTTCACGCACGTCAAGTCGGTCGAGGCGTGGCTCAAGACGCACGGCCGGCTGCCGATCAACGTCAAGTTCCTCATCGAGGGCGAAGAGGAGGTCGGCAGCAACAACCTCGATCCGTTCGTCAGTTCTCACAAGGAGCGGCTTCGTTGCGACTATGTGGTGGTCAGCGACACCAGCCAGTTCGGGCCTGGCGTGCCGGCCATCACGTACGGACTGAAGGGGCTGGTCTACTTCGAGGTCACGTTGACCGGGCCGAAACAGGATTTGCACTCAGGCATGTTCGGCGGCGCGGTGTCGAACCCGGCGAACAACCTGGCCGCGATCGTGGCGGCGCTGCGCGACCAGGCGGGCCGCGTGCAACTCGCCGGCTTCTACGACGACGTCGCGCCGCTGGCCGATTGGGAGCGCAAGCAGTTCGCCGAGCTGCCGTTTGACGAGGCGGCCTTCAAGCGGTTCGTCGGCATGGAAGGGTTGTTCGGCGAGGTTGGCTTCACGACCGTCGAGCGCAAATGGGCGCGGCCGACGTGCGACGTGAACGGGCTGACCAGCGGTTATCAGGGCGACGGGGCCAAGACGATCATCCCGTCGCGCGCGAGCGCCAAGGTGAGCTTTCGGTTGGTGCCGAACCAGGACCCCGCCAAGGTCGTCGCGTCGTTTCGCGAGTTCGTGGCGGCGCGGTGTCTGCCTGGCGTACGTCACGAGATTCAGGAGTTCGGAGCCGGTCCAGCCGTGTTGGTTGCCGTCGACAGTCCGGGCGTACAGGCGTCGGTCCGCGCGATCGAAGCTGGCTTCGGGCGCAAACCGGTGTTCATCCGCGAGGGCGGCTCGATCCCGGTGGTTGCGACATTCAAGCGCGAACTCGGCGTCGACACGTTGCTTTTGGGCTGGGGCCAGAACGATGACAACCTGCACTCGCCCAACGAAAAGTTCTCGCTCGCCGATTTCCACCGCGGCATCCACGCCAGCGCGGTCTTGTGGCAGGAACTGGCGAGTCGGAGTTGAAGAAGCCCTAAATAGCCTTGCACGATTCTGGGACAGTAGCCCGGCGCGCCAGCGAGGGGGCACATGGCGAAATCACAAGAAATCAGGCCCGGTCCCTCGCTGGCGCGTCGGGCTACTGTCCCTGCGGACTCCCAGGATCACGCAAGGCCATTTAGCGCGGGCTTCGCGCGCAATCGAAGGTAGAGCGTAGCGGGTAGGGTGGGACAAGCGCAGCGCCGACCCACCGAGAAAACTCCTTCACTCGTACTCGGACCTTCGCCGCACCTGGGCCGTCTGGACCTTCGGCGGGTCCGGGCACTCGTCCAGTATCTTGAAGAGTCGGCTGCGATAGTCGCCCGGATTGAAAGGGTTGAAGTCTTCGAGCGTGCGCGGCTCGTCGGGCCTGTCGGCAGGGAAGACCGCGAGGAACGGGATCGCGTGCCCCGTGTTGCCCAGCGAATCGAGCAGCGACTCGGCCGGTGGGTTGGCCGACGTGATATCGGCTCGCATCAACACCGCACCCTTGGCCTTGAACCGATCGAGCACCTCGTCTGTGTCTAGAACCAACTGTTCTAGCGTCTTGCAGGTCGTTCACCAGTCGGCCGTCCAATCGACCACCAGCGTGCGCCCCTGTTCGCGCAGCGCTAGGAACCTGTCGAGATCGTATCGTTCCCAATGATAGGTCGCCGCTTGCGAGTTGCCGTTGTCGTTCGTCGAACGCCGGTTCTCCACCATGGCGCGTGCGACTCCCGGGTCGTACATGATGTTGAAGCAGAAGTGGGCCCCTAACCCGATCAGCAGCAGCGCGGCCACCGGCGCGGTCATGCGCTTGCCCGCCGAGGCGAGCGGGTCGGACATGCGGCCGTAGAGCCAGACGGCCAGCGCGACGATCAGGCAGAAGGCCACGGACCAGACGACCAGTTCACCGTTTGTGCGGCGCTGCCACAGCAGCCACACGGCGGTCGCGAGCATCAGGAACCCCATGAATTGCTTGAACGTGTTCATCCATTCGCCCGGCCGCGGCAGCACGCGCATCCAGCCCGGGAAGAACGCCAGCAGCACATATGGCGAGGCCATGCCCAGCCCGATCGCCGTGAACACGGCGAATATCTGGGCCGGCGGCAACCGCAGCGTGTACGACAGCGTCGCACCAAGAAACGGTCCGCTGCACGGCGTGGCTAGGATCGTCGCCAACATGCCCTTGGCGAACGAGCCGACCAGGCCCTCGGAGTGAGCCGTCGCCGCGTCGGCGTCGCTGACGAATCCCGGCAGTTGAAGCACATAGACATCGAACATGCCCAGTGAGAACGCCACCATCAGCGCGATCATCGAAACCTGGAACACGTCGTTCTGAAACTGCTGGCCCCACTTCAGTCCGGCGTATGCGGCCAGACCAGCGAGGATCAAGAAGACGAACAGGATGCCCGCACCGAAGGTCAGGCCGAGCAACCGCACACGCGCTGGCGACTCGCCCGCCTGTTTTACGAACCCATAGATCTTCAAGCTGATCACCGGCAGCACGCACGGCATGACGTTCAAGATCAGTCCGGCGAGAAACCCGAAGACCAGCGCGCCGGCCAAGTCGTCGATCTGGCTGTCGGAATGCACCTTAAACCCCTGCGGCGGCCCGAGCACGACGCCGGTCCGTGCGGCCGGGGTTGCGTCCGCGCCGGGACCCTGGCCCGACACGGCCGCCACGTCGCTTGATGCACCCATGCCGGCCGGCCCGTCGACCGCCGCCGATGGCGCCGCGGGCGGCCCCGGCGGCGCGGGGCCTAATGACGCCTCGACGGCGACTGTGGCCTCGAACGCTTCCTCCTTGGGAGGCAGGCAGCCGGTCGCATCGCACACGGTCAGGCGAACGCCGCCGGTGACGCGCCGGTCGCCGACCGCAGCGTCGGTCGGCACGATCAGCTCGTGATAGAACGTCGCCTTGTCTTCGTGAATGTTGATGGTCGCCTTCAATACGTCGTCGGTCTTGGCGTGCGGGGGCGACTCGGTCCATATGCCCGACGGCTCGAGAGCGCCGTCCGGGTCGAGTGCGATCTTGGTCGCCACCGCCTTCGGGTCGGGCTGCTCGATCGCGTAGGTGTGATAGCCCGGTTGCAACTCGACGGTGACTTCGAGCGTCACTCGCTCGCCGGGCCTGGCCTTGCCGGGAACAATCTGTGCGGACACGCTGGCCGGGAAGCCGAGCGACCGTTTCTTGGCGGGACTGCCGGGCGGAATCAACTGCGCCTCGACGACCGTGCGAGCCGCCATAAAGAACAAGGCCCAGGCGGCGATCGCTCGCACGGGGAATCGGGGAATGGGCGTCATTGAACTTGCTCCCAGGGCCTGCGGACCAGCCGTTTCAGGCTGTTGCATCGTAGCGGCGAGTCTGGAAACGGGTCAACGTGGGTTCACGCCAGCTTCCAGCCCTTGCGGTAATCGCGACGGATGAACCGATCTGCTTCGGGTGCGTTCTTGGCCCGTAGCGTCGCCGGGTCCCACTCGAGTCGCTTGCCCGCGCGGTAGGCGACGTTGCCCAAGTGGTTTGCCTCGGTGAGCCAGCCGGAATACTCGAAGTCGCAAGTGGTCGGCGAGCCGGTCTTGCACGCGTGAATCCACTCGGCGTGGTGACCGAGCGACTTCTCGATGAACGCCGTGGGCCGCTTGAACTCGGCGAACTCCTTCTCGGGCAACAGCACGTGCTTGCCGTAGTCGGCGAGCAGCATGCCCCGGTCACCGACGAACAGCACGCCGCTCGACCAGTTCGGGATTCGGCCTTCGACTAGAGCGGCCGGCTTGTTCGTGCCTTGGTACCAAGTCAGTTTCACGGGCGGCAGATCGCCGCGCGGACCATATTCATATGTGGCCTGCATCGACGCCGGGGCAATCTCCGGGTGCGGCGGCGGGCCGGACGCCTCGACCGTGAGCGGCGCGCGCAGCTTGAGCGCCCAGAACGGCAGGTCGTTCCAGTGGCTGCCCAGGTCGGACATGGTGCCGTTGCCAAAATCCCACCAGCGATACCACTTGGGCCCAGGGAAGTAGACATGGTGAAACGGTCGCTGCGGGGCCGGCCCCAGCCACAGGTCCCAGTCGAGACCCGGCGGCGTCGGCACCGACTCCGTCGGCCGGTCCTGAACCGAAACGATGTCGCCGTTCTTCTTGGCGTCTTCGGCGCTCTGCAGGCCCCACGCCCGGCCGACCCAGACGTGTGCTTCGCGCACCGACCCGATCGCGCCGGTCTGGATGAGTTCGACGACGCGGCGATAGTTGTCGGTCGCGTGAATCTGAATGCCCATCTGCGTGGCGACCTTCGCCTTGGCCGCCGCCTCGCGAATCACGCGAGCTTCGTAAATGTTGTACGTCAGCGGTTTCTCGCAGTAGACATGCTTACCCAGTTCGAGGGCGGGCAGCGTGGCGAAGGCGTGCGTGTGCTCACACGTGCTGACCACGACGGCGTCGAACTCGGTGGCGTGATCGTAGAGCTTGCGGAAGTCGGCGAACTTTCGTGCGCGGGGCAACTTCTCGGCCGCGCGGTTCACCGCCGGCTCGTGGACATCGCACAGCGCGACGATGTTCTCAGAGGCGACGCCCGCAGTGTTTGCGGCGCCGCGTCCACCTGCGCCGATGATTGCGATGTTCAGCCGCTCGTTCGCGCTGCCCGCCCTCAGAATCGCCGGCGCCGGAAACGCCGTCGCGCCCGCCGCCAGCGCGGCCCTACCCAAGAACTCGCGGCGGCTCGACCGCCGCGCCGGTTCCGACGTGATGGGCCGCGGCCGACTGCCGCTCTGATTCCCGCCTGCGCGTGTGTTCATCGTTGCGGTTCCTTTCGCGAACAAGGAAGGCGTGCCAAAGTCGTCAAGGTCGACGGTGCCATGCCGTCGGCTTTGCGTCGGCATGCCCGCGCCGAGCCGCGACCATGCCACCGACATATCCAAAGGGGTCAACGGACCGTTGGTTCCAGTGCGCCCGCAGGATTCAAACCGGCCCCGGAGTTCGACACCAGACCGACCCCGACAGTAACGAGCATTCTAGCGAGGCAACACGTGTGTTGACGACGACGATCTCGGCGGTTTTCGCTCGGTGTTCGTGGGATGCGGTCATGA
This sequence comes from Planctomycetia bacterium, assembly GCA_036758585.1. Classification (GTDB taxonomy): domain Bacteria; phylum Planctomycetota; class Planctomycetia; order JALXBF01; family JBGPMX01; genus DAIOWH01. The sequence goes on from DAIOWH010000028.1 coordinate 16,127, forward strand.
CGTCGCGGTGTTGTTCGGTGGCAGTCTCGATTCTCTTTCCGCATCTTGGCGGAGATCAGACCGCAATCGCGAGTCTCCCTACTTTTTTCGGGTTCATCCGACTGAAGCGTACTGTTCTTGAAAGAGTGAGGACATGCTGTTCCAGTCTGGGTTTCGTGAAGACCTTTGACTGGAGGAATCAGCATGTCCACGAGTCTTTTGTACCACGGATTTGGCATTCGCGGCTACCGCTACGTGGGAACCGAGTATCGCCAGGGAGCAGTCGTGTTTCGCATCGAGCAGGCGAGCGAGACGTGTTGTTGCTCGGCATGTGGTTCGACCAACGTGGCACCACGCGGGCAGGTGGATCGCTCCCTCCGCGCCTTGCCCATTGGAGGCAAGCCGGTCACGGTATGCTTGGCGATTCCCCGCGTGCTCTGCCTCTGCCGGGACTGCGGGGTCATTCGCCAGACCCCCGTCGCCCTCGCCGACCCACGCCGCACCTACACCAAAGCGTTCGAGCACTATGCCCTGCAACTCTCGCAATACATGACCATCCAGGATGTCGCCCGCCATCTCGACATCAGTTGGGACGTGATCAAGGACATGCAAAAACGCCGCCTCCAGCGCCGCTTCGCCAAGCCCAAGCTCAAACATCTACGTCAGATCGCCATCGACGAGATCTCTTACGCCAAGGGGCACCGCTACCTGACCATCGTGTTGGACTTGGAGAGCGGCGCGGTGGTGCACGTCGGCGACGGCAAGGGGGGCGAGGCCCTGAAACCCTTCTGGAAACGGCTGCGTAGTTCCGGGGCCAAGATCGAGGCGGTGGCCATGGACATGTCTCCCGCGTACATCGACGCCGTGCTCAGCTACTTGCCCAAGGCGACCATCGTGTTCGATCGTTTTCATGTGATGAAATTGTTCAATGACAAGCTGTCCGACCTGCGTCGCGACCTGCACCGCGAAGTCGTCGACAAAATGGGCCTGGTTCAAACTTGGGTAACAGGGCGTGACGAGTTTGGGACTGCGTGATTTGTCTGTTTCCCCCAGACTGGTGGATCAGGATCGATTCCCAGTTTCATGGAGGAAACAGACATGGCCCATTTTACTGTCCAGTCGTCGACAACGCAGCCCTCCCCGTGCGTGGCTAAGACCTTGACCGGCACACAACGGCAAGGCTTGGCCGTCACCAACACCTTGGCGTTGGCGGGGTCCGCCTCGCCCTGGGGCGTAGTAATCGTTATGACCGCGCCCAAAAGTGACGCACCCTGAACCAGCAGCAACCCCAATACAACACCGAGTACGGTCTTTCTTAGCTTCATCGTCGGTCCCTTCGATTAGGCGAGCAAAGAAAAGAAACTACCAGTTACTACCAATTGACTCATCTCCGTTTCGGCTCCCAATGGCCTGCCAAAGGTCTCGCGACACAGTTTGCGACGCGAACCGTACGGCACCATCTGCCATCAATGCGATATATGCAAACATCACGGCAATGGACAATACGCTACATACGACACCAAGGGTTGCGAGAACAACTGGTAGGCGGCGACGAGCGGCGGCATGCATGCTATTCATGTCTGACCACCTTCTGGCGTCGATTGCAGGTACATCTCGTGTGGTCGCCTACACGATTTCAGTTGTAGAGGGTCGAACCGAACCATCCTTTGGGCCGCCACGAGTGCTCGCGAACCAAGAATTCGAACCATCAACGACCGGTTCATGGAGGCGCGCGTGTCCTGGAGCTAGCCGGTACACGCGCGCCGATGGCGTCGTATCTATTCCGGCAGCTTGTCCACCGCGAACGTTGCGTTGCTCGCGACGGGCATCAGCGGTGCGTAGGCGCTGTGCGCGATGTGTCGTGCGCCACGGCTCGGGTAGATCGCGATGCCCATGCTCAGGCTCCAAATCTCCTCCGACGCGGCGGCTGGGAAGCTGTCGCCCGACGGGCTAATGAAGGCGGCTTCACCCACCAGGGCACACTTATTCGTGAGCGGCACGTGGAAATCGCCGCCGAACACAAACTCGCCGTGCTCCTCGGCGAGGCCCAACCAGAGCGTCGTTGTGTTACCGCCCTCCCAGTTTCGCGTCCAAAAGATGTTGCCCTGCGTCATCGGGTCGCGGTGTTCGGTGCCGATGAGCACGGCGGGGGGCGGCAGTGGGTTGGCCGTGAACACACGACCGCTATCGCCGCGAGTGCCGCGAGCGACCCAGAGGCCGATCTCATCTTCACAGTCGAGTTCATAGCCAATCTGGAGCCGCCACTGTTGCATGTCCATGTCGTGGTAGTAGTCGTCGTGCAGAAAGTCGTAAGCGAAACCCAGGTTCAGGCCGCAGTCGCGGCGTTGAAACAGACCGATCGTCGTGAACGACTGGTAGCGTTCGTCGTTGTCGCCGGTGAATTCGGTGCCGCGAAAGTCGGCTATCGTGATGGCTGTGCCAATCTGAATGCCCAGCCCATAGTCTTCGCACAGCGGGTGACCCCAGTTCAGCCCCAGCCGTGTGCCAAAGTTGCCGTTCATGTCGCCCAGATCGACCGGACCCTTGAAGCCCTCGACTGTCGCGAAGAAGCTCAGGTTTTCGCACAGCCCGGCGTGGCCGTCGTTACACGCCAGGTCGCACGCGCTTGGCGCCGGCGCATCCAGGGCGCCCTCGAAGTTCACCGGCGCCGCCAGCAAGCTGCCCTCGCTGGCGACGAACTGGCCCTCCCTAGAAATCGCTTCGCTCGCTGCGGTCGACGTGGCTGCGTCGCGCGGCTGTGCTGGCAGAGCCGAGTGAGTCCCAGGCTCCTCCGCAACGGCGGCGAGTTGCAGTCCGCCAGCGAGAACCATTCCCACAACCCACCCCAATCGGTTCGTCCTAGTCACAAACGAGAACATGGTAAGCCCCCTTATTGTTTCCCCGCTGTTTTGCCGATCCAAAGGCCCTTCGGCGGCGAGGCCGGCCAAACGGGCCGACGTCGATACGACCACGACATCCGTCACGATTATCGGAACCGGCAGAACCGGAACTTCACGCAGACTCGATACAACCCATCCGATCGCAACGGGTTGCCGTCCGAAGAACCGTTACGACCGTCGCTGTTGGCATGACCCGCACAATCGGAAAATTCGACGTGGCTTACCAATGTCGTCACGTCAACATCGGCTGCGATGCAGAAAACTCCGAACCGATTCGACGCCGGGCATCGCGAGGAAGAGTTTGCGATACGAGGACCCAGCGAAGGGCCGCAGCCGCAGTTCCACCAGGCGCAGTGCGATTCGTTCGGCGAAAGGACATCCACCCCATATCAACGATTCTGCACCGGTGAGCAGTGGCGCGACCAGCGGGCCATTGCTTACGGTGCGCGCAAGTTCCATGAAACGACGAAATGCGTTGTGACCGCGGTCCGGTTGCCCGCTACGATAGGCGGCGCCGCCGACTCGGCCCCAGCCAACCAGCAAGCGGCCTCGCACGTGCTGGTCGGCGAGGTCGCGAGTAGCGCTGCATTCTTCCAGAAGCGGCCACTGAACCTCCACCACGCCGCGACTCTGCGATTCGGCTTTGATCAGCGAGTAGCGCTCACGGTGTTCGCGAAAGCCATACATCGGTGGTTCGGGAATGCAGTGAAAGACTCGACCCGCGCGCGCCATGTGTTCCCAGAGCCAGTAGTCCTCGGGTGGTCGCGGATATGCCGGTCTGGGCAGCGAGCTGCGCCGAATCATGACCGAACCGTGGACGATCTCGTTGCCGCCAGCCAGTTCCAGGATCATGTCCGGCGCCACACCTCCCTGGGTGCAACCGACGACGCGGCCATGATGATCCAACAGATCGGAGCAGCAGGTGACGAAGTCGCAGTGTGGGTCCGATTCGAGATGGTCGGCCTGCCGGCGCAGGCGGTCGGGATAACTCAGGTCGTCGGCATCCATGCGGGCGATGTACGGCGCGGAACACGCGTCGACGCCGGCGTTGAGCGCCGCGACAAGTCCGACATGTTCGAGGCGACGGAGTTTCAATCGGCGGTCGGCATACCGGCTCAGAATAGCCGGCGTTTCGTCGGTCGAGCCATCGTCGATGACGACGAACTCAAGATCGCGAAGCGATTGGCCCAGAATGGAATCGACGGCCGCGGGCAGGTACCGCGCGCCGTTGTACACGGGCATGAGCACACTAACGAGCGGCGCGCTCATGGGCTTTCTCGCCAGTTAGTAATTGTCGTAGCGATTGACTTCGCACAACCCATAGGCGGCGCGTCGGTTCGTGGTTTTCCGACGGGCGAGCCGAAACAAGTTCGACGATGCCTCGGCGCGACTACATGGCGGCCTGCCCACCGCACCTCCAAATGAGAGGATCATTCTGTCTTGATGGGGCCTGGCAATTCAAGATCCTGGCGTGTGCAGAGCGATCCGATAGTGATCACGCGGCGCGAGAGTGCCGTGGAGACGTGACAAGGGAGGCCGGACCCTCGACGCCCACTCTCTCCCCCCCCAAATAGGTTATGGGGGACAGGGAAGAGTGCCAAGGCCCGCTCCCCGACAAGCAGGCCTTGGCGAAAGTTCTTCCACCGCTCTGGCTCCTTGAGCGGAGTGGGCGTTGAGGGCGGCTGCAGTTTGCTCAGTCAAGCATCACTTGGGTAGCTGCGGGGCCGGCGATCGCCACAGTCGCTCGCATCGGCAACATCGCCGTGCGCAGCCGTACCGCAAGTTCATTCGTCAATAGCTCGCAGGCTTCGTCACGATCGCCCTCGCGCTGACGCAGCAGATTCTGAAACCGCTCGTTTAATCGCTGAGCGAACGGCGCGCTTGAAGGCTTGGTTCGCACCGCGCGACGCACGATACGTGCAACCATACCGCTAAACTCGCGAGATGGCTGGTCGGCGTTCGGTCTGTTCGCATCCATCATCGCACCTTTCTACCTTGAGTTCCTCGGCGACACGGCGACTGTTATGGTGCAGAAAGACAATCAGCTCCGCCGCATCGGCCTCGTCCAACGTTACGTTGTTGTTGGGGCAGTACACATCCTGAAACATGAACCGCTCACTGTGCGTTGTTACCAGCATCCGCCCCAAGCGGACTTGCAACATCGGCGTCATCCGTGCGTCTCCTTGTCCTGTTCGAGGGTATTCGTTCACACATACCACAGCGCGATCTCTGAAGTCAGGCCCCACCAGTCGGTGACCTGAGCTGACGCTGATCCATACGCGTTCCAATCCAGGTCCACTACCAGCAGGAACCCGCCGGTCGAATCGACCGTCGCTGAATAACCGGCGAGTAGACCGCCGAACGTCACCACCAAGCCTGGGGCGCTCTCGTCAATCACAGTGCCGGTGAAGACAACACCGGTAGGAGTCTCTCTGCCACCGAAGCCGACAATCTCCGGAGCATTGCTGGTCACCGTGACAGTCTCCGTGTTCGATGCGAGCCCCCACTGATCTGCCGTGCTGGCGTTGACGTCGCCAAGGGCCGAGGCCTGAACAGTGAGTGCAAACGAGCCATTAGCGTTGGTCGTTATCGAACTGTTCACAACACCGGTGAATGTCACGGTCAGGCCGCCAGGCACCTCGTCGCTGACGGTCCCCGAAAGGGTGACCCACCGCTGCTCGCCATACCGAAGCGACAGTGAGATCACAGGAGGCATCGAGGTGAGGTCGGCCTCGACGATGTCGGACTCTAAGCCCTCTTCGTCGAGGGCCACCGCAGTTACGGTTCCCAGGCCGTTGGCTGCCGTGAGGAGTGAATACGAACCAGTCGCGTCGGGCGACGTGGTGCCACCGGCAACACCGCCGAACGTAACAACCACTGTAGCCGGGTTTTCATCGGTCACCTGCCCGCTGAGGATCGCCATTTGGCCCGGTGCCTCAGCGACTTCAAGCGTTAGAGCGGGTGCCAAGCCAGGGATGAGTCCGGGAGATACCGGGGAGAACTCGGACGGGCACCAACGGCCTTCGAGAGCCTCAAGGCTGCACTCAGGTTGTTCCGACGACGTGGCTGTCGCGCGCGGGGCACACGGGATCCGACAAGGAATCCAAACATAGGTCTTCTCCAATCAAAAGGTTATGGAACGACAAACCACTAGTTCGCCAAGCACAGGCCATTCCTGGCTGCCGCCGGCCGTCCCGAGGCGGTGCCGGACGCTCAAGCGAACTTCGTGGCTTACTACAACTCTAATCGCGCAAAAGGGGGGGGGTGGACACGCGACCCGATGTTTTCTTGATTTTCTTGTCTTTCTTTAGACGCCTCGGCGGGGATCGCAACCAACCAAGGCCATAAACCTGGCCAACACCGTGCATGGATTTCCGGCTCTCCGCCAACTTTGATAGGGGTAGGGAGGCCGCATTGGGTTGCGGCCCCCCTCCCTCCGAACCGGACGGGCGGATCTCCCGCATCCGGCTCTCCGGTCAGTGGTCTTACCCCATGGGGGATTGACAATACCGAACATGGGCAATGCTCAGGCTGTACAGCCCCTGCTCGGCGAAGTACGCATTCGGCCATCGCTGATGGTCCGCGCCTCGGCCCCGACCTTGCCGGCCCGCTCGCTTGCGCAGCATGCTGCGCAACCGGCCACGAATCCAGCCGTCCAGGTCTCGAAACACGGTCCAGTGACAATGACGAAAGTACGTGAACCAGTTTCCCGTGCGTTGCGCACGCAGTGCGGCCCAGATCGACGCGATTGACAGGTTTGGGGTCGCCCGTATACTTGCCGCCCCGATGCGATCCGGAACACTTTGCGAACCGTCTGAACTGGCACTTTGCGAACCGCTTGTCATGAACCACGCCGCGCGCCTGAGCCAACGAGCAACGCGAATCGGCGATCCACCGATCAGCTTCTTGATGCAGCAGGCGGTCACGCGCCCCGACCTGATCTCGCTCGCCGCCGGACTGGTCGACGAAGCGAGCCTGCCGGTCGACGAAACGCGCGAGTCGATCGTGCAACTGCTCGGCGATCCGGCGGCGGCCCGCCGCGCGCTGCAGTACGGAACCACGCAGGGCAGCCAACGGCTGCGCGAACTGGCCGTCGAGCACCTCGAACGAGTGGAAGGCTGTTCGGCCCGCGAGATGGGACTGAGCGCAGACAAGCTGGTCGTCACGACCGGCTCGCAGCAGATGCTCGAACTCATCGCCGAGGCGCTGCTCGATCCCGGCGACATCGTGCTGGTCGGCGCACCGGACTACTTCGTCTTCATGGGCAACATCGACTGCGCCGGCGCGACGGCCGTCGGGGTCGCGATGGATGAAGACGGCGTCGTGCCCGAAGCGCTGGTCCACACACTCGACGGTCTGGATCGCGCTGGATCTCTCGATCGCGTCAAGCTGCTGTACTGCACAAGCTATCATCAGAACCCGACGGGCGTGACGCTCGCGGCCGAGCGCCGGCCCGTGATCCTCGAGATCATCCGGCGCTGGTCGACTGCCGGCCGAATCTTCATCCTGGAAGATGCAGCGTATCGCGAGTTGTCTTATGGCGAGGCGTCTCCGCGCAGCATTCGCTCGTACGACGAGCGCGGCGAGACGGTGATCCTGAGCCAGACGTTTTCGAAATCGTTCGCGCCGGGAATGAAAACGGGGTACAGCGTGCTGCCCGACGAACTGCTCGCGCCGGTGCTGCGCATCAAGGGCAACCACGACTTCGGGTCGTCGAACTTCGTTCAGCACCTGCTCGCGTCCGTGATGGCGACCGGCCGATACGCCGAACACGTCGAGAAGTTGCGAAGCGTCTATCGCCACAAACTCGCGGCAACGCTCGACGCCGTCGAGGCCGAATTCAATCGACACGGCGTGCCGGCGCATTGGACGCGGCCCGACGGCGGCCTGTACGTCTGGATCGCGCTGCCGGAATCGCTCGACACAACGCTCGCCGGTCCACTGTTCCGCCGCTCCGTGGACAAGGGCGTGATGTACGTGCCCGGCGAGTTCTGTTTTCCGTCAGGCTGGAACGGATCGGCAAGCGGGCCGTTGGGCGGGCCACGCAACACCATGCGGCTCTGTTTCGGCGTGCCGCCGATCGCGAAACTCCGCGAAGGTGTCGCACGCCTGGCCGCCGCAGTTGCCGAACAACATTAGGCGGTCCAATCCTACGCATGGAGGCGTCATGGGGATTCTGCAGCGCTACATTCTGGGCGAACTCATCCGCGTGTTTGCCACGGCGTTGGTCGCCTGCACGACCGTCTTCGTGCTCGGCGGCATCGTACACGAGGCCACGCAGCGCGGGCTGAATCCGGTCCAGATTCTCTACATGATCCCGTTCGTCGTGCCGGCCACGCTGCCGTACATCATCCCGGCGACGTTGCTGCTCGCTGTCAGCTTCGTCTACGGCCGGCTCGCGGCCGACAACGAGGTGATGGCGAGCAAGGCCGCCGGCATCAACGCCTTTCATCTCATCGTGCCCGCCCTGGCACTCGGCGTCGCCATGAGCCTCGTCACGGTGTTCCTGCTCGACCGCGTGATCCCGGTGGCGAACGTGGGCATGAAGACCGCGCTGGTGCGCAACGTCGAAGAGCTGGTCTACGCAACTCTGAAGAAAGACCGATCGCTCAAAGGGACCGGATTGCCCTACGAGATCTACGTGCAGCGCGTCGAAGGCAAACGACTGATCAACACGACCTTCAAGCGGCGGGCCAAGGGTGGCGACTACGACCTCATCGTCTTCGCCCAGGAAGCGGCGCTGCAGTTCGACCACGCCAAGAAGACGGTAGCCGTTCAGATGTACAAGGCCGAGGTCACGAACCGCGACGGATTGCGCGTCGAGACCCGCAGCGACAAGGTTTTCGAGCTGCCGATGCCCCAGGACGTCAAGGGCGCGAGCATCCGCGACCTGACGATGGCGCAACTGCGCGACGAGCGCAACAAGCTGATCCGCGATCAACGCGCCGAGTGCGGCCGTTGGGTGGTCGAGTCGTTGCCGCTGTTTGCCGGCGGCCGGCTGGACGAAGTACAGTGGTCGAAGCTGGCGCCGCTGGCCGCCCACGTCAAAGACACACGACGCGACCTCTGGCGCATTAACTGCGAGCCGGCGATGCGCTGGGCGCTCGCGTTCGGCTGCTTGGGGTTCGTCTTGCTCGGCTGCCCGATCGCGATTCTGTTCCGCCGCGGCGACTACCTGAGCGCGTTCATCTCGTGTTTCCTGCCGATCGTGGTGGTCTATTACCCGCTGATGATGTTTGGCTTCAACCTCTGCAAAGAGGGGCTGGCCGCCCCAACCATCATGTGGGTCGGCAACGTCCTGCTCGCCACGCTCGGCCTCATCGCCATGCGCCCGGTGCTCCGGTATTGATCGCGACCCGTTGCTTGGAACTCCCAAGCCGGGCACTGCTCCATGTAACTGCCCGCGCGACGGCCCAAGCCCATCGCCAAACACTCGATCGCCTCCGTCGACGGCGCCCAGCCCACAAACGCCTTGAACAACAACGCCGCGGCCTGATAACTGACCCGCGTGGCCAGTCGCGTCGCCAGTCCGATCACCCGCAGGCTGAAACCGTCTTGCGTGATACCCAACAGGGCATCCAACGGGAACCAACCGTGTCCGGTTCGCTCGTCCAGCAAGTACGCGCGGCCGTACGCCACCAGGCCGCAGAAGGTCTTGATCGAGCGCTGGGCGAAGCGATCCTTCAGCCGATAGCGCCCGTCGGCCCGATGGGGCTGCAGGTCCAGTCGCTCGTGCCGCACCGCCAGAAACAAGGCGACGAGCAGCCGGTACAACAAGGCGATCTTCGACCACAGCGACTCTTCAAAACCGCAAAGTCGCAAGGCGTCGCAGTCGCTGCGCACCCAGTGGATAGTTCGGGCGACGAGATCGCCGATGCGCTGTTCGATTTCGTGCGACGCACCTGGACCGATCGCATCGGCCGGATTACACTGTGGGGCGTCGGAATCAGCGAACTGGCTTGCACCATCCATGGGGCATGCTTCCTATCGTCCATGAAACAACCGGGGAGCATGCCTCTTTTTGTTCCCGGACCGGCCAATATTGCCCCTAAACCAAAGCGGTCAAGCCCTCCTCGTCGTGCCCAAGACACACTTGGCGCTTGCTCCATCAGTAGTTGCGGCTACCACCTGGTTGGAGCGAAACCGATTGCACCCTATTCAAATACGAAACCGTTGCCGCGCGGCGCCAGGTGATCGCCGATCGAGGTGTAGTACTTGTCCGGCCCGACGGCCAGGCTATCGCCCCAGGCCGACCAGGGTTTTCCGGCGTAGTCCTGACCGGGGAAGTACAGGAAGTCGATGGTCGGGGGGACGGTGGCGATCGTCACGTCGCTGGGCAGTGGCGCGGTGGGCTTGAGAAACTCGTCGGACGAGTCGGTGGCGACGCGAATTCCGCCGGGCAGTGACGGGGGAAAGGTCGCGTCGGCCGTTTTCTTCTGGGCGGCCTGAGCGAATACGGTAGCCGCCGGGCCGGCGGCAACCACACTGGTTAGGAACAGAGCGAGTCGGAGTTTCATGGTTCGTGGGCCTCGTGGGACGGTTGGCTCAGACGTCGGTGGTGCGCAGGAACTCGGGGATTCGCTGCAGGCGGCCATCGCGGTCGACGCAGGCGAGCGTCGATTCGCCCTCGGCGAGCAGCAGGCCGTCGCGCAGCACTTCGTAACGATGTTCGATGCGGGCGGCGGTCGCACGGGCGACGTGCGTGCGCAGCGTCAGCAGGTCGTCGTAACGGGCCGGCCGAATATAGCGGCAGGCGAGCTTGGCGATCACGAGCAGACAGCCTTGGGCCTCGAGGTCTTTGTAATTCAGCCCGCGCGATCGCAACAGCTCGACACGGCCCATCTCGAAATAGACCGCATAGCGCGCGTGGTGCAGAAACCCCATCTGGTCGGTCTCGGCGTAGCGCACGCGAATCTGGATCTCGCCCATCACGCTCATGCGACCATCCCTCGACGTCGGCTGGAGAGGTTCTATCAAAGGGCGGCCGTGGCTGTCGAGGCGGTGCAGTGGAATGCACCGCCAACAAAAGAAAACGGGCGCCTGCAACTTGCGTTACAGGCGCCCGCAACGGGTCGTTATGGGCGTCGACTGGGGTGGACCAGTCCACGCGCTATCGGTCGGTTAGTTGCAGCAGCCGCCGCAACCGTGATGGAACAGGCCCTTCAAGCTATCGAGCAGCGGGTGACCACAAGCCGACTCACAGCACGACGGAGCCGGGCAGCACACGGTCACCGGAACCTTCTTGCACACCTGCACAGGAACCTGCTTGCAGACCGTCTTCGGAACGCAACGGGTCATGGTCACAGGCACCTGCTTGGTCACGCAGTACGGGACCTTCTTGGTCACCGTGTACGGGACCTGCTTGGCGATGCAGAAAGGAACCTGCTTGACGCACTCTTCGGTGACCATCCGCTTGACGCAGACAGGCACCTGCTTGACGCACTCTTCCTTCACCATCTTGCACACGCGGACCGGAACTTTCTTGACGCATTCTTCCGTGACCATGCGGCAGGTGGTGTAAGGAACTTGCTTCACGCACTCTTCTTTCACCATGCGGCAGACCGTGACCGGGACCTTCTTGTTGACGACCTCGGTCTTCATCTCGCACACGGTGTAGGGCACTTGCTTCACGCACTCTTCCTTGACCATGCGGCAGATCGTCACGGGCACCTTCTTGTTCACCACTTCGGTGACCGTTTCGCAGATGGTCACAGGCACTTGCTTCACGACCTCTTCCGACACCGTGCGGCAAACCGTCACGGGCACTTTCTTGGTGACCGTTTCGGAAACCATCTTGCACACGGTGTAAGGAACTTTGCGGGTCGCGGTCTTCTTCACGTAGGTCGTGCACTGGACTTTCTCTTCTACGATCTTCGGCACCCAGACCTTGCGGCAGATCTTGCGCGGCGGGCACTGGACCTGCTCGGTCCGGCAGGGGCCGGGGGTGTAGATGCAGCGGCAGCAGCACGGATCGAACGTCCAAGTGCCAGGCTCCTGGATGCAACGAGTCACCACCGGGCCGGGGCACTCGATCTCTTCCGTCTTCCATTCGCCGCAGTCCTTCTGGATCACCTTTTCGGTGACGACCGGTTCGCAGACCGTGTAGCACTCTTCGCGCTCGCACTGCACCTGGACCGGCTTGCAGACGGTGTACGTGCACTCTTTCTCAATCGTTTCCGTCACGGGCTTGCACACCGTGTAACGGCATTCCTTCATGATCGTCTTCGGGACACGCTTGCACACGGTGTAGCTGCAGTCCTTCTCGATCGTCTCCGTCACCGGTTTGCACACGGTGTACCGGCACTCGCGCATCTCGGTCCGCTTCACAGGCGTGCAGACGGTGTAGCTGCAGTCCTTCTCGATCGTTTCGTAGACAGGCTTGCAGACGGTGTACCGGCACTCACGCATGTGAGTCTCGCGAACTGGCTTGCAGATCGTGTACCGGCACTCTTTCTCGATCGTTTCGTACACCGGCTTGCACACGGTGTAGCGGCACTCTTTCATCTGAGTCTCGTACACCGGCTTGCACACCGTGTACTTGACCTCACGGCAACCGCGCTCGTATTCGGTGCGGTAGCACGTCTGAGTGCATTCCTTCCACGCCGTCTCGGTCACGTTCTTCATGCAGGTGTATTCCTGCTTCTCCCAGACGGTTTCGCTGACCGTCCGCATCTCGGTCACGACCTCTGTCTTGCATGTGGTATAGCAGCACTGCCGCGCACAGGCGTCCTGTGGACAGCAGTTGTAGTTCGCCAAGCCGAAGTACCCGGCACTGGCTGAACCAGCGGGACCGAACATCGCCCCTACCACCGAAGCGATGAACGGCATCCACCACTTCATCTTCATGGCTCAAAAGCTCCTTCGTTAAACCGACCGCAAATTTGACACAAACGCAGCAGGTAGAGATTGCCAACTCACAGCATTCTTTCGACCTTATCTGGTCAACTACATTAGAAGACTTCACTCCAACTACTCAAACATCCTGATCTACCTAAGTCGTTGCCTGCTAAGGTTGAAGTGAGGGCAAATACTGATGGCGACCAGGACGGCTGTACCGATGAAGCCGTGGATTGACGGCAAATCAGGACATGACGGCAACAACAGGCGGGGGCGGTGCTTGACCGGCTGAGGACGTCCGGCAGACACTCCTGGCCTGCCGGCACGCAGGGAGCCTGCTCGACGGGAAACAGGCTGGCGGCCATCAATCAGATTGTCTCGGTCGAGGCTGCCAGTTCGTGTTCGCAGACTGGCATCGATGTCCGCTGGCCGTTGATCTCGCAGACGACGGTCGATGTGTCGGGGTCGCACGAGCGACTGTAGCGGGCGATGAGCCCGCTGGCGAAATGGACTACTTCTTCGGAGTGCGGGCCGGTGACCAGCGCGGTTGGTCCGGTGAAGTTCTTTGGCTCGACGAGCCAGCAGGGCGAGGCGTTGTCTTGGGCGGCCATGAGACGGAGCTGTTCGTTCTGCCGTTCGTCGCGACCCAGTATGACCTTGGTGTCGACGTCAAAACGGAAGTGCCGACCGATGCGCAGTAGCTCGAAGTCCCACTGGTGTGCGTGTGGGGCGAGTTCGATCAGGTCGCGCACCTTGTTCGCAAAGAGTGGCTCGGTCAGCGCACAGCCTGTCGACGGTTGAGGGATTTCGTTGAACCCAAACTGCCTGGCCAGGTCGATGAGGCCTTTGCGCGAACGGCCTTCGATGCCGTACAACCGTTCGCGGTCGACGATGCCCAGTCGCTCGGGCAGCGTAGGCGGCAACAACTTGGCCGACAACGGCCGGATCAGCAAGTCTTCGAGCGCAGCGTCGCGGGCGATAATGTCGAGGTCTCGCCGTTTCTGGCTCATGGGTCGCTGGCCCACGACCTCGCCGCTTACTACGAACGACGCGCCGACCTGGTCCATGAACTTTCGGGCGATCTCGAACAAGTAGATGCGGCAATCGACGCACGGATTGATTCCCTTGCCGTATCCGTACTTCGGCCGCTTGATGACTTCGAGATACCTATCGTCCATGCCGACGACAGTCAGGCGTACGCCGAGCTCATAAGCCGCTTGGCTCGCCTCGTCCTTGCAGCACCCAAAGATGGTGCGGAAGTTCAGGGCCTCGATCTCGACGCCCTGCTGCTGCAAGATTCGGATGGCCAGCCGGCTATCAAGCCCGCCGGACAACAGTGCGACTGCCTTACGGTCCATTCCTGATTGGTCTCCTTGGCACGATCATAGGCGGCTGCCGTCAAACCGGACAAGCGACTCCTCGGCTTGGTTCGGGTCGTGGCCGTTGATTTGGCAGAGCGCGTTGTAAGCGGCGCGTTGCTCGGCCTCTTTCTTGTTGCGGCCCCACGCCGGCGCGTAATGCTGCCCGCCGATCTGCGCGGCAATCTGGAACGACTTGCTGTGGTCCGGACCCTTCTCATCGAGCACCTGGTACAGCGGAGTCTGCCCAAACTCCTTCTGCGAGAACTGCTGCAAGATGGACTTGTAGTTCCCGCCGTGGTCGCCTCGAACCGCACGGTCGATCTCAGGCTCGACGTGTCGGTGAATGAAATCGCGAGCCGCTTCGACTCCGCCGTCGAGATAGATCGCCGCGACAAGCGACTCAAACGCGTCGGCCAGCACGGAGGGCGGCACATGTGCCTGAGTCGTCATGCCCTTGCCGAGGATCAAGAACTGGCCCAGGCCCAGTTGCTTGCTGAGCTTCGTGCAGGTGCGGCGGCTGACCACGACCGACTTGATTCGAGTCAGCTCGCCTTCGAGAAACGCGGGGAAGCGGTGATACAAGAGTTCGCAGACGACGCTGCCCAAGATGGCGTCGCCAAGGAACTCCATACGCTCATTGGAACTAATGCGGCTGTTCGCCCCCGAGGCGTGCGTCAGCGCGGCCAACAGTAGATCGACATTTCGGAACTGGTATTCGATAGCCTCTTGGCAACGCGCGAGGTTATCTATGTCGCGCGAGATGATGATCTCTGGCATGATGGGTACGACGTCTCCAGCGGTTCGGATTCAGGTTCGCTACGGAACGCTGCCGAAACCCGCTGGACGCCCCAACTTCCACCCCCGGGCAAAAAGTTCGGGCGTCCAGATGGTTTTCAGCGACCATCTGCTCTTATCACGATGGTCGCGACTTGTCAACCGAACAAGTTCTTGCCGCCGGTCGGACGTGAGAGTATAAGTGGACCATCGCCGACCCGTTCTGGAAGTGCAACCCTTCCTTGAAACTGGCAACCACGGAGGCACTCGTGGCCTCTCTGCCGATGAGCATCCCCCTGTCCACGCGGTGTACGCGGCGTCGCGCGATCGCAATGATCGCGGCGGGGGCCGGCACGCTTGCCGCCGCTGCTGGCTGCGATCGAGCCGCGCGAGCTGACGCGGGCACGCTGGAACTCGTCTGGGGCGACCGCGGCAACCGACCCGGTCACCTACAGCGCCCGCGCGCGATCGCCGCCGACGATCACGACCGGCTGTTCATCGCCGACATGACCGACCGCATTCAGGTCTTCTCGACCGACGGCGCGTTCCTGCACCATTGGCGGTTGCCCGCGTTTAACGTCGACGGCCCAACCGGGGTGAGCATCGACAACGCCGGCAACGTGATGGTCGCCGATACGCACTTCTATCGCATCTTGATCTTCACGCCCGACGGCGAGCCGGTCGCGACGATAGGCGGCGTTCAAGGCGCCGAGCCGGGCCAATTCGGCTACGTGCGCGAAGTGGTCCAAGACGCGAGCGGCTATCTGTTTACCTCCGAGTATGGCTGGGCCGACCGCATCCAGGTGCTTGATCCCGACCATCGGTTCGTCGCCCATTGGGGCCAATACGGTACTGAGCCGGGCCAATTCCGGCGGCCCGAAAGTCTGGCGCTCGACGGCCAGGGGCGGCTGTTTGTCGCCGATTCGTGCAATCATCGCATTCAAGTTTTCGAGACGAACGGTAGACTGCTCGGCGTGTGGGGCGGCCAAGGAGCGGCGCTCGGCCAGCTCAGTTATCCGTATGACATTGCATTCGGCGGCGACGGCAATCTCTACGTCTGTGAGTGGGGCAATCACCGCGTGCAACGGTTCACGCCCGATGGCAAGTCGCTGGGGGCGTGGGGCCGCGCGGGGCGCGACCGGGGCCAATTGAACTTCCCGTGGGCGCTGGCCGTTGACCAGCACGGCCGCATCCACGTCGCCGACTCGAGCAACCACCGCGTACAAAGGATCGTGTTGTGATCATGCCGCTCGGCGATTACCTGAGCTTCGCGAACACCAGCTTATGGATCTGGCTGGGCGTCGGCACGCTGGTCGCCTGGGTGATCGTCCGTGGTTTCCTGGACGATGGCCGATGGCGTCGCGTGCTTTCGCTGGTGGTCCCGCTGGTTCCTGTGCTGTTGGCGGCGACCGTGGTCGCGCTCGATTGGGACCGCACGCGACGGTCGCTGACGTTCACCCGGCCGGGGTACCTGGCGTGCCTCGGTCTGTTGCCGCTGCTCATCTGGGTCAGTCGCCGGAGTCTGGCCGGGTTGGGTCCGGTGCGCCAGACGCTGGCCATCGTGCTGCGCTGCGTCATTCTGACGCTCGTGATCGCCGCGCTGGCCGAGGCGCAGTTCGTCAAGTTCACCGAGAAGCTCACCGTCATCTTTGCGATCGACGACTCGCGGTCGATGCCGCTCGATCGCCAGAAGTGGATTCAAGACTACGTCGACCGCGTCGTGCAGCAACACAAGCCGAAGGACGACCTGGCTGGCGTCGTCTTTTTCGGGCGCGAGCCGCGCATCGAAACTCCGCCGCTGCCGTACATCGAGGTCACGTCGCCCGAGGCCCAGTTCGACCGCGACCACTCAGACATCGGAGCCGCGCTGAAGCTGGCCCAGGGGGCGTTCCCTGAAGACACGATGAAGCGAATCGTACTGATCAGCGACGGCAATGAGAACCGCGGCGATGCGCTGCGCGAGGCGGTCGCCGCACAGGCCGGCGGCGTCACCATCGACGTTCTGCCGATCCGCTACCGGTACGATCAGGAGGTGATGGTCGAGAAGGTCACGATGCCGCCCGACGTACACAAGGGCGAGACGGTGAATCTGACCGTGCTCGTCCGCGCCAGCGCCCCGGTGGCTGGCACGCTGCGCCTGTTCCGCAAGACGCAGGGCCGTTCGACGCCGATCGTCGAGCAGGAAGTAACGCTGAATCGCGGCGTCAACCCGTGGATCGTGCAGCAGAAGATCGACGAACCGAACTACTACACGTTCGAGGCCCGCTTCCAACCGACCGATCCAACCGTCGATCGCATCTCGACCAACAACGAGGCGTCGACCTTCACCTATCTCAAGGGCGAGGCCAGCGTGCTGGTCATCGAAGGCACTCCCGGCGAGCACGACCGGCTGGTTGAGGCGCTGCGTCAGGAGAACATCGAGGTCACGCAGATTGGGTCGGACAAAGTGCCCAACAGCCTCGCCGAGTTGCGGCCGTACGACTGCGTCATCCTCGCCAATCTGCCGGTCTCGGAGGTCAAAACCGACGAGGGCGGCATGGTCTTGTCGGCCACAGGCCTGAGCCAGCGGCAGATGGAGATGATCGCCGCCAACACGCACGACCTCGGGGCGGGCCTGATCATGATCGGTGGACCGAACAGTTTCGGCGCGGGCGGATACATCGACACGCCGATCGAGAAGGCCATGCCCGTCGACATGCAGATCAAGAGCATGAAGGTGATGGGCAAGGGCGCGCTCGTTATCCTCTCACACGCCTGCGAAATACCCGAGGGCAACTTCTGGGAAAAGCAGATTTCCAAGGCGGCGATCCAAACGCTCTCCTATCACGATGAGGCTGGCGTGCTCCAGTCGCAGGGGACGCCCACCTGGGTGTTCACGCTGCAGCAAGTGCGCGAGAAGACTCGCCTGCTCGCGCGCATCGACCGCATGACGCCGATGGATTGCCCCGACTTCGATTCGCTGCTCATCCCGGCCCGCAACGCATTGATGAAGAGCGACGCAATGACCAAACATGTTATCGTCGTCAGCGACGGCGATCCGACCGATCCAAGCCCGGCGATCCTGCGCAGCTTTGCAAACCTCAAAATCACGATCACCGCTGTGGTCGTCGGCGCGCATGGCAATGATTTGGGTGCCCAGCGCGTAATGGCCGGCATCGCCAAGTCGACCGGCGGCCGCTACTACAACGTCACGAACAACAAGGCGCTGCCCAAGATTTTCCAGAAAGAAGCCCGCGTCGTTTCGCGTCCGCTGATCTTCGAACGCGATCCAGGCTGGGCGCCGAACATCGTCCAGCAAACGGAACCGATCGCCGGCGTCACAGGCGAGTTGCCGGCGATCCGCGGGCTGGTCTTGACCACGCCGAAACAGAATGAACTGGTCGACATCGCCATCAGTTCGCCGTTCCCAACCGGCACCGACAACCCGGTGCTCGCGCACTGGCAGTACGGCCTGGGCAAGTCGGTCGCGTTCACCAGCGACGCCGGCGCCAAGTGGACCAGCGCGTGGACCGGTTGGGATGGCTACCGCAAGTTCTGGGCGCAGCTCGTGCGCTGGAGCCTGCGCAGCGTCGAGAGCGGCAACATCTCAGTCTCCACGAACCTCGTCGACGGCAAGATCAAGGTCATCGCCGACGTGCTCGACAAGAACAACCAGTTCGTGAACTTCGCCCAAATCCAAGGCGTAGTGATCGACCCCGAGACCCAGACCCGGCCGCTCGAACTGACTCAGGTCGCCCCCGGCCGGTACGAGGGTTTGATCGACGGCGCCGAGTCGAAGGGAACATACTTCATCACCATGAAGGCCCAGGTGCCTGGCGCCGACCCGACACAGATCACCACCGGCATCAGCGTGCCCTACCCACAGGAGTACCGCGACCTGGAATCGAACGCCGGACTGCTCGAACAGATCGCCTCGGTGGCCGGCGGCAAGACGATCAGCGAGGACGAGGCGATGCGCGTCGATGCCGACAAGAACCCGTTCCGACACGACCTGCCGCCGCCGACCGCCGCCCAGGACGTCTGGCCGTCGCTGCTGTTCTGGTCGGTCGTGTTGTTCCTGTTCGACGTGGGTGTGCGGCGCATCTCGCTCGACTTGTCTCGCATGCGTCCGGCCGTGGCGATCGCGTGGGCTTACGTACGCGGCAAGAAGATCGAGGCAACCGCGCCCGAAACCATGGACAAGCTGCGGCAACGCAAGCGCGAGGTAGTTCGCGAACTCGACGAGGCCCGCGCGGCCCGACGCTTCGAGTCGACGCCAGACTCCGTTGTGACTGAATCGGTCACCGCCGACGCCGCCGGCAGCGCCCGACCCGCGCGACCCGCCCGGCCCGCGCACGCCCCGCAGGTGACCCCGGAGCAACAAAAGGAACAAGACACTTACACGAGTCGTCTGCTCAAGGCAAAGAAGAAGGTCTGGAACGAGAAGAAACCATAGCCGCCGTGTTGAACCGCTAGCACTGAACGTCAACCTGGAGAACAGCCATGTCTGCCGACGTCCGATCCATGGAAGCCCGCGCCGAGGAGTTTCGCGCAGAGTACGGCCGCCTGAAGGCGGAGGTGTCTAAGGTGATCGTCGGACACGACGAGATCATCCACGGAGTGCTCACCTGCCTGTTCGTCGGCGGCCACGCCCTGCTCGAAGGCGTGCCCGGCCTGGGCAAGACGCTGCTCGTGCGGACGCTGAGCACGGCCCTGCAACTCGATTTCTCACGCATCCAGTTCACCCCCGACCTCATGCCGGCCGACATCATCGGCACCAACATCGTCATGGAGACGCCCGACGGGCGCCGCCAGTTCGAGTTCCAGCGCGGGCCGCTGTTCGCTCAGATTGTGCTCGCCGACGAGATCAACCGCGCCACTCCCAAGACTCAGTCGGCGCTGCTCGAAGCCATGCAAGAGCACTCCATTACGTCCGGCGGAACCACCTACAAACTCAAAGAGCCGTTCTTCGTCTTGGCCACGCAGAACCCGATCGAGCAGGAAGGCACCTATCCGCTGCCCGAAGCCCAACTCGATCGGTTCCTGTTCAAGCTGCTGGTCAACTACTCCAGCCACGACGAACTGCGTACGGTGCTCGACCGCACCACGAAGAACGAATGGCCCAAGGCCGAAAAGGTCATGGACGGCGCCACGATCGTCCGGTTCCAGCAACTGGTGCGCGAGGTGATCGTCGCGCCGCACGTGCAGGATTACGGAATCCGCCTGACGATGGCCACGCACCCCGAAGGCGAGTTCGCCCCCGATGTAACGAACCGCTACATCCGCTGGGGTTCCAGTCCGCGCGGCGCCCAGACGCTGGTGCTCGCCGCCAAGGTCCGCGCGCTGTTGGAGGGCCGCTACAACGTGAGCTTCGAGGACCTGCGCCGCGTCTACCTGCCGGCCATGCGACATCGGGTGCTCTTGAACTTCGAGGCCCAAGCCGAAGGCGTTGAGTCCGACACCGTGCTGCTCCAAGTGCTCGAACACGTGCCCGAGAAAGCCGAGGAACTCGTCACGGTGTAAGACCGCGTCGACCAGACATGCCCACAACCACTCAACAACAACTGCTCTCTAACGAATTCATCGCCAAGCTCGAACAGCTTGAGCTGGTGTCGCGCAAGGTGTTCGTCGGCCGGCTCAAGGGCGAGCGGCGATCGAAACGGCGCGGACAGAGCGTCGAGTTCGCCGACTATCGCAACTACGTCGTCGGCGACGACCTGCGGTTCCTCGACTGGAACATCTACGGCCGGCTCGATCGGCTGTTCATCAAACTGTTTATGGAAGAGGAGGACCTGCACTTCTACCTGCTGGTCGACTCCAGCGTGTCGATGGATTTCGGCGACCCGACCAAGTTGTTCTACGCCAAGCAGGTGGCGGCGGCGCTCGGATTCATCGGACTCATCAATCACGACCGCGTCGTCGTCGAGACTTTCAACGATCGACTCGACGCCCGGATCGGCCCCGTGCGAGGCCGCACGCAGTTTTGGCGAGTCATGGATTTCTTGACCAAGCTCGAACCGGGCGGCGGCAGTCGGCTCGCCGAGTCGGCCAAGAACTTCGCCATCAAGAACACCGGCAAGGGAATCGTCGTCGTGCTGAGCGACTTCATGGACAAGGCCGGCTATGAAGAGGCGCTGCGCTACCTGGTCGCGCGCAACCTGGACATCTACGCGATCCAAATCCTGTCGCAAGAAGAGGTCGAGCCGGAACTCGCCGGCGACCTGCGATTGGTTGACGCCGAAGATGACGACACCGCGGACATCACGGTCAGTGCTCCGCTGCTGAAACGATACAAACAGAACCTGGAGGCCTTCTGCGGGGGGCTGAAGGACTGGTGTTCGCGCCGCGCCATAACCTATGTGTTCACGACGAACGCGCGACCGTTCGATCAACTGGTGCTGACTTACTTGAGACAACGCGGTTTGGTCAGGTAGTCAATGGTCAATCGCCTAGCGGCGATGACCGCAGACTATGGACCATTGACGATTCGCCATTGACGGAAGGGATGCAATGCAGTTTCTGAACTCGCTCACTCCGCTGCAGTGGGCCGTTGCGACGGCGGTGCCGTTTGCTGTGGTCGCGCTGTATTTTCTGAAGCTGCGACGCCAGCCGCTGACCGTGCCGAGCACGTTCCTCTGGCAAAAATCGGTCGAGGACCTGCACGTCAATTCGTTGTTCCAGCGACTGCGGCGGAATCTGCTCTTGTTCCTGCAGCTTTTGATCGTGGCATTGGCACTGCTCGCGCTCGCGCGGCCGGCGTGGTTCGCATGGGAAACTGGCGGCCAGCGGCACGTGATCGTCATCGACAACTCGGCCAGCATGGCGGCCAGCGACGTCGCGCCAAGCCGGCTCGATTGGGCCAAAGAGCAGGCCCGATCGGAAGTGATCGACAAGATGTCG
Source organism: Planctomycetia bacterium (assembly GCA_036758585.1). Lineage (GTDB taxonomy): Bacteria > Planctomycetota > Planctomycetia > JALXBF01 > JBGPMX01 > DAIOWH01. Next base: position 37,857 of record DAIOWH010000028.1, read on the forward strand.
GGCGACGACGCGGCGATGATTATCTCCTTCAACGATTCGGCTACGGTGGTGCGATCGTACACCTCCAATCGCCAACTGTTGCGCGAACGACTTGCGGCGATCGAGCCGACGCAGCGAACCACGAACCTGCGCGAGGCCCTGGAAGTCGCCTCGGGGCTGGCCAACCCGCAAAAGTATCGCGAGGGAGTCCAGGACATCAACCCGCCTCTGCTGCACATGTTCACCGACGGCGGGTTTGCGGACGTGAAGGAGTTTGCGCTCGCCGCGCTCGAGCCGCGGTTCTATGTGGCCGGTAAGTCCGACGCAAATGTGGCGATCGCAGCCATGATGGTGCGACGCGCGGAGGAACGACCAGAACAACTTCAGGTCTTCGCGCGGTTGCACAACTACGGCGCCGAGCCGGTCACGGCACGCAGCGAACTCTATCTCGACGGCGATCTGAAGGACGCCAAGGAACTGCGCCTCGCCGCCAAGACCGAACAGGCGGTCGTCTTCGACCTGGACAACCTCGAAGCGGGCGTCATCGAACTGCGGCTCGATGCTCGCGACATGTTGCCGACCGACAACGTCGCTCGCTGCGTCGTGGGCAACGTACGCCGCGCCAAGGTGCTGGTCGTGAGCCGCGGCAACCACTGGCTGGAACTGGCGCTCGAGACCGAGGCGGCTGGCCAGATTGCCGAGTTGCAGAAAATCCTGCCCGACGAACTTGAAAAGGGCGAGTACCAGAGCAAAGCCGCCGCCGGCCAGTACGATCTGATCATCTACGACGGCTGTGCTCCGACGACCATGCCGCAAACGAACACGCTCTTCATCGGAGCGATCCCACGACTGCCCGAACTGGGCGAAACGAAAACGCTCGTCAACCCGATCATCGCCGAGGTCAACGACGCCCACCCGTTATTTCGCTTTGTGAACATGGACGACGTGGGCATTGTCGAATCGTTGCTTCCGCAGTTGCCCGCAGGCACCGACGTACTGCTCGAAAGCGAACAGGGGCCGCTGGCTTTTCTGCTCACCCGCGAAGGGTTCTGGGACTGCGTGATCGGTTTCGGCTTCGAGCGGCAGGGCGAAAAAGGGCGCGAGTACAACACGACCTGGGTGCGAAAGACGAGCTTTCCGCTGTTTGTGTTCAATGCACTGCGCGTGCTGGGCAACGTCCAGGACGCGATCACCGAGGAGATTGTCCTGCCAGGCCAGACGGTCGGGCTGCGCAGCGATTCGTTGCGGAAGGAAATGCAGGTGAAGGACCCGACGGGTAAGGCCCACGTGGTTCGTCGCACGCCACAGGGAAGGTTCCTGTTCAACCAGACCGACACGCTGGGTGTGTACGACTTCGGCGACGGCGCAAAGGCCGAGCGACGTTTCGCCGTCAACCTGTTCGATCCCCAAGAGTCGGATATTACCCCGCGCCGCGACTTCGACATCGGCCACACTCAGGTTACCGCCCGCGAACTGGTGAACCGCTCGCGGCTAGAGGCGTGGCGTTGGTTGGTGCTCGCGGCCCTCGCGGTGCTCCTGGTCGAATGGTACGTGTACAACCGGCGCGTGTACATTTGATCGTTTGACCAACGTAGACCGCTCTCGCCGAGAGCGGTTGCGGCGAGCGACCTTGCCAGCCATTACATAATTCGGCACGCGGCCAGGTTCGACTCGTTTAACGCGGAGCCGCAGGCGACCGGAGATGCACAATCCCAGCCATGTGCTGCCGGCGCCTTCGGCTGGGCGTTAAACGAAACGTCTCATTGATGGCCGCGTGCGGAACGCCTACAAGCCGAGATCTGGGTCTGGCGCACCGATGTTGAAACTTGTTCCACAGCGCCTCGTGCTGCTGATCATCGCGGTTGCCCTCTGGCCTCGTCCGGCGCGGGGGCAACTGCTCAGCCATCCGAACCCGTGTCTGGACTACGTCTATTTCGCCGGCGGCCGCGCGGGCGAGCGGCTGACGGTCGACTTCGGCGGCCTCAACCGGCTCGATGGCGGGCGCGAGATCGTCATCGATGGGCCGCCGGGCATCACCGTCGTCGAAGTGAAGCCGGTCAACACGGCTCAAGTGCAGGCCACGTTTCAGATCGCCCCCGACGCGGCGCCTGGCCGGCGGCTGGTGCGAGTGCTGGGCAACCACGGACTCTCGGGCTTCCGCTACTTCTTCGTCGGACGATTGCCCGAACACATCGAAAAGGAGCCGAACAACACGATCGAGTCAGCCGAGTCGGTCGTCGCACCGACGGTGATCAACGGTCGCCTGAACCCTGCGGTCGACGTCGACTTCTTTCGCTTCCAGGCCGAAGCGGGGCAGCACGTGGTCGCGGCGGTACTCGCGCACGGCATGGACAGCGTGGTGCGCGGCAAAGGGCTCCTCGATACGAGTCTGCAGTTGCTCGACAGCGACGGCCGGACACTCGCCGCGGCCGAAGACACGCTCGGTCTCGATCCGGTGCTCGATTACACGATGAAGTCGGCTGGGTCGTACGTCGTGCGCGTGCAGGGACTCAGCTACATGGGGGGCGTCGACGCGGTCTATCGTCTGACTGTGGGCGCTGTGCCCTATCCGACGCACGCATTTCCGCCCGGCGGCCAGCGCGGGCGGACCGTCGAGGTCGAACTTGGCGGGCCGAACGTGCCGGCGGGCCGTCACGCGGTCGCGGTGCCCACCGGCGACTTTCCGTTCGACTTCGCCGTGACCGATGGACTAGCCGCCAGCTCGGCCGACGTGCCGCTCGTGCGAGGCGACTGGCCCGAGACGATCGAAGCAGAACCTAACAACGACCAGTCCGCCGCAGTCGTGCTGCAAGTGCCCGGTACCGTGAACGCGCGATTCGATCAGGCAGGCGACGCCGATTGGTTTCGCACGCCGCTGAAAAAGGGCCAAGGCGTCGTGATCGAGATCGCCGCGCAGCGATACCTGCGCTCGGCGGCCGATACGCTCGTCGAGGTCTTCGACGCTGCGGGCAAGAAGCTGGCCGAGAACGACGACGGGGCGATGTTCGCCGGTCAGTGCGAACACGATTTCGCCGCGGCCGACAGTCGGCTCGAATTCACCGCACCGCAAGACGGCGACTACCTCGTGCGTGTGACCGACCAGACCGGTGCGAGCGGGCCGCGCGCCGTCTATCGCCTGACGGCGACGCCGCTCGAGCCTGACTTTCGGCTGTTTCAGTGGCCCGACGTGTTGCCGATCTGGGGGCCTGGATCTAGCTCGGCGTTCGTCGTACAGGTGCAGCGTTGGGGCGGCCTCGCCGCCGACATCAAGCTGTCGATCGAAGGCTTGCCGACCGGATGGACCGGCAGCGTCGGCAATCTGCCGGCATCGAGCTACCTGGTTTCGAGCGGGCCGCTCGGCCAGAAGGCGCTTCTGACGATCACGGCCGCGCCCGACATTGCTCCGTTGACGCACGTGCCGTTTCGCGTGGTCGGCCGCGCGGAACAGGCCGGACGTACGATCGAACACGCCGCGCAACCGCTCTGCCGCTACCTCTACCAGAGCGGTAGCTTCAACGATCGGCTGCCGTTCCGACCGAGCCCTGTCGCTCGCGCCGTCGTGGCCGGCCCGCTCGACGCACGGCTCGAGACCTCCGTGCGCGAGCTGACCGTGAAACTAGGCGGCACCGTCGAGATTCCGGTGCGCGTCCATCGACCGCCCGACAGCAAGGCCGAGATTGGCATCACCGTCGACGGCGAGACTGTGAGCGCGGGCTGTGGCTGGCGAGCGCCGATGACGATCAAGCCCGACCAGACTGAGGTGATACTGCCGCTTACGGTGACCGACCGGCGGCCGGGCACCTACGGCATCGTCGTCAGTCGTTCGTGGGCCAGCGATCTGCGCGCCGGCCGACCCGGCCCGTGCACGTCGCTCATCCTACTGCACGTCCAGCCGTAGTGCTCACAAGCCCAACGTGCGAACCTGCGCATCCAGTTGGTATTTCCGAACGCTCACACCGCGCCTCAGGAACAGGGCCGAAATAACTTCCCGTTCACTCACAATAGTCCGACGCGCAAGCGAGGTGATCTTCTTGCCGATTCCTCGCTCGCGCGTCGGGCTACTGTCCGCCCCAACGCGGGAAGTTATTTCGGTCCCGTTGCTCAGATGAAGTACGAGAGGAGCGAGTGAGACTCATGCGACAGGCTTCGGCGCCGGGCCAGCATCGGTCGCTCCGCACTCGACGGCCAGCCGCCCGCAGAACAGGGCCGCGCGGCACAGCACGAACAGGTTCACCAGCGCCACGGTAACGCCCAAGAGACCGAGCACGCTCGGCTCGTCGTGCGACGGCGCGGGCGGCCTGCCGCCGGCTACGTCCACGTCGAACGACCAGACGAGCATTCCGAGCCACGCAAAACCGCCGCACACGATCAGCCGGCCCGCCACTTCCGTCTGATGGACGATATCGTACCGGTCCAGCAACTCGGCCGCCTGAGCCGCGAGTACCGCGATCATCCACATCTCGATCCACCCCAACATCGCGGCCAGGTTCCACGCCACGGCCGCCGACGCCGGATCGTCGCCGACGTGGACCACGCCGATCGTCACGAAGTCGGCCCCGACCATCGCCAGCGACCAATAACAAACGCGCCGCCACGACCCAGGCCGCCCGGTCAGGTAGAGACAGACGAATCCGCCGCCCAACGCAAGCTCGATGACGATCTGGGCGGTCGCTTCGAACCATCTCGACGTCTCGGCCAGGCGAGCCAGTGCGTCGGTGTCGGTCGGCGGCATCACGATCTGAAGCACGAGTGGCACGAACGAGTTCATCGCCGCGAGCGACAACGCGATCGCCGCCAGCGCGAATCCAGCCCGCATTCGCTTGCGGCGCCATTCGGGCAGCAGCGGCGTTGTCGCGTCAGTGGTGGACACGGGGTCAGGCATCGAGCAAACGAGCTTCATCAATCCAAGGCCTGCGACATTATAGTTGTATGCCGGGGTCGCGCCGACCTCGCGCGGCTAAGTACCGCTCCACATTGAAAGGGGTCCGAATTCGTTTAACCCGCAGCCGCAGGCGAGGCGCGACA
>DAIOWH010000029.1:0-12413 GCA_036758585.1 Planctomycetia bacterium
AACCCTGAACCCTGAACCCTGAACCCTGAACCCTGAACCCTGAACCCTGAACCCCGAACCCTGAACCCTCACATCAGCCACGCGGGCATCTGGCCGGCCGGCGGCAGCTTGACGACGCTGGCGGTGCTGATGTGCGGGTGGTCGAGAACCTCCTTGACCGCGTCGGCGGGCGGTTCGGCATCCAGATTTAGTACGGCAATGGCCTCGCCGCCCGGCCGCTCGCGACCGACCGTCATCGCGGCGATGTTCACGCGGTGCTTGCCAAAGATCGTGCCGATGCTGCCAATGATGCCCGGCACATCCTGATGCGAGAAGATCAAGAGCACGCCGTCGAGGTATGCGTCGAGGTGGAACTCGCCCAAGCGCACCAATCGCAAGAACTGCTTGCCGAAAAGCGTGCCGGCCGCTTCGTAGGCCTTTCGCTCGGTCTCGACCGCCGCGTGGATCACTGTGGCAAAGTCGCCGTGCTCGACCGATTTCTGCTCGACAATCTCGATGCCGCGCTCGCGAGCCAGCATCTCGGCGTTGACGACGTTCACTCCCTCGACCAACGCGTGTTCCAACAGTCCGGCGGCGAAGCACGCGGTCAGCAGCTTCGTGTTCTTCTTGGCCACGTCGCCGCGGTAGCGCAACACGACGCGACGCACCGCACCGCGGTCCATCTGGGCGTGCAGCAGGCCAAGCCGATGGGCCATGTCCAGATACTGCCGCAACTCGTTCAGCTCGGCTCGGTCCACCGACGCCATGTTCACGGCGAAGCCGACGCGGCCCGTGGTCAGGAAGTCGACCATCAGCCGAGCGGCCTCGACGGCGACCTCGACCTGTGCCTCGGCCGTGGACGCCCCCAGGTGCGGCGTGGCTATGACGTTGGGCAGCTTGAGCAGCGGGTGGTCGCCCGGCGGTTCGGCGACGAACACATCGAGCGCGGCGCCGGCGACGTGTCCCGATTTCAGCGCCGCTTCGAGCGCGGCCTCGTCGATGAGGCCGCCCCGCGCGCAGTTGATGATCCGCACCCCGCGACGCATCTTGGCCAACCGGTCGGCGCCAATCAGGCCGCGCGTCTCGTCCGACAGCGGCGTGTGAACGGTCAGGAAGTCGCATCGACCGACGAGATCGTCGAGCTGCTTGACGCTCTCGATGCCCAACTCGGTCGCCCGTTCGGGCGACATGAACGGGTCGAAGCCGAGCACCTTCATGTCGAGTCCCGCCGCGCGCTTAGCGACCGCCAGCCCGACGCGGCCGAGTCCGACGACGCCCAACGTCTTGCCGGAAAGTTGAGTGCCCGTGTATTTCGTGCGGTCCCAGCGGCCATGGTGCAGCGAATCGTTGGCCTGCGGCACGTTGCGGGCGAGCGACATTAGGAGCGAGATCGTGTGTTCGGCCGTGCTGATGGTGTTGCCGCCGGGCGTGTTCATGACCACGATGCCGCGCCGAGTAGCCGTCGGCACATCGATGTTGTCCACGCCAACGCCCGCACGCACGATCGCCCGCAACTTGCCCGGCTGGTCGAGCACATCGGCCGTAAGTTGAGTGCCGCTGCGAATGATGACGCCGTCGGCCGCCGCCAGCGCGGTCTTCAACGCCGACCGATCCAGGTCCGTCTTGACGACGACGTCGATCGACTTCGCGTCGCGCAGAATCTGCAGGCCCTCTTCGGCCAGTTTGTCGGTAACGAGCACTTGCATCGGCGTCCCCCGATCAGCGTTCAGTAGTCAGCAATCAGCCGGAAGTCAGTCGTAGCGTGGGCCGAGTCTTCGAGTCCCACCAATCCCAAACAAACAGGGCAGCCCGTGAGGTGGGACTCGAAGACTCGGCCCACTACGCTTTTTTTCAAACCTCTCAGGTCAGCGGTAAGTACAGTGCCGCATTGAATAGGGTCTGAAATCGGCCTCGGTCGTTTAACCCACAGCCGCAGGCGAGGCATGGCTGGCGCTTGTTGTGCCTCGCCTGCGGCTGCGGGTTGAACGAATTCGGACCCCTTTCAATGTGGAGCGGTAGTAAGCGATCAGCCGACAGTGTAGGAACTAGCGGCGAGTCTTGGCAATTCGAGCCTGCACGTGCGCGCAGGTCGTGTTGCATCCGTGCGACGACTTCGCCACACTTGACCGCGTCCTGCGAACTCCCCGAACGTCCGCCCGAGTTTCCCGCCTCGTGCGTGCTGCGCTGGCCGGTTTGGCGGCGCGACGACTATAATCATTCTGAACGAAGGTGACCCAAGTGCAGCCGAATCGAATCGTGGCCACGTGGGCCTGCGCGGTGCTGGCCGCAGCCGCTGTCGGGTGCGAAAGGCGTGAAATCCGCAGCTACACCGCGCCCGCCCCGCAAAAGGTGGCCGCCAAGCCGCGAGCCGAGCAAGCGCCGTCGCCGCATCAAGCCGAATCGGCCGGGGCCGGCCCGGCATCGGGGCCGGCCATCGACTACCGTGCCCCCGACGGCTGGCAGCCAGAATCGGACGCGAGCGGTATGAGCGTCGCCGCGTTCGGCATCTCGGCCGGCGAGGCAAAGGCGCGGATGACGGTGACTCCGCTCGCCGGGGCGGCGGGTGGACTTCTACAGAACATCAATCGCTGGCGCGGTCAGATCGGTTTGCCGCCGGTCGAACCCGACGGGCTGGGTGAGATCGTGCGGAAGATCGAGCTCGACGGCGTCGACGCCCAGTATGTGGACCTCGTCGGCCCCGACGGGCCGGGCGGGTCGCAGCGAATCCTGGGAGTGGTCGCCGTTGTGGACGGCACCAGTTGGTTTTTCAAGATGACCGGTCCGGCCGAGCTGGTCGGCAAGCAAAAGGAACCCTTCGAGTCGTTTGTGCGTTCGGTGCGGCTCGCGGGCAAGGGACAAGGGGAACCCAAGTAGCGGCGGCGTCTCGCCGCCGGAGCGGGCAAGGGACAAGGCAATGAATGAAACCGCGTTAGTGGCTCGCGTCGGCGATGCACCGGGCGACCGCCCGCAGGCGATGGCACCCCGCCCGGAAGGCGCGTGGGGCGAGACCCTCCGATGGCTACTCACACCGATTGCCTCGCTGCGTGTGACCGTCGTCCTGTTCGTCTTGTCGGCGTTTGTTGTGCTGGCCGGTACGCTCGCTCAGCGGTTCGCCGGCATCGACACGGTGCTCAAGCTGTACTTCCGATCGCTCTGGGTCTGGGTGCCGCTGAGGATATTCTTCCCGACGTCGTGGGGTGTTCCCGAGGGAGTTGGTTTTCCATTCTTCGGCGGCTGGTTGCTGGGCGGGGCGCTGCTCACCAACCTGCTCGCCGCGCACGCCGTGCGGTTTCAGTTGACCTGGAAACGCGCCGGCATCTTGCTGCTGCACGCCGGCATCGTCGTGATGATGCTCAGCGAGTTCATCACCGGCATGTTCGCAGTCGAAGGCAACATGACGATCAAGGAAGGCGAGTCGGTGAACTTCGTCGATGTCGCCGACGGCCTGGAACTGGCGGTGATAGATCGGTCGAAGCCCGACGCCGAAGAGGTCGTGGCGATCCCCGAATCGCTGCTGCAACAGGGGGCCGTGATCACGCACGACAAGCTGCCGGTCGACGTCGAAGTGGTCCGGTACATGGTGAACTCGGACGTCAGCGAGGCGAAGCGAGTGCTTGCGGCGATCGTGCCGCACGGCGAGCACACCTGGTTTTTCAAGGTATCCGGGCTGGTCGCCGAAGTGGAGGCACACCATGCCACGTTCGATCAGTTTGTCCGCTCGGTCCGTTTCAGCGATGAGGCCGATAAGCCGATCGCCTGGACTGTGCCCGACGGGTGGCACGAGCACGCAGGGCAGGGGATGCGTTACGCCGAGTTCCACGTCGGACCGCACTCGGCCGATCCTCTGGTCGTGACCGTGACGCGCCTCGGTCGCGATTCCGGATCGGTGCTGGCCAACGTCAATCGCTGGCGCGACCAGATCGGCCTGGGTCCGCTCGACGATTCGGAACTCGCCGCCGCGACCACGACCGCGAAGCTCGACGGCGCCACTGCGACGTTCGTCGATTTCGCCACGCACGTGACCGGCAACCTCGCCACGGCCGGCGACGGCCTTACGTTCATCGCTCACGAGCGCAATGCGTTCACGGGCACCGATCCGAATCAGGGCGTCGACGCCACTTCGGCCTACGTGCGCCTGAAGGATAAGAAGTCCGGCGAATCGCTGGGTACGTACCTCGTATCGCTCTGGTTCTATTCGAACTACACGCGCCGGCAGCTTCCCGACCGGCCGCAACAAGTGACGATCGACGGCAAGCCGTGGGAATTGATGCTCCGCTTTGAGCGCTCGTACAAGGACTACACCGTCCACCTCATGGACTTCAACCACGACGTGTACATCGGCACCGAAACGGCCAAGGATTTCTCCAGCTTCGTGCGGCTCGTCGACCCGTCGCGCAACACCGATCGTGACGTCCGCGTCTGGATGAACCACCCGCTGCGGCACGCGGGCGAGACGTTCTATCAGTCCGCGTTCCTGCCCGACGATTCCGGCACGGTGCTTCAGGTGGTGCGCAATCCCGGCTGGCTGATGCCGTACATCTCGTGCGGCATGGTCGCGGCGGGAATGCTGTTCCACTTCTGCCTGGCGCTGTACACGTTCCTGGTGCGCAGCGCCGGCAAGGCGGCAGCCGCGGGCGCGCCCTCTGGGATTCAAACGCTGTGGGTGCCCGCGGGCGTCGTGCTGCTCAGCGTGTTCTATCTGTCGAGCAAGACGCGATCGCCCAGCGCGGGCGAGCTGATGAAGCTCGACGAGTTCGCCCAGTTGCCCATCGTCGAAGGCGGCCGAGTGAAGCCGATCGACACGCTCGCTCGCAACAGCCTGATGGTCATCGCCGACAAGCAGACGTTCCGCGACGACGCCGGCAAGCAGCAACCGGCGATCCGCTGGCTGCTCGACGTGCTGAGCTATCGGCTGTACGACGAATCGGAGCGAGCGCCGGCAGCCGCGCACAGGGTGTTTCGTATCGACAACGACGAAGTACTGGAGCTGTTGGGCCTGGAGCGGCGGCCGGGCAGTTGGCGATACTCGATCGATGAGTTTCGCAACAAGATGGCGGAGTTTGAGGACCAGGCCCACCGCGCCGATCAGACCCCAGCCGCGTCACGCACGCTGTTTCAAGCCAAAGTGATCGAACTGGCTCAGCACCTGACGGTGTTCATGAAGCTCGCCGCGTGGGAGACGCCGCACCACGTTCCGCCGAAAAAGGCCGGGGGCGAGTGGAAGGAGCTGTTTCGAGCCGCAGTCGAGGCGCGTCAGACAGGCGAAGTGGCCGGGCCGCTCAAGTCGTGGGTGAACATCCTGAAGGCGTATAAAGACAACGACGTGAGCGGGTTCAATCTGGCCGTGGCCGACTATCGCGGCGATCTCGACGCGCTCCTGCCCGACGACATGCCGCGCATGGGCTTCGAGGTGTTCTTCAACCGGTTCGCGCCGTTCTACCACTGTGCCGGGCTGTACGTGTTCGTGCTCCTGTTCGCGAAACTCGCCTGGCTGGCGACCGGATTTGCCCGACTCGACTGGGCCGGCACGCTGCGCCGCGCGGGATTGTGGTTGGCTGTGCTAACGCTCGTCGTACACACGTTCGCACTCTTGAGCCGAATGTACCTGATGGACCGGCCGTTTGTGTTCGTGACGAACCTGTATTCGTCGGCGGTCTTCATCGGCTGGGGCACAGTCGTTCTGGGGGTCGTACTTGAGCGGCTGTTCCGTAATTCCATTGGCAACGAGATCTCCGGCGTTACGGGCTTCCTGTCGCTCATCGTTGCCCACCATCTCGCGCGATCGGGCGACACGCTGGAGATGATGCAGGCGGTGCTCGACACGAACTTCTGGCTGGCGACTCACGTGACGTGTGTGACCACCGGCTACGCGGCCACGTTCGTCGCCGGGTTCCTCGGTCTGGTGTACGTCGTCGCGGGCCTGTTCACGCGATGGCTGGACAAGGACGCGGGCAAGACGCTGGGCCGCATGGTCTACGGCGTGGCCTGTTTCGCGACGCTGCTCAGTTTCACCGGCACGGTGCTGGGCGGCATCTGGGCCGATCAGTCGTGGGGCCGGTTCTGGGGCTGGGACCCGAAGGAAAACGGCGCGCTGCTGATCGTGATCTGGAACGCGCTGATCCTGCACGCGCGTTGGGGCGGCATGATCCGCGAGCGCGGCGTCGCGTCGCTGGCGATCCTCGGCAACGTGGTGACGGCTTGGTCGTGGTTTGGCACGAACCTACTGGGGGTCGGCCTGCACGCCTACGGAGGCGGCGCGATGACGTCGCTGCAAACGCTCAGCGAACTGCTGGCCACGCCTCACTTCTGGCTCATCACGTTCATGCTCAGCCAGACCGCGATCGGCGCGCTCGGCGGACTGACCCCGCAACGCATGTGGAAGTGCGTGTGATGTCCGCTGTGAACGAGATCACCAACTCAAGCGTCACCCACGTCGGTCGCGTCGGCCTGACCACGACTGTCTGACCCATCGACCGACCACTGTTGGCGGGCCTCCTCGATCACCATCCCGAACCGATAGAGTTGCGCCAGATCGCGCAGCCGCTGCTCGATGGCCTCGGCCGACATGTCGATCGCAATTTGATTCGGTGGTTCTGGCGTCGGCATGGACAGGCCCCTGTTCATCGCTGCCGCGCGAGTGCGAGAAACTGTAAGTGATTCGCACGCATCTCGGCCAGGCTGTCGCCGCCGAACTTTTCGACGAAGGCGGCTGCGATCTCAAAGGCAACGACGTTCTCGACGATCACACTTGCGGCAGGCACCGCACACACGTCGCTGCGCTCGTACTCGGCCGGCTCCGGTTGCTTCGTCTCGAGGTTGATCGATTCGAGCGGCTTCCTCAACGTGCTGATCGGCTTCTTGGCCGCACGCAGGACAATCGGCTGGCCGGTGGTCATGCCGCCTTCGAGTCCGCCGGCGTTGTTGGTCGGCCGCACGTAACCGAGACACGGCTCGCTCACTCGCGCGGGATCGAACTGGATCGGGTCGTGTACCTGTGACCCGCGGCGGCGAGCCGCCTCGAAGCCGAGTCCGAACTCGACGCCCCAAAACGCCTGCACGCTCATGACCGCCTGGGCGAGTCGGCCGCGCAGCTTGCGGTCCCACTGGGTGTGCGTGCCCAGGCCGAACGGCACGCCATCGACGCAGATCTCGACCACGCCACCGAGTGTGTCGCCGTCTTTGCCCGTCTCGTCGATCAGCGCGACAATCTGCGGATCGACAGAGGGGTTCAGCGTGTACACCGGGCTGCCGTCGCGGATCGCGCGCAGTTGATCGACCGAGCCGGCGACAGGCTCGGCGCGGATGCCGCCCAGTTCGAGCACGTAACCGAAGACGGTGATGCCGAACTCGCGCAGGATGAGTTTTGCCAGGGCGCCGGCGGCGACCCGCACGGTCGTCTCACGAGCGCTCGCCCGCTCCAGGATCGCTCGCACCGGTGCGCCGTACTTCACCGCCCCCGCCAGGTCGGCGTGCCCCGGCCGCGGCCGCGCGACGTCGTCGAGCCGCTCAATCTTGTAGTCCTTGTTGACGACCTGCAGCGTGACCGGACTGCCGAGCGATCGGCCTTGCCACACGCCCGCCAACACGTCCACCTCGTCGGTCTCAATACGCTGCCGACCGCCGCGCCCGTAGCCGCCCTGCCGGCGACGCAACTCGGCGTTGATCAGGTCGGTGTCGATCGCAACTCCGGCCGGGAACCCATCGACGATCACCGTCAGGGCCTTGCCGTGCGATTCGCCGCCTGTGAGATATCGAAGCATGGTCAGTCGTCCGTTGTCGTTGGCCAGCGGCCGCGATCGGAGTCGATTCACAGCCAAACCACGGCGCGTGACGGTGCTCTACCGCACGCGGCCATACGTGAGACGTTTCGTTTAACGCCCAGCCGAAGGCGCCGGCAGAACATGGTCGCCTGCGGCTCCGCGTTAAACGAGCCAAACCACAGCGCGTGGCGGTCCTATCTTAACAACCGACGGCATAGAACGGACCCCGGACGCTACTTCCACGCGAAGGGCTTGCCGGTCATGTGCTCGTAGGCCTCGACGTACTTTGCCCGCGTGCGTTCGATGATGTCAGCCGGCAGGGCGGGTGGCTTGCTGTCCTTGTCCCAGCCGGTGGTTTCCAACCAGTCGCGAACAAACTGTTTGTCGTACGACGGCTGGCCGCGACCGGGCTGATACTGGTCGGCGGGCCAGAATCGCGAGCTGTCGGGCGTCAGGACCTCGTCGATCAGGATGAGTTCGCCGTCGAACCGGCCCCACTCAAACTTGGTGTCGGCGATGATGATGCCGCGCGCGGCGGCGTACTCGGCCGCGCGGACGTAGACGTCGATGCTTCGGCGACGCAACTCCTCCGCAGTCTCGCGGCCGACGATCTCGATCATGCGATCGAACGAAATGTTCTCATCGTGCCCACTCTCTTCCTTGGTGGCGGGCGTGAAGATCGGTTCAGACAACTTGGCGCTCTCCGTCAAACCGGCTGGCAGCCTGACGCCGCAGACCGATCCGTTCGCGCGGTATTCCTTCCAACCGGAACCGGAGAGATACCCGCGTACGACGCATTCGATCGGCACTACGTCGGCCTTGCGCACCAGCATCGAGCGGCCCTCGAGCCCATGGCCCGCCGGGTCGAACGGCAGGTCCATCTTGGCCAAGTCGTCGGTGATCAGGTGGTTCGGTGTGTCGAGCAGATCGAACCAAAACAGGCTGAGTTGGGTGAGCACGCGGCCCTTGTCGGGAATGCCCGTGGGCAACACCCAGTCGAACGCACTGATGCGATCGCTCGCGACAATCAACAGCGCGTCGCCCAGGTCGTACACATCGCGCACCTTTCCACGCCTAACCTTCATCCCATTCAAGTTGGTTTGCAGCACGGCAGTCGTTGCCATAAAAGGCTCCTTGTTGGTGGCCATACAGTTCATCTCGCGCGGGCGATTATAGTGACGCACCGGAGGCTCGGACAATGCGTTGCGCGACGCACAGAACTCTGATTTATCTTTTGACTTTCCCAGGCGCGCACAGCATACTCGTGTTCGCTTTGAGCGGACCCAAAACACGCGGGGATTGCCATGATCTGCTGCCACTGCGAGAAGCCGACAATCGGCGCGCGTGTCCTGTGTAATAAGTGCATGCGCCGCCTCAAAGAAGATGGGCCTCACCTGATCGGGAACCTTCAGTCAACCACCGGTCTCAACGAGGCTCTCGCCCTGCTTGCCCGCGTCTACGATCGTCAGAGCCTTGCTCAGCACCAGGCATACCTCAAAGGTCGCCAGCGCCGCCTGACCGCAGCAGCCTCCTGAGAGTTGAAGCAGTTGAAGCAGTTGAAGCAGTTGAAGGAGCAGAGGGCCAGCACACGCTCTCCTTCAACTCCTTCAACTCCTTCAACTCCTTCAACTCCTTCAACTCCTTCAACTCCTTCACCTCCTTCAACCGCTACCATGCCGCCGCTAAATCTTTCCCCGTCCACACAGTCTTCCAAGACTCTCAAGTTTAACTTCGGGCCAGTCGATGATCGTTCTCGCAAGACAGTGTGCGCAAAACTGCAAGCCGCTGCGCATGACTCAGCCAGATCCCAAACAGAAGGGAGGGGTGAATGTCCGCGAACCAGATGCTTGACGAATCCGCAACCATTGATCGCCGTGAAAGTTCCGGCCGCCGTGCCAAGCCCGACCGCCGTCAGCGGGTTGAGTCGGTCAAACTGGAACGTCGCGTGGCTCCGGAACGCCGCCAAAAGGTCGAGCGTCGTCGGCAGATTGATCCAACGACCTGCGAACGCGATTACACCGATTTGGAGATCGAGTTCATGACGGCGATCGACAAGTATCGCCGCGAGAACGGCCGGCCGTTTCCAACCTGGAGCGAAGTGCTGGAAGTGTTGATGTCGCTCGGCTATGAGAAACGGCCCCAGCCCACCGAAGCACCGCCGATCGTGACCGGTGTGTAAGACCGGACCTGCCCGAACGCCTCGCCTCACGCCTGCCTACGCTGCCCCCAACCAAAGCCTGTTGAGCTTGAGACGAAACTACCGGATCGCTATCCTTCCGCCTCTTTTCCCGGAACGATTGGCGCGTGTGCATGTGCCGCGTGCCGCAATCCACATTGAGGAGAGGCGATCCATGCGCCGGAATGTTCGCCGCTGGGGGCCGATGGTGTTGGCGTGCGCGGTCGGCTGTAGCAGTCCGTCCACAGCGATGAATCAGCGAGGCGTCGCGCTGTTCAACTCAGGCCGATACGACGCCGCCGCCGATGAGTTCCATCAAGCGACCCAGGCCGATCCGCTCAACGCGGACGCGTTCTACAATCTCGGCAGCGCGCAGCATCGGTTGGGCAACGTCGAGGCGGCTGAGTCCAACTATGCGCACGCGCTGGCGCTCGACCCGAACCACTCCAAAGCCCATCACGCCCACGTCGTGCTGATGCTCGAGCAGAGTCGCACCGACGACGCCCTCGCCTCGGCCGAGCAGTGGCTCAGTGAGGCGCCGGCAAACCCTGATGCGCTGATCGAGATGGCGTGGCTGGAACGTCAGACCGGGCGCAGCGAGCGAGCGCACGAGCTTCTGCAGCAGACCTTGGCCGTAAGCCCAAGCCATCCCCGAGCGCTCGCCGAGTTGGCGTCGCTGTACGAAGAGTCGGGACAGCCGGACCGTGCACTAGCTCTGTACAACCGCGCGCTGGCGGCCGATCCGAATCGACCGGAGTTGGCCGGAAAGGTGGCGGGGGCGCGGGCCGCAATGGCGCCGTCGCCGCGCGACCGCGAGTCGCTCGACACCGCCGCCGCCCCTTCATCGCGACCAACTCGCGACTTGCGCTACCAGATGCGTTGAACCACGTGAGCTGCGCGGCGGTCAAAGCCCGGCAACTTCGTAGCGCAAGTGCCCGGTCCTTTCGCTACAATCCCGCCGCGCTGTTTGCGGCACAGGGACGCCGCGAACTTTTGTCGGGCGTTGGAGTCTGTGATGCGAAAGCACCGCTTGATGACTCCGGGGCCAAGTCCGGTTCCGGAAGAGACGCTGCTCGAACTCGCGCAGCCGATGTTTCATCATCGTACGGCCGAGTTTCGCGCGATCCTGACCCAAGTTCTGGCCGACCTGAAGCACGTGCTGGCCACCCAGCACGACGTCTTGATCCTAACTAGTTCAGGCACCGGCGCGATGGAGGCCGCGGTGGTGAACACCGTGGCCCGCGGCGAAAAGGTGATCGTGTTGGCGGCGGGCCGGTTCGGCATGCGCTGGGCCGAGATCGCCCGCGTGTACGGGATTGAACCGGTGATCGTCGAGGTCGCGGCCGGCCAATCGGTGACGCCCGATCAACTTGAATCGGCCGTGGCCGCTCAGCCTGACGCGGTCGCCGTGCTCGCGACGTTGTGCGAGACGTCCACCGGCGCGGGACACGACCTGGCCGCGATGGGCAAGATCGTCGCCCGCACGAACATGATCCTCGCCGTCGACGCGATCAGCGGCGCGGGCGCGATGGAGTGTCGCACGGACGAGTGGGGCATCGACATCCTGGTGACCGGTTCGCAGAAGGCGCTGATGCTGCCGCCGGGTCTGGCGTTCGTGACGATGAACCCCAAGGCCTGGGCCCGCGCTGATCAGATCAAGCCGCAGGCGTTCTACTTCGACTTGAAGAAGATGCGCAAGAAAATCGCCGAGCCGGACACGCCATTCACGCCCGCGCATACGCTCATCAAGGCGCTCGGAACCAGCCTGAAAAAGATACGCGACGAGGGTATCGAGCAGGTCTGGGCGCGACATCGTCGCATGGCCGCTGCGTGCCGCGCCGGCGTTCAGGCGTTGGGCCTCGAACTATTCGCTGCCCAGCCGGCCGACGCCGTCACGGCGGTGAAGGCCCCGACGGGCGTCGAGGTCTCGAAACTGCTCGCGCGCCTGGTCGACCGCTTCGGCCTGAAGCTCACGGGCGGCCAAGACGAACTGAAGGGCAAGATTTTTCGCATCGCCCACATGGGCTACATGGACGAACTCGACATCATCGGCACGATTTCCGCCCTGGAGTTGGTGCTGGCTGAACTGGGCTGGCGAGTCTCGCCAGGTCAGGCTGTCGCGGCAACTCAGCGGTCGCTCGCAACGGCGTCGTGATATGCCAGCGGACCGGCGCGACCGGTGAACCCGCCGCAGTGCTGCTCAATCTTATGTCGCTCGGCCGCTCGTCGAGAACGGCACGACGGGATTGGCCGGTTCGGGCGCTGCACGTTGCAAGCGGAAGGCGGCTGGCGCGGACGGAAGCCTCCGCCCGCCTCCGCCCCCTACATTCGTTATCGCGCGGTTTGTTGTTTTGCTGCGTGGCTTGCGTGGCCGACGCTGCCAGCGTCGGCGCGAGACGCAGCCAGCGTGCGCCACGTTGGGTTGCGGGCGAAGCCCGCGCTACACGTTGGGTTGCGGGCGAAGCCCGCGCTACACGTTGGGTTGCGGGCGAAGCCCG
>DAIOWH010000029.1:12513-42794 GCA_036758585.1 Planctomycetia bacterium
CACGTTGGGTTGCGGGCGAAGCCCGCGCTACACGTTGGGTTGCGGGCGAAGCCCGCGCTACATCTTCAGGTACTTCAGTATGTCGTCGTAGACGCCGCCTTGGTTGGAGTAGAGCGCGTAGTTGCGGGCCGTCGAAAACCACTCCTTGGTGGTGGGCTTGAGCGACGCGGCGGCGGCGGCGAGATCCTTGGTCACGAGTGGGGTCGGCACCCCTTTCTTCATCGCCTCGCGCAGCTTGGCCTCGACCGCAACGTCAAGCACCGCTTTCAGGTCGGCGCCCGAAAAACCATCGGTCTTCTTCGCGAGGTGGTCGAAATCGACGTCGAGCACCGGCTTGCCGCGGCACATGATGCGCAAGATCGCCGACCGGGCCGCGCCGTCGGGCGGCGGGACGAACAGGATGCGATCGAACCGGCCGGGCCGCCGAAACGCCGGATCGAGGTGCCACGGCGCGTTCGTCGCGGCAAGGATCAAGACGCCCTCGTTCGACGACGCAACGCCGTCCATCTCGGAAAGGAATTGGTTGATGAGCTGCCGGCCGCCGCTGTGCCGCATGTCGGTGCGGCTCGCGCCCAGCGCGTCCACCTCATCGAAGAACAGCACGCAAGGCTTGTGGCTGCGGGCCTGCTCGAACAGCTCGTGCAGGTTGCGTTCGCTCTGGCCGATCCACATTTCGAGGACATCGCTGATGCCGACGGCGATGAACCCCGCGTTGATCTCGCCGGCGGTAGCCCGCGCCAGGTACGTCTTGCCGCAGCCGGGCGGGCCGTACATCAGGATGCCGCCGCCGATCGCCTTGCCGTAGGTCTTGTAGAGTTCGGGGTGTGTGAGCGGATGAATGATCTTCATCCGAATCTCGTCCTTGAGCGACTCCATGCCGCCGACGTCGCGGAACGTCACCGACGGCCGTTCGACTTCCGTGCCCGGCCCCGCCGCCGGCCCCTCCCAGCTCTCGCGCACCTTGCCGTCCACGACTTCGTCAAACTCGTTCGAGGCGGCTTCGTCTTGCAGCCGAATGCCGATCCGACCGGCCAACTCGGTGTCGGCCACCGAGGGGTCGGCCGCGACCGCGCTCTTGTATTGCACAACGGCCCGCTCGATTTCGCCCGCCCGCAGCAACAACCGCGCGTGCAGCAGATACGCCCGCGCCGGCGTGTCGCGCAGCTTCAAGAGGTCTTCGACGATCACGAGCGAGTGGCTGTTCTTGCCCTCTTGATAGAACGCATTGGCCAAGCCCAGCTTCAGCCGCAGGTCGTCGGGGGCCAGGGCGAGCGCTTCGCGGTACTCGCGCTCGGCCTCGTCGGGCCGGCCGAGTCCGATGAGCGTCTCGGCCAGGTGAACTCGCAACGGAATGTTGTCGGGAGAATGGCGTAGGGCCTCGCGCAAAGACTGTACCGCGTCGTCGCCGTGGGCCATGCGTGTTCCTTGCTCGATTGGGGTCACACGGAAAAGGCGCAAGCATGCTAGGCGACGCGGCGGGGACGGTCAAGAACGTTGAGGCCGGCGCACTCGCGAGTCGGACAGGTCAGACCAGTCAGACCAGTCGGACCAGTCCACTGAGTACTGAGTATTGCCTCAACGCTCTCCACCCTTTGCTTGCTCGATGCGGTAGACCTTGTCGGCGAGTTTGACGAGCATGGCATCCTCGAACGACAAGTACTGGTTCAGCTCAGCGGACTGCGAGCGGACGAGTTTGAAATAGTCTTCGCTGAATTGTTCGAGGACGATCGCCTTGGCGACTTCTTCCTCTTTGACGTCGGCATCGACCCAGCGTCCGTCCTTGCGGAAGAAGGTCTTTCGGCCAACCTGGCGCACGGTCGTGATCAGCGACTCGCGGCCCTCGGCATCCTTAACGGCGAGTGCCGGAGCGTTCAGCGACAGACCGCCCCGTCCGCCGCCGACGGCCTCAGCCTCTCGGCGGGCCACCGTGCCCGACGGCGCGGCGGCAGAGAGTCGGTCGGCGCCAAGGAAAAGTTGCTTGCCAGCCCGCTGGCCCTGGCCGCTCGCGCCGCTCACCTCGCGGAGTTTTTCCAGCTCCTGCTCGGCCAACCTGAAGTTGTCCGCTGCCGCGTGCAGCCGCACGCGCTCGTCGGCCAGGAACGATGTGTACGGCGTCAGGATGCCGTGCTTGGTGCTGAGCATCACGAGCTCGTCGGTCAGTTCCTTGTTCTGGCCGTTGAGGTCGATCTGGTCGATGATGTAGCCAATGCGACGGACTGCCCAGAGTTTCTCGACGAAATCATATGTCGGACCGCGATCCGAGCCGGTCAGTTCGGCGGGGAATTCGAACAACTGGCGCTCGCCCGCGACCTTGCCCGAAATGCGCACCGTCGTCTTGCCGGGCTGGCGATAGCGGCCGACCCAGACGAGCTGGCCGCCCTCGAACAGGTCGGGAATATCGCGCGGGTAGGTTCGATTGACGTCGGTGCCAGCGAGTTCGATCTGGATCGTCGACAGAGCCGGACTCGTCATCTTGGCGTAGAACCGCGACACGTGTGCCTCGATGTCCTCGTCGGGCCGCACGTACTCGCTGGTGCCGGAGTTGCCACCGCTGAGGCGATCGAGCAGCCGCGCGTTCACGTCGAACCCGACCCCGAAGGCGAACAGCCGCGCGTGCTGTTTGTTCGCACTGCGGCAGTTCTCGGAGATCGCCGTCTCGCGAATCTCGCCCGCCGTCGGCAGTCCGTCGGTCATGAACAGTACGTAGCTCGGCCGAGTGTCGTCGGCGATCATAGCCATGGCGGTCTTGAGTGCGCCGTCGATGTTGGTACTGCCGCCGGCGTGGATGTTGTCGACGAATCGCGCCGCTTCGGCCCGCGTGTCGGGTGTGTAGCGTTGCAGTTCCGGCTTGAACGTCTCGACGCGGTCGTCGTAGGCGACGATGTTGAATGTGTCGCCGTCGCGCAGGTTGTCGAGCACGAACTGCAGGGCCTTCTTCGCCTGCTCAATCTTCTTGCCCGTCATGCTGCCCGATCGGTCGAGCACGAAGATCACGGTCTTCGGCTGCGGCCGCGCGTCGCGCCGCTTCACCTGCGGGCTGGCTAGCAGCAGGAAGAAGCCGTCCTCGGAATCGCTCGGCCGATAGCTCAGCACGGTCGCCCCGATCGCGCCTTCGGTCAGTGTGTACAACAGGCGGAAGTCGGCGGTCGGCACCACGTTTCGCTGCTCCATCTTCACGAGCGCCTCACGATCGCCGGTGCGCGAGATCGCAACCTCGTGGCTCGGACTGTAGAGCGACTTGATCGCCGCGCCGCTGCGAATATCGACCGACAGTGTGAGCCGGTCGATCGGCTTGGCCGTGAACTTCTGCGTGGCCAGCGGGTAGGCGAACTCGACGACATCGCGTTCGCGGCGAGCGAGTTGCGTGTAACGCATCGTCACCTTGCGGTCGGCGCCAGGCGGAATCGGAAAGACGCTAGTGCGGTACAGCCCGCGGCCCATGTATTCGAGCAGTGCCGGATCGCGTTTCGTGCGAACGACTTCTTCGTAGATTCGCCGCGCCTCGTCCTTGGGCAACAGCCGGCCCGGCAACTCCTTACCGTCGACCATCAACACGAGGCTCTGGATCGCGCCATCGTCTGGCAACGGAAACAGGTATTCGGCTTCGAGTGCGAATGACCCGGGGTTGTGAAATGTCTGCGAGACTTGGACTTCGGCAACTTGCTCGCGAATGCGGGCGTCCACGGACACCTCGCGCACCTCGTACGCGCGGGCGATCGGCACGTGCGCCCGCCGGTCGACGATCAGGCCCTGGGCCTGGGCAAATCGGGCAAAGCCGGCAAATAGGCATAGGGCGGCGGCGATCGACACGAGCGCTCGGGGCCTCATGGGAACCTCCTGTCGTTTTCGGGTGTTTTGGTAACTGCCCTAATAGACGCACGAGCACCCCACCCAGTTCCCCGCTCCCCGCTGCCGTGGGGCGGTGCTAGTCGATTTGGTGAACCAGGATCATGTTGTGGCCCGCCGCATTCCATTGGGCGCTGGCGATCACGGCGATTTGATCGCCGCGGGCGACGAAGCCGCGTCCCCAGTTGACCACGTGGCGCAACAGCTCGGCGCTGGTCTGGAACTGCGGGGCCTCAATCGGCGTGACGCCCCAATACAGACACATGCGTCGTACGGTGCGTGGATCGTCGCTGACGCCGAGGATCGGGGTTCGGCTGCGTTGCTTGGCAAGTACCAGCGCCGTGTTGCCGCTGCGAGTGCCGACGACGACCAGCTTGACGGCAAGTTGATCGGCCAGTCGCGACGTCGCCTCGACGATCGACTCGGTGAGCGAGTCCGCGGCGGGCGGCGCCGGCTCGGCGGGCCGGCCAAAACGAGGCGCGAGCATCGGTTCAGTCTCACACGCGATGCGATTCATCATCGCGACCGCTTCGACCGGATACTGCCCGACGGCGGTTTCGGCCGAGAGCATCAGTGCGTCGGAGCCGTCGAGGATCGCGTTGGCGACGTCTGTCGCCTCGGCTCGAGTCGGCAGGCGGCTCGACTTCATGCTTTCGAGCATCTGCGTGGCGGTGATCACAGGCACGCGGGCCTGGTGGCACTTGGCAATGACCTGCTTCTGGACAGCGGCGACGCGGGCCACGTCGATCTCAACGCCCAAGTCTCCGCGAGCGACCATCACCGCGTCGGTCTCGCGGATGATCTCGTCGATCGCTTCGACAGCCTGCGGCTTCTCGATCTTGGCGACGATCTGGGCCGCGCAGTTCCGGCGAGCGAGTTCTTCGCGCAATCTCCGCACGTCGGCGGCGCGGCGAACGAAGCTCAGCCCGAAAAAGTCGACGCCGGCGCGGGCGCCCCAGTCGACGTCCGAAAGGTCCTTGTCCGTGAGCGCCCCGACCTGCAGTTCGACGCCGGGCAGATTGATACCGCCGCCCGTGCGAATCTCGCCGGACTGCACCACACGGCAGACCGCGGCATCGCGGGTCTTCTGTTCGACTTCGAGCGAGACCGTGCCGTCTGAGAGAAGCACGAGGTCGCCGACCTTCAACTCGTCGACCAGTGGGGCGTAGGTTGAAGTCAAATCGCTCGCTGATCCCGACTCCGCGCCCCTGACGAACCGAAACCGCTGGCCCGGTTCGCAGGGCAATCCGCCGCCAGCCACGGGGCCAAGGCGAATCTTGGGGCCACCGAGGTCCGCAAGCACCGCGACCGGCCGCCGCCGAGCGCTCGCGTCGCGAACGCGAGCGAGCACGCGGTCGTGCCAATCGCGCCGGCCGTGGGCCATGTTCAGCCGGAACACGTCCACGCCCGCGTCGATCAGCGCCGTGATCCGCTCGTCGCTCTCGCTGGCCGGTCCGACCGTCGCGACGATCTTGGTCTTGATGCCGACGAGCGGTTCGCGGTACGTGGCGGTGGTCATGCGGTGCTTTCCATCGGGGCCGAAACAACCTCGCGGTTTCGGCGGGACACGAACGATCCCGTTCCTCAGTACCACTCCACACTGAATAGGGTCTGAAATCGGCTTCGGTCGTTTAACCCCGTTTAACCCGCAGCCGCAGGCGAGGCGTGGCTGGCGTTGGTTGTGCCTCGCCTGCGGCTGCGGGTTAAACGAATTTCAAACCCCTTTCAGTGTGGAGCGGTACTCAGTGGACGGCGCCGACGAAATCTCCTTCACGGGGTTGGGTGATGCGATGCCAATCCACGAAGTTCATCTCGATGGCGTCTTCGTACGTGCCGGCATGAAACGGCGCGTGCGGTTGCTCCAACGTCGTCGCGATCCACTTGGGCATGGACATGCTGTACCTCCTTCGTCTTGAGATGACGATCTCGCACAATCGGTGCGGCTGGGCCACGCAGGCCGTCCGGGCGACAGACGGCCCGGCTCAGTCGAACTGCTCGATCGCCAGTCTACATCGGCGAGAGCGGGAAGTGCAACGGACTACTCTTCGAGAATCTCGGCAGACTTCTTGTCGGCCAGATCGTTCACCTGACCCTCATACTGTTTCGTCAGGTCTTGGACCTGCTCCTTGGTGCGTTCGAGGTCGTCTTCGGTGAGGATGCTGTCCTTCTTGGATTGTTCGGCGTGTTTGTTGGCGTCGCGGCGCACGTTGCGGATGGCGACGCGGGCCTCCTCGGCGAGGTCCTTGACGCGACCGGTGAGCTGTTTGCGACGCTCGCCCGATAGCGGGGGAATCGCGAGCCTAATGAGCCGGCCGTCGTTGTTGGGCGTCAGCCCCAGGTCGCTGGCGAGGATGGCCTTCTCGATATCCTTAAGCACCGACGGATCGAATGGGCGAATGACGATCAGCGACGGTTCGGGCGCGCTGATGTTCGCCATTTGCTTGAGCGGCGTGGGCGAGCCGTAGTACTCGACTCGCACAGAGTCGACCAGCGCGGGACTGGCCCGGCCGGTGCGTAGGCCGCGCAGTGAGTCGCGCAGCACCGAGACGGCCTTCTCCATGCGTTCTTCGGCGTCAAAGAGGATCTCTTCGTTGGTCATGGTCGAACCGTCGAACCTACGGGGTTCAGCGCCTTTGTTCTCCGACGTACGTGCCAATCTTCTCGCCTGCGATGGCCCGCTCGATGTTTCCTTCCTTCTTGAAATTGAACACCAGGATCGGCATGCGGTTGTCCATGCACATGCCGATAGCGGTCATGTCCATCACCGCCAGCCGATTGCTCAGCACCTGTTCATAGGTCAAGCGATCGTGCTTGACGGCGTGCGGGTTCTTTTCGGGGTCGTCGCTGAAGACGCCGTCGACGCGCGTGGCCTTCAGCAAGATTTCGGCGTCGATCTCGTTGGCTCGCAGCGCGGCGGCCGTGTCGGTGGTGACGAACGGGTTGCCGGTGCCGGCGGCGAGCACACAGATGCGACCTTTTTCGAGATGTCGCGTGCAGCGGCGACGAATGAACGGCTCGGCGACGCCGTCCATACGAATCGCGGTCATGAGTCGCGTCGGGCACTTCAGGTGTTCGAGAGCGTCCATGAGCGCCAGGCCGTTGATCACCGTGGCCAACATGCCCATGTAGTCGGCGGTGGCCTGCGCGACCATCTCGCCGGCCTTAGAGAAGTGGGCGCCGCGGATGATGTTGCCGCCCCCGACGACGACGGCCAGTTGCACACCGCGGTCGGCGACGCGTTTGCACTGCGCCGCGATCTTCGATACCTCGTCCATGCTCACGCCCGTCACGCCCGGCCGCGCGAAGCTCTCGCCGCTGAGCTTCAGCAGCACGCGGCGGTACGCGGTCGATGATCCGGGCGGTGCAGTGTCAGGCATGGTGGGTCACGCCCCTTCTTCGCCGACCTTGAAACGGACCATGTGCGTCACGGTCGCATCGCCGGCCGCCTTGAGCAGGTCGCGGATCTTGCTCTTGTTGTCTTTGACGAAGATCTGTTCGAGCAACACGTTCTCGGCGAAGAACGTGTTCAGTTTGCCCTCGGCGATCTTGTCCAAGATGTTCGCGGGCTTGCCGGTCTGAGCGGCCTGGGCCTTGGCGATCTCGCGTTCACGATCGACGACGTCTTTCGGGATGTCTTCGCGACGGATCGCCAACGGCTTCGACGCGACCGTGTGCGTGGCGATGTCGTTGGCCAACTCGGCCGTTGCCCCTTTGCCTTCGAGCCGAATGACGGCGGCTTCCTGGAAGTTGAAGTGCACGTAGACGCCGAGCACGCCGCCGTCGGCCCTGACGCGCCCGACGCGGGCGACACCCATGTTCTCGCGGATCAGGTTCACGACCTCGAGCAGCCGGGCGTTCGCTTTTTGCGACGGATTGTCGACGTCGGCCTGATCGAGCAGGTCCTCGACCGTCGGCTCGGCGGCCTGCATCGCGGCCTGCTTGGCCAGCGCCTTGGTCATCGCGACGAACTTGTCGTTCTTCGCGCTGGGGGCCTGCTCGCACTTCATCTGGACGATGCCGATCGCGGCCGGGTCGACGTGGACTTCAATGCGGCCCTGGCTGGTCTCGCGGCCGACCTTCTTGCTGGCGACCTTCTCGCCCTGCTCGCGCAGAATCTTGATCGCGTCTTCCATGTTGCCCTTGGCCTGGACCAGGGCTTTCTTGCACTCCATCATCGGCAGGTCCGTGCGGTCTCGTAGCGCCTTCACCTCTGCCGCTGAGGGTTGATAGTCGTCTGCCATCGTTCAGTATTACCTCGTGAACTGTGTTGAAGATTGAGGCGTTGATCGAATGCCGGGCGAGCTTCCAGCCTGCCAATGTCGGACAGGGACTGGCTGGCAGGCTGGAAGCCCGCCCCACGGCCAGTCCCTTTGGGAGCGGTCGGGCGCGGCGTCAGCCCGACGCCTTGTCCTGCGCGCTGCCCGGTTCCACGGTTGGCGGCGTCGCGGCCGGCGCTGCCGCGGTCTGAGCCTCGGGCGGCAACGCCGCGCGGCCTTCGAGCACTGCGTCGGCCAGGCGCTTGACCACAAGTTCGATCGACCGCATGCTGTCGTCATTGCCAGGGACCGGCAAGTCGACCAGGTCGGGGTCGCAATCGGTGTCGAGCATGGCGACGACCTTGATGCCGAGCTTGTTGGCCTCGGCCACCGCGTTGTGTTCGCGGCGCGGATCGATCACGACCAGGGCTTCCGGCAGACGGTTCATGTCGCGGATGCCGTGCAGGTTGCGGTAGATCTTGCGCTGCTCGCGGTTCAGCGATGAGATCATCTTCTTCGAGTAGGTCTGCAACTGGCCGCTCGATTCGAGCCCTTCCAACTCCTCGAGCCGCTTGAGCCGGCTGCGGATGGTTCGGAAGTTAGTAAGACATCCGCCGAGCCAGCGCTCGTCGACGTACGGCATGCCGCAGCGAGCGGACTCGCGGGCGACGATGTCGCGGGCCTGCCGCTTGGTGCCGACGAACAGAATGAGGCTGCCTTGAGAGGCGACGCGGGACAGGTACTTGGCCGCCCGCAGGATGCCGCGCACCGTCTCCCGCAGGTCGATGATGTGGATGAGGTTTCGTTTGCCGTAGATGTACGGCCGCATCTTCGGGTTCCAGCGACTGGCGCGATGGCCGAAGTGGACGCCCGCCTCCACCAATTCCTTGAGGATTACCTGAGCCACGTCGTACCTCCCGTCAATTGCATCGAGATTCTCCTGAAAAGGTCAGCGTCAGTCGTTCGCGGCGCGGTCGAAGCCCGTCGAAGGGTGGAATCGTAGCAAGGCGTCGCGGCGCGGTCAAAGGCAAATAGGCAGGCGGTACGCGGTCGGTGCCGTACGGTTCAGGCATGTGTGCCTACTGTATCCCGAACCTGCAGCCCAGGTCGGCGAGCATCTTGGATTCGAGTTTCCATTCGCGACCGGCGGGAATCCAGCCGCGTGCGACCGGGATGGGGCCAATCACGTCGTGCTCGCGGTGCAGCGACTGTTCGGTGCGGAAGGTTGCATCGCCGGTGTTGGCGTAGGCCGGATGCGGCAGGTCTTCGAGTTCGCGATAGACCTCGACCTGAACCGCATAGCCGTCGGCCACCGGCGAGAGGTGAACGAACGCCCGGCGGCGCAGCGTCTGACACGAGGCCTCGAGTCGTTCGCGCCGGTCGACCGAGTCGCGCCGCCACGGTTCGAGCAACGTCGCCGAGACCTGCGGATAGGTTTCGATGCGACCGTCGATGCGGTTTTCGGACGCGATGTCAAAATACTCGTCCACCACCTCGACCGTCTGTTGCCAGACGAACTCGAAGTCGCTGCAAGGAATGACCACCGGGTTCTCGCTGACGGGGACGACCTGCATACTCGCACAGCCCACCGATGATCCGGCGGCGGCGAGCGCGAAGACAACGACGGCGTGGCGCATGCCTGCTTCCTCCCGTTCCGTGGCCGAGCCGAGCGGCTGGCGACTGTGCCTAGGCTGTTCCGGCAGTCTGGGCGCGCGGGAGTCTGCCAGGAACGCCGGAACGAGGCAAGGGGTTTCGTGTGGTCCGTTTTGGGTGGCATGGCGTCAGCTTTGGGTCGGCATGCCCACGCAAAGCCGAGGGCATCGCACCCCTGAATTCAAATGGACCCACTACCGGTTTGACTCACCACCGGTTTTCGAGCGTTCTTGACGGACTTTGGCGGTAGCCATACGATGACATCGAACCGTTTGGGTGCGCCCTTCGCCCGACCTCACGCCGCAGGAGGATACTGTTATGAAGCTACTCTTCGGCTCGCGGTGGACACGTCTGATCGTCGTCGCATCAAGCGCGATGGCGACGGCGGCCCTCGCCACGCCCAGCGCATCACCGGCCCAGCGTCCGACCAAGGGCGCGGCGGGCGACAACGCCGACGGAAAGAAGGGAGAAGGAAAGAAGGAAGCCAAGCCCGCCCAGCAAGCGGGTGGCAAGTCGGACCAGCCGGAACCGCAGGCCGTCGAGCTCGACACCGACGACGGCGTGTTGATCGCCGCCACCTACTTTCCCTCGGCGGTCGGCAAGAACGCGCCGGCGGTGATCTTGATGCACGGCTACGGCGAAAAGCAGTCGGTCTTCTGGCCGAGCCGAACCGGCAAGGATCTGGCGTTCGCCTTGCAAGACGCCGGCTACGCCGTTCTGACGTTCGATTTTCGTGGACACGGCCGGAGCGTTCAGTTGGCGCGCGGCGCGGAACAGAAGGGCAAGGAGGTGCGACTCAACTTCAAGGACATGAAAAACCCTCAGCACTTTGAGGGGATGCTGCACGACATCGAGACCGCGAAACGGTTTCTCGTGAGGAAGAACAACGAGGCCGAGTTGAACATCGCCCGGCTCGGCGTCGTGGGGTGCGAGATGGGTGCGTCGCTGGCGCTCAAGTGGTCGTTCCACGACTGGCAGTTCCCGCCGCTGTTCACCGGCAAGCAGGGCCAAGACGTGCAGGCCCTCGTGCTGATCTCACCCAGTTACAACTTCAAGGGCGTACAGATTCGCAACGAACTGGCCGAGTTGCAGCGGACGTTGCCCATCCAAATCGTCGCCGGCAAGAAAGAAACCAAGGCGTTTGGCGAGGCCGAGAAGATGCACCAGGCGGGAGTCAAGCTGCGGCCCACCGACACCAAGAGCCAACTGACCGCAGCCAACACCAAGATGCAGGGCGGCAGTCTGCTCAATCCGGAACTGGAACTGGAACCCGACCTCAATCGCGCGATCGTCAAGTTCTTAGACGCTACGCTGAAGACCAACCCGTCGAAGTGGGAAACGCGCGAGGTCAGCGAAGGTGACCGCGTCGTGAACAAGTAGCGACCTCTGGCTCGGAGACTCGAATGCCGTCGCTGGCACAGGACCAGACGCTGCAGCCGCCGGACCTCGCGCTGCTCAGCGACTTGGCTCGCGGCCTGAAGCAGCCGCTGTTCCTGGCGGTTGAGCGATTCTACCCGGTCGTATTCTCGCTCGCCCTGCGCCGCACGCGCGACTTCTCGGCTTCCGAACGACACGCGGACGCGGTGCTCCGCTCCGTCCTTGCCAAACTGCTCGCCGGGCAGATTCTCAGCGAGCACTTCGTGCGCGCTACCGACGCGTTGCTCGACAACAGCATTCGACAAGACGGCCAGCCGGCGGCCGCAGAGTCGTCGGGCGCGGGTGAGTCGCTGCACAGCCTGCACGGCGCAAAAAAACTGCAGCGCCGGCGGGCCGTGGTCGACGCGGTCTACGCACTGCCGCTCGATCAGTTCCTCGCGATCGTGCTGCGGTATCATGCCGGCTGGCAGGCGGACGCCATGGCGGGAATCGTCGCCGACACTATAGACAGCGTACAAGACGCGCTGGCGGCGGGCCATCGCGCGGCAGTGAGCGCATTGCAAGGCGGAGGCTGACATGGAGTGCTCGCAGTTTCAGAACCGACTGCCGCTGGTTATGAGCGGCAGCGGCGCCGACGGCGAACGAAACCTACTAGCCGACCACGCCACGGGCTGCGCCCCGTGTCGACGCACGCTGCAAGATTGGGAGGAGGCGCAGCGGTCGCTCGAAACCGCGCTCAGCGCCGGCCGCATCGACCCGCGCAAGATGCGGTCGATGGCCGAGACGCTGTACGCCGAGCGATTCGGCACGGCCATCGAAGTCGGCGGTCGCGGCGGTCCGTTGCCCGGTCCACCGATTCTCGCCGGCCGCGGCGCGCTGGTGCTGGCGGGCGCGGGACTCGGCCTGGTCATCGGCTACATGATGTGGGGCCAGGGCGGTGGCGGCGGTCAACTCAACCAGCAGCTCATGTGGACACAGATGTACGCCACCGGCGCCTGGGGTCCCGGCGGGCGCGGAGCAGGCTGGTGGCTGCCCGGCTTCCTGACGATGGGCGGGTCGGTCGCGCGCGACCTGTTCGGGCTCTGCCTGGTGATTTGGCTGTGCCGCACGCGACTCTGGGGGCTGTTGTTCCCGCTCGCGCTCCCGCGTGGAATTCAACTGGGTCGGCTGCTGGCGCTGCCGCTACTGGTCGCGGGCTTGTTGCGGATACTGGGCATTGCGTTCGTCGTGCCGTCGCTGGCGACGATGGGCGGAATGGGCGGCGGCATGTGGAACGGAGGTATGGACTTCACCGGTGTCTTTCTTCTCGTCGACGCGGCCTGGCGCTACGGATTCTGGCTGTTCCTGTTCGTGCTGATCTTCAGCACGGTGGAGAATCTGACACTGCTGCACCTGAAGACGACCGAGTCGGCCGGCTACTCCAACAAGTACACGCAGTCTTCGGATCGGGCCGCCTTGCCGTCGTGAACCGTGAACTTCTCGCCCTTCCACAGGCTCGCGCCGGCGTAGTCGCCCTGCTTGTTGATCGCGTAGAACTGCAGACTGAAGTCGGGCCGTCCGGGCGCCTTGAGCAGCCGCGGCTCGGTCTTGTCGGCGATGCGCTGCAGCACGGCCATGCATGCGTCGCGCGGCGACATGCCGCGCCGCATGTGCTCGACCACCAGCATGCTGGAACAGTTCGCCAAGTTCGCCTCGCCGCGGCCGGTCGACCCGCACGAGCCTACCTCGTTGTCCACGTACAGGCCCGCCCCAATGATCGGCGAGTCGCCCACGCGGCCGGGAATCTTGAAGTACAAACCGCTCGTCGATGTGACGCCGGCCAGGTTGCCGACCGGATCGAGCACGCCCACGTGAATCGTGCCGTGCTCGCGAATGTTCAGGGTTTTCTTCACCACCGGGTCGAGTTTATCGACTGGGGTCGGCAGCCAGTCGTCGTCGCGGCCGCGCCGGGCGCGCCACTCGGTCCAGATCTTCCGCGATTGTTCGGTCAGCAGGTTCTCCTCCTGAAAGCCGAACGACTTGGCGAACCGCAACGCCCCGTCGCCGACGAGCAGCACGTGATCGGTGCGTTCCATTACGAGCTTGGCCACGCGCGACGGCGTCTTGATGCCGCGTAGGCTGGCGACCGCGCCAGCGCGGTGAGTCGGGCCGTGCATGACCGATGCGTCCAGTTCCACGACGCCCTCTTCGTTCGGAATGCCGCCGTAGCCGACGGTCATGTCGTTCGGGTCCTCTTCGACCAGCACGACGCCCTCGACGGCCGCATCGAGCGGGTCGGAGCCTTTGCGCACCAAGTCGATGGCTCGGGTGATCGCCTTCAGTCCGTTCTCGCTCGATATCGCGACCGGTCGCCGCGGCGCCTGCCCGGCGGCCAGGCCCGGAGCCACGCCCGCCGCCGTCGCACTCTGCAAGAACTCACGCCGGCTCACTCCGCTGTCGTTCATGTCGATTCCCTCGCTCGTGTGATTGTTCATCGTTGGCGCCGCGTAGCAACTGCGCGGCGCTGTAGTTATGCTGCTCGCGGCCGAATCTGGGGGTCATAGGTTCACACACCGCCACAAGCATAACCTACCTGGGAGACAAGAGGCTATGAGCCGAGACAAGTTTGAGGCCATCGAGCAGGCGGCCCGGTCGGGCGGCGCCGCGGCTGCGTTCGACTGCCTGATCGAGACCTTACGCGGCGAGCGGTTGTGGCCGCACCTGTTTGAGGCCATGCTCATGCGGAACCGCTGGCAGTTGGGGCTGCCGCTGGTGCAGACCGAGCCGCTCGGAGACATGCCCGAAGGCACGCGGCGTGCGTTCGAAGACGGATACATCGAGGCCGCGCGCACGGTCGGCGGCCTCTACCTCGCCGAAGGCGACATTATCCGGGCTTGGCCCTACTTTCGCACCATCGGCGAAACGAAACCCGTCGCCGCCGCGCTCGACGCCATCACGGATAAGACCGGCGACGAGTTGCAGAAGATCATCGAAATCGCCTTCTACGACCGAGCCAATCCACGCAAAGGGTTTGAGTTGATCCTGGCCAACTACGGAACGTGCAGCGCGATCACCACGTTCGAACAGTATCCCGGCGGCGAGGGGCGCGAAGACTGCATTGAGCTGCTCGTACGCCGCTTGCACGGCGACCTCGTCGAGAGTCTGAAGCACGACATCGCGAAACAGGAAGAGCAGGCGCCCGACACACGATCAGTCCCGGTGCTGGTCGAAGGCCGCGACTGGCTGTTCGGCGACAACAACTACCACGTGGACACGTCTCACCTGGCCGCCGTCGTGCGATTCAGCATCGAACTCGAAGACCGCGAGACGTTGGCGCTGGCACGCGAGTTGACCGAATACGGCCGGCGGCTTGCCCCGCTGTTCCAGTACAAAGGCTCGCCGCCGTTCGAGAACATCTACGCAGACTACGGCGCGTATCTCGATGCGCTGCTCGGCGCGAACGTGGACGAAGCCGTCGCCCACTTCCGGGCCAAGGCGGCCGGCGGCGACGATGCGGCGGTCGCGGCGGCCCAGGTGCTCGTCGGCCTGCTGGCCCGGCTCGACCGCTACGCTGACGCGATCGCCGTCTCGCTCGAATTCCTGCGCGACCTGCCGGCAGGTCAGCTCGCCTGCCCGACCATTCCACAACTGTGCACCATGGCCCAGGACCGCGAACGGCTCAAGACGCTGGCTCGCGAACAGGACGACGTGCTCAGCTTCACCGCCGCCGTCGTTGGGTGACCGAGCGTTCGCAACAGTTGCGATTCAGACGTAAGCGAATCGTCGTACAGCCAGTCGCTCGTTTAACGGCAAGCCACAGGCGTCGGCGCGGCCAGTGAGACGCCGGCGCTTCCCGTGACGCGCCGACGCCTGCGGCTTGCCGTTAAACGACCCCGTTACGTCTGAATTGCTATCGCAACAGACATGCACTTGCGACCGCGGCCGCAACGCCCCACAATGGAACCGTGTCGTCGGGTCTCAACTGGTTACGTTGACACCCTAGTGGACCGGGACTATCATGCCCCACTCTTCAAGCCTGAAGAACAACACCGAGAGGAGCCGGCCTGTGAAGAAGTCCGAGACGAACGAGTATCGCGACCTACTGGTGAGGCTGCGCGCCCGACTTCGAGGCGACGTGTCGCAATTGGCCGACGAGGCACTGAAACGCAACCGACAGGACGCCAGCGGCGACTTGTCGAGCATGCCCATCCACATGGCCGACATCGGCAGCGATAACTTCGAGCAGGACTTCACGCTGACCCTATTGGAGAGCGAAGAGGATACGCTCGAGAAGATTGAAGCCGCTCTGGCTCGGATCGATGAGGGCGCCTACGGCACCTGTGAGAACTGCGGCGAGGCGATCCCCAAGGCGCGGCTGCAGGCCATACCGTACGCGTTGCAATGCGTGGGATGCGCTCGCAAGGAAGAAGGAGGTCGGGCGTGAAGCGAGTGCCGCTCGCCCATTGCGTGCTGTTCTTTGCACTGGCCGTGGGGGGCGCGGCGTTGGACTTGTGGACCAAGGCGCTCGCCTTCAGTCGCATCGGCTACCCCGACAAGCAGGTGATTTGGCCGGGCGTCTTTTCGTTCACCACCAGCTACAACAAGGGCGCACTCTGGGGGCTTGGCTCGTCCTTGCCCTACCCGAACATTCTGTTTGCCGGCCTGAGCCTGCTTGCCGCTGCAGCGATCTTGTACTGGCTCTTCTGGCGCGGAGCGGCCGTTGATCGGATCCTCACCACATCGCTGGGGCTGATCATGGCCGGCACGGTCGGCAATTGTTACGACCGAGTGGTGTTCGGACAGGTCCGCGACTTCTTGTACTTTGAACTGATCAACTGGCCGATCTTCAACCTCGCCGACTCGTTTCTCGTTTGTGGCGCGGCCCTGTTAGTGATCCAAGCGGTGTTCGCCACACCACATGAAACGCCAGTCCGCGCAACCGCGGCCGGCAGCGAAACGGCGAACACACCGTCGGCCCCAATGGACCCTCAGACCTCGCCTCTCAACCCTTCCAGTTCCGCCTGACGACTTTGCTCGCGGAGCTTGATCATGCTCGTCAGCGCTTCGTTGACGGGCGCGTCCAGCCCCGTTGCGCGGGCAATCTCAACGACCGCCCCGTTAAGTGCGTCAATCTCCGTGCGGCCGCGCCGATCGAGGTCGCGGAGCATCGACGGATAGTGTGCCGCTGTCGGCGGAATTAGTTCGTCGAAGAAGTGACGGCGGTACTCGTCGACCTGCGACCAGAACAGTGGGATGCCGGCCGACCGGGCGGTCGCAAACGCCTCGTCGATCACCCGCTCGATCAGCCGACGAGTGCCCGCGTCGGCGGCAAGCTGGCCGTAGCTGGCCCGCAGCAGCGCGCCCAGTGGATTGAGCGCACAGTTGTAGAGGATCTTCGCCCAAAGAAACTCGCGATAACGATCGGTCGCCGAGATCGGGATGCCGGCTGCCGCAAACAAGCCGGCGATCTCGGCGGCGCGAGCCATCAAGTCCGGCTCCCCTTCGGGCGGGCCCAGCCGGATGTGGTCGGCGCTGACCGTCACCACCACTTTGCCAGGTTCGGGCAGCTCGACGCCCGTGATAATCCGCGCGCCAAACACCCGGTCGCGAGCGAACGCCGAACGAAGCTGCTGGACGTTGCCGTAGCCGTTCTGGACGCTGACAATCGTAGGGGCTGCGTCGCCCAGCCTCCGGATCGCTTCGACGGCGGCCGCCGTGTCGTACGACTTGACGGTGAGCAGCACGAGGTCGAAACCATCGCCGCCAGATGTCGGGGGTTCGCTGATTGCCTCAATGCTGCGGACGTGATGGTTGCCCCAAATCCCTTCGACGACGAGTCCCTTGGTGCGCACGGCCGTGACGTGGTCGGGGCGACCAAGCAACGTGACGGCATGGCCCGCGCGGGCCAGCAGCCCACCGAGGACGGAACCCACCGCGCCAGCGCCGAACACCAGGATGCGCATGTTGCCGATGAGACTAGCAGGTGGACCGGCGCGCGGCGCCGGAAGATCGTTCGGCGGCAACAAACTCGCGAATCTTTGCGCGAATCACATCGCGAACCCGGCGAAACTCGGCCAGTCGCTCCGCCAACTCGCCAACCGCCGAGATCGGATCGGGAAAGGGCCAGTGCAGGTGCCGATCGGCACAACGGAACGTGGGACAAATCTCCCTCGCGCTGTTGCAGACCGTGACTACCATGTCGAAATGTTCGCCCGCAAAGGAGTAGACGCTCTTGCTGTGGTGCGACGACATGTCGATGCCAAGTTCCTCGATCACCTGGCGTGCGAGCGGGTGGACGCCCGCGGGGTGTGTGCCGGCACTGGCAACTTCGTACTCATCGCCGGCATCGGCGCGCCACAACGCCTCAGCCATCTGGCTGCGACACGCGTTGCCCGTACACACGATGAGAACCCGCTTCTTGGCCATGCTCAGAGGTATCGGCGCACGACACCTACTACGACGCCGAGGATGCGAACGGACTTGGTGTAGATCGGTTTCATCTCGCGGTTGGCCGGCTCGAGCCGCACGCGATTCGGTTCGCGAAAGAACCGTTTTAGCGTCGCCTCGCCACCGTCCAACACGGCGGCCACGATCTGGCCGTCGCGAGCAGTCTGCTGCTTGTGTACGACGACATAGTCGCCATCGGCTATCTGGTCCTCGATCATGGACCGTCCGCGCACCTGCAGCGCAAACAGGTCGCGGTTTCCGAACATGTCGCGAAAATCAATCCGATCGGGCTGTTCGATCGCCTCGATGGGCTGCCCCGCCGCAATCGCGCCCGCCAGCGGCATTCCTGTATTGCTCGGGCCTTCGTCAACAAGCTGAATCGCCCGCGACATGTTCGGCGCACGGGCAATCAGCCCCTTCTTTTCCAAGGCTCGCAGGTGACACATCACACCGTTCGGCGAACGAATCGAGAACTGGTCGGCCGTCTCCCGGACGGTTGGGCCGTAGCCGCGGTCAAAAATGCACGACCGAATGAACCCGTAGATCTCACGCTGGCGATCGGTAAGCGTCAACAGCTTCTGAGCGATACCGCTGTCGGGCATGGGTCGTCTCCTCGTGGACGGCCGAATATTACTGTACGCGAGTATATTTCACAAGCCGCCGGCATGCGTTTCAATTTTTTTTTCTTCCGAGGGGCGTTGCCGAAAATCAACACGCCGGAAGGTGGTCAGCGCAAGCAGGCGACCAGCCGATGAACCTCATCCTGGGCGACGCGCATCTCTTCCTGCGTCTTGCGGACGAATGAGTCCCTTGCGGCGGGCGTGTGGGCCGCGGCGTAGTCGTCGATGATGCGGCCGCCGCGGTCGTCGTCCTTTGCCTTGGAACGTTCGACCGACTCTGCGATGCCCGCGAACATGGCGGGCAACTCGTCGAGTGCGGCAACGGCGTCGCGCAGCGCAAGCCGGTCGTGCAGGATGCGCCGTGCGTGTTCCCACATCGGGTCGCCGCTCGCGACGCCCAGCAGCGAGTCGGCCGCGGCTCGCGTCGGATGCGCGAGCGACTCGATTTGCCGCTTCAGGCCCGTCAGCCCGTAGTACCGCACAAAAAAACGATACGTCTCGATGGCCGCCAGGCGACTCGTTTCGAGCATGAAGTTCTTGCCGAGCCCTTGGATGTCGCGGTCGGTGTAATAGCGGCGCGGCGACCCGACGGCTTCGAGTCGGCCGAGGGCGTCGCACATCAAGTCCACCGTGTCCGGCCGAAACACTGTGAACGTAAACCTGGTGCGTCGCGCCTTATTGCGAGCCTGGTACTTGGCCTCGTTGCGGCGCACGGCGTAGAGATTGTCCGACAGCACCCACGCCGGAAGAATCTCGTTGTAGGCGGGCGAAACATCGGGGATCTGCACGGCCGGACTGTTCACGAGCGAAAACGGAAACGTCACCTTCTGAGGCAGCGTGGTGACGCCGGTCGCAATGATCGTATACGGCGCTCGGCTGAAATCGGCCGGGTACTTGATGTTCACGCCCAGGCCGAGGAACGTACCCTCGCCCGGCCAGAACTCCTGATCCGGCGCCTTGCCCGTGTGGTTCGATCCGACGTTCGCGCCATAGCCGACGTTCCCCTTCCCCTCAGGCCAAAAGGCCGCAATGAGCAGCGCCTGATGATGGAAGCCGACGAACGGCCCGAGCAGGCTCGCGGTCACTTCGCCTTCGGCCACGCCCGTGTTCGGGCCGAGCACGCTGGCGGTTACGATGCCGTGCCGTTCGACGTGCGAGTGCTCCGTGAGCACCGAGCTATCGACGATGGCCAGCGTGGTGACGTGACTGCCCCACTGGACGAGCGAACTCTTCACGCACCCCCCCGACTCGATCGTCGCCGGTTCCTGCTCGTTGCTCAGCAGCGTGCTGTCGCAAACCAGCGTCGCACCGTCCAGCCTGGCGTGCGGGCCGAGGTAGACGTTTCGCACGGTAGCTGTGCCGCACACCACCGCCGACCGTTCGATGATGCCGCGCGACGACGTCACACGCTGCGTGTAGCCGTCCACCGCCTTGGCATAGCGATCGACGACATCGCGCTGGCCGCGCGAGCGGGCGAGGGCAGCCGCAACCTCCACGTCGATCTCGGCATAGACGCGCAGTTCGCGGCCTCCCGTCTCGATGGCGATCGGCAGTTCCTGCCCGTTGCCGAACGCGGTCGGGCCGTCGCAGGTGATGCGGCCGCAATCGTGCAGCACGGCGTCCGGGGCGACCGCGTAGTTGACCAGCAACTTGACGTCGCGTACGAGCACGTCGTGGCCGATCACCGAGTTCGCCAGCGTACTGCGATAGACACCCGCGGGCAGATCGAGACCGTCAGCCACCCGCACCTGGCGGGCGAATCTTCCGAGCACGACGTCGCCGTGGAAGCTCGAATGACGCACGCGGCCCGCATCGAACCCGTCGGCCACGCGGACCCGCGACCAGTCGTCGGCCGAGTTGCCCTGTGACTCAAGCTGTGCCACTTCGGCTCGCGTGAGCGATCGCACGGCCGTGTCGGCCAGCGCGAAGCGAATGCCGCCGTCGCCCGCGACGCTCTCGGCCGCCCGCACCAGTTCCGACGAGTTCGCGGCCGAAACCACGCGGCCTGCTAGATCGAATGCCGCCATGGTGATTATCCCGTGGCCGCCGCGGCCAGCGCCGGCTTCTTGCCCGCGACCAGCTCGGCACGCATCCGCTCGACGTGCTTGTAGTAGTCGCGCCGATCCAGTTCGCACGCCGCGTCTTCATCGACGATGACGATCGTGTCGCGGTGCAGTTGCAGGGCCGACGCCGTGACCTGCGCGGTCACCGGCCCCTCCACGGCCTGAGCGACGACCTTGGCCTTGTTCACGCCGCTGGCCAACAGCACGCAGCGCCGCGCCTCGAAGATCGTCCCGACGCCCATCGTGATCGCGAACCGCGGCACGTCGTCGAGCGACGCGAAGAACCGGGCGTTGTCGTGGATCGTCTCCTCGGTCAACGTCTTCAGCCGAGTGCGGCTGCCGAGCGACGAGCTCGGCTCGTTAAAACCGATGTGCCCGTCGCGCCCGATGCCGAGCACCTGCAGGTCGATGCCGCACGCGTCGCGGATCATCTGCTCGTACAGCTCGCAGTAAGCCTCGGGGTCCTTGGCCAGCCCGTCCGGCACGTGGGTCTTCTTCGGGCGAGTCTTGAGCTGCGCAAACAGGTGCTTCTCCATGAAGTAGCGGTAGCTCTGATCGTGCTCCGGCGCCAGCCCGTAGTACTCGTCGAGGTTGAACGTCGTGACGCGCGAAAAGTCGAGCCCCTCGTCGCGGCTCATCCGGACCAACTCGTTGTACAGTCCGATCGGCGTCGAGCCTGTGGCCAGTCCGAGCACACAGTCGGGTTTCTTCCGCACCAGCTCGGCCACGATGCCCGCGCCGTTGCTGCTCATCTTCTTGTAGTCCGGTTCGATGATGACTCGCATGATCTCGTCTCCGAAACAACGATTGGTTGGTTTGCCGCCGCCCCGGTCGCCGTGACCACGGGCGACGCAGAAGATAACACGTCGCGAGGTCGATATCCATAACCTGAGGCCGACACGCTCGTGGCCGGCGGCGACGACGACACGCTCGACGGCGGCCGGGGCCGCGACCGGCTCGACGGCGGACCGGGCGTCAATGACATCACGGCGGACCTCGACCGCGACACGATCGTGCCGGGCAACGGCCAGAACCGCATCACCCGCATCCGCAAGGGTCGTGAGTCTTGTTCGGCCGGGCACGGCCGCTCGGCCGCGGGCCGCCGGCCCCGGCGCG
Organism: Planctomycetia bacterium; assembly: GCA_036758585.1. Lineage (GTDB taxonomy): Bacteria > Planctomycetota > Planctomycetia > JALXBF01 > JBGPMX01 > DAIOWH01. The sequence continues at coordinate 33,871 of DAIOWH010000029.1, forward strand.
ACCGGCACCGCGACGAGCAACAAGTCGAGACCGAAACCGCCGAGCGTCTTGGCGGATCATCGCTGCCCACCGCGGTTCGTTCGCACAACGACTCGCACGAAAGCGATCGGGCCAAGCTGGCGATCACGCGCACCAGCTCGGCCGATCCGGTGCCGTCGGCTCAGGGCCTGACGTACGCGTATAGCGTGAAGAACGTCGGGACAAGAAAGGCATTGCGGGTGCGGTTCTACGACACCCTGCCCACGGGCATTACGGCGCTTGCCGTCGCGGGCAAGACGGCGGGCGCCAAGAGCGCCGAGTGCAAGTGGGACAACGACGGCAACATCAGTTGCGTGCTCGACGCGGTGTTCGAAGTCAACAAGAGTTCGACGGTGACGATTGAGGCGGCGGCCGACGCCAACCCCGGGCAGACGGTGACCAACACGGTCGTGGCGACCGGCGGCAACAGCCAAACCAGCAACAACACGGTCAATCACAACATCACGCAGCCCCTGTTGACGGTCACAATCCGGGCGACCGACCAGGTCGCGTACGAGTCGGACCCGAGCAACACCGGGACGTTCGAGATCTGCCGCAACGAAAAACGCCCCACCGCGTTGACGGTAGGGTTTGATGTGGGCGGGCATGCATTCAACGCCACCGAGAACGTGGACTATGTGAGCATCGCTCGTTTGGTCACCATTGGGGCCGATCAGCTTTGCGCCGCCCCGCTGACCATCACGGCGAAACCAGACAACAATGCGGGGGAACCAGCCGAATACGTGCGGTTAACGCTGAAGCCGGGCTCAGCGGCCGAAGGCTACTTCAGGGGCAATCCGTACGTCGCCGATGTCGGCATTGTCGACGCCCAGGCGACACGGCCAGTGGTGGCGGTGATTGCCTCGGACGCGAGCGAGGCGGACGGCACGGGCGGCTTCTGGATCACGGTGACTCCAGCGTGGAACGATTGGCCCGTCCGGTTAGGCGTCACCTATCACATCGACGACGCCGCCGATACGGCCGAACCCACCGACTATGGTCTCGACGACTTGTCTTCGTACAAAACGGTCACGTTCCCGGATTGCGGGTCCGCATCCAACTGCTATGTGGAGCTGTGGCCTGTGGACGATGGCGAACCCGAAGGCCCGGAAACAGTGCTCATCCGGCTGAAAGAGACGGCCGTCTACAGTCTGAACCAGAACGCTAGCAGTGCCACGCTCACGATCGAGGACAACGATGTCGGCCCCGATGCGGTCACGATCCGCGCCACCGACGATGACGCGCGTGAACAGGGCCGAGACCCTGGGTCGTTCGAGATCTGCCACAGTAACAAGCACGTCGGCGTGAGCGTGAACTACAGCACCGGCGGCACTGCCGTGCGCCCCGGCGACTACGACCTGGCCACGGCGTCGATTCCCGCCGGGTCGCAGACCGGGTGCGTGGCGATGACCGTGACGCCAGTCGACGACCAGCTCATCGAACCGCGTGAGTCGGTCGTCGTGACCCTGGAGCCGGGCGACGGCTACGCCGTCGGCTTCGCCAACGCGCAGGCGACGGTGAACATCGAGGACAACGATTGCACCCAAGTACGGCTGCGCAAGCTCACGCGCGACGGCGACCCGAAAGGCGTCGACGTGGGCAGCCAGGTCACCTTTACCGCGACCACCCAGCCGCCCAATCCATCCGCAAACCACGGCACCTACACCTGGACCTTCCGTGAACTTCAGGGCAGGGGCCTTTTGAGCGACCGCCCCGTGCTGGTCGCCCAAACGCAGACCAATCGGCTCACGACTGCCGTCACCAAGTCGGGCCAATACACAGTCACGCTGGTGTCCTGCGGCCAGACTACAGTGGCCGCCCTTACGGTGCGGGTCAACCCGACGATCTCCATCAACGATGTGACCGTCCTCGAGGGGAACATCGCCCACTTCACGGTCCGTCTGTCCGAGTCCCCTTGGCGGCCAGTGACCGTCGACTTCGCGACGGCCGACGGAACAGCGAAAGCGAACGGTGACTATTGGGGCAGCCTTGGCACGGTGAGATGGGCACGAGGACAGGCGACCATCTCAAAGATCACTATCCCCACCATCGTGGATGCGGTCGTCGGGGAGCCGAGCGAGACGTTTTTCGTCAATCTCAAGAATCCTAAGAATGCGACCATTGCGGACAAGCAGGGCGTGGGCACGATCAAGGGTTGCGACTGCGCTCCCGTGCAGTTTGGGGCGGAGTTCGCGGACCCTGCCCTGACCGGCCTTCCGGAAAAATGGCTGCCCTTGCCGGCGGCGGAACGTCCAACACTGGACGCTGCGACCGTCGACTCGCTTCGCAGATTCACGATAGGAGTATTGGGTACGGACGTCGGCACCCAATTTGCCAATCGCCACCTCGCAGAGGGCATGTTGCAGTTGTACGAATCGGTCGTTGAATTCGGCTGGACAGTGGAATTCGCTAATCTGAGCCAGCTAATTTCACCGGGGCCGTCACATGAGCTTGACTACCAACGGCAGGCGGTTCGTATCAACACAATCAACACGATCTCGGCGTTTGGCACGATCGTCACGTACACTAGCGCGACTCAGCGCGCCGACGCGGTCAAGGCGGCCCTGGCCGCAATGAGGGCCTACACGGAGGAGAACCGCGCGGCACAAGATTTCATTCGCAAGAACCGTGAGACCCTTATTCAGCAGGTCATGGCCAAGTTCACCCCACTCAAGGCCACTTACCTTGCGGCGGCTCAAGCAGTGAATCCGGCTGGTGCCACATCCGAAGGATTTGATTGTGCACTCCGCAAGTTGGCCACGGCCTACGTGGACGGAGTACTGATGTTCCTGAAAATGCACTGGGGAGCCACACCTGAGCAAGGCTGGAGGATCATTGGCAATCGGTTCAACAAGCCTTGGTGCGGTGATTGGAACAACTTCTTCAATGGGAGCGACCAGCGAGACGAAGGCGGGGCAGCCGTGATTCCGTCGTTTTGGGATAAGGTGTTCACGACATGTCCAGACATCTCGAAGTACTTCACGATCAAGGACGCCCAGTGGCATGGTTCTATGACGTTTTTCCGCCCACAACATAATTTCATGATTATGTATCCCGTTGGCTCGAAACCGTGGTTGCGAGAAGGCAAAGAGCTCGACAACGTTCTAGAAAAGGATCCAGAAACGGGGGATCCCATGATCTCAAATGACCAGCGCATCGTCATTTTGGACCCGTGGTACGACTTACGGCCCAAGGCGTGGACGATCTCCGAGTACCCCCCGCCGCGGACGAGCTTATCTACGGTCGACGTCAAAGGAATCACCAACACAGGAAACGTCATCCCTTAGGTCAACTCAACGGTTGGCTGCAAGTCGTGGCTGAAGTTGGCGGAGATCAATGAGATCATCCATACATGGTGACACCAAAGGCATTGAAACTGGAAAGCCATTTCGGTTTTCTCTTGCAACCCTCCTTGCCCTCGTTGGACTGGCGGCGATTTCCTTGGCACACGTAACGAACCATGACGAGATTTTCCACCTTCTACTCCTGACAATCACAACTGTCGTGCTGCTGGCGGCAGTTCTCGTCACGTCGCTTCGACGCGACAAGAGCGCGATAGAAGTCGTCGCGGCCATGGTCGTCTACTACGCCGTAAGTCGCCTATGCACAACGGCAAGCTTTCTATTTGGCTACGTTCCTCACATCGGGCTGGCAGTTGGTCTCTTGGCGGCGGTTATCTTCCTGCTCTGTAATCGGCCGTCGGACTCTTGCTTTTCGCCGAGGGCTCTGTTGTGACAATGACAACGGAAGTGGATGCACAGGACTTCAACACGTTTATGACCGCGAGCGGCTTCGACTCCGGTTTCCACAGCCCCGGCCCACGTAGTGCCAGCGGGCCGAGCGTGCTCAGCATCCGCCGTATCCAGCAAGGAACCGTGGCGCAGTTCGTTCTCGAATGAAGCGGAGGCGGAAACGCTCACCCGGAAGCCAGAGAGTCAGGAGTTGTCTATGAAATTGTCCGAGCGACCGAGGCGACACGGCCGGTGGTGGCGGTGATTGGCACGAACGCCAAGGAGGCGGACGGATCGGGCGGCTTCACGATCGCGTCGTCTTCGACATCGAACGATCCGCTGTTCATCTCCTACTACATCGACGATGCCGCCGACACGGCCGAACCTACCGATTACGGTCTCGACGATTTGGCTGAGTACAAGACGGTCAGGTACCCGGAATGCCGGGTGTCGGCCTGTTATGTGAGGCTACACCCTGTGAACGATGCGCCGAAACACTCCGACAGGCGCGCCCGAACGCGCGTATCTTCTACGTTCCCAAGCTCAGCGACTGACCGGCCCGTAGACGGAGCAACCGGGAGCGATACCATCGGTGGTGGTTCAACCGCCCGTCGCAACCAAGATACGACGAGGCCCAGAAACTTGTAAGCCAAGTTTTTTCGGGTATCCTGCGGACCATTCCGGTCAATCCGTGGGAATCGAAACTGGAGGCGGCATGAGCGACATACAATCGAATCGTGATCGACCGATCCGAGTCCTGGCGATCCATGCCCATCCCGACGACGTGGAGTTCCAGTGCGCCGGCACGCTCGCGCTGCTCAAGCAGGCTGGCTGCCAGATCACGATCGCGACCATGACGGCGGGCGACTGCGGTTCGGCCGAGTTGGGACCGGAAGAAATCGCCGCGGTTCGCCGGCGCGAGGCAAGGGCGTCGGCCGACTTGCTCGGCGCCGATTACATGTGTCTCGAGTTCAAGGACCTGCTGATCGCCGTGAACGACGACGCTCGCCGCCGCGTGACCGAGGCGCTGCGCCGGGTACGGCCCGACATCGTCCTGACCGCGCCGCCCGCCGATTACATGTCCGACCACGAGTTCACCAGCCGGCTGGTGCGCGACGCATGCTTCAACGGCTCGATCAAGAACTTCGCGACGCACCAGTGGGAGCCCGCCCCGCCCACCGAGCGAGTGCCGCACCTGTACTACGTTGACCCCATCGAAGGCATCGACCCGATGGGCGAGCCGGTTCGGCCTGAGTTCTACATCGCCTTCGACGCGGAAACCTTCGACCTGAAGCGCCGGATGCTCGCCTGCCACGAGAGCCAGCGCGGCTGGCTGCTCAAGCAACACGGCATCGACGAGTATCTGAACAAGATGGAAGAGTGGACCCGTCACCGTGGCGCCCAGATCGGCGTCGACTACGCCGAGGCCTTCCGACAGCACCGCGGACACCCACACCCGCAGACGAATCTGCTGCTGGAACTGGCTCGGCAAGACGGCCGCGGATCGATCCTGTAGCGAGTCCCGCCGCCGCAATGCGGCAGCTACGCCAGCCGCTTCAGCTTCGTCACCCGACCGCTCGCCACCCACTCGGCAACGAAAATGTTGCCGTCGGCGTCGAAGCAGGCGTCGTGCGGGTGAACGAACTTGCCGGCGAGCCACTTGTCCCGGCTTCCGCGGATCGCGAATTTCGAGTCGGCCTTCAACCGGTCCACATCTTCGCCAAGTCGAGCGACGACCTGGTTCTTGGCGTTGAGCAGCGTCAGCCGCGCGACGAGTTCGGGGATTACCATCAGATCGCGCCACGTGTCTGCGTTCGCCGGCAGGCCGTAGCCGGTGAGCGTCTCGATGTGCTTGCCGTCGAGCGTCAGATACTGCAGTCGATGATGGGCGCGATCGCAAATCACCACAGCCGGCTCGCGGCCGGGCCGCCGGTCGATCCAGACGCCGTGCGGCGTGTTGAACTTGCCGGCGTCGTCGGGCGTGCCCGGCCCGCCGAAACTCGACACCCAATTGCCGTCCTTATCGTAACGGTGAATGTAGAACGAACCGTACCCGTCGGCGAGCAGAAATCCGCCATCGTCGAGAAACGCGAAGTTCGTCGGCATGAACCGGTCGCGCCCCCACACCTTCTTCGGCTGCGTGTCTTCGCCGTCGGCGTAGACCTTCGCCTGCATCGGCGCATACTTCTGCCAGACCGTCTCACCCTTCGGCGTCAGCTTCGCGAACGACTTCACTTGCTGATAGGCGCAGACGTAGAGGAAGTCCTCGCCGCCCTCGCGACGCACCTCGATGCCGTGGCCGCCGCCTTGAAACTGGCTGCCGAACGAGCGGACGTGTTTGCCCGCGGCGTCGAACACGAAGATGGACGGGTGGCCCTTCTGGTCCTCGCGCCCCTCGTGAATGACGTACAGGTTGTTCGCCGAATCGACCGCGACGTTGTGCGTGGTCTGCCACGTGAACTTGTCGGGAAGCTGCGGCCACTCGTGCAGCACTTCGTACTTGTAGTCCCCCTCGCCGACGATCACGCGCGAGTCGGTCTTGCGGGCGGTCGCGATCGCCGGCGCGACTGCCGCGGCGACGCCCGCCGAAGCAGCAGCGATGAACTGGCGGCGAGAGAGCGGAACAAGCGGTCGCTGGGGCTTGGCCATGAGATCACCTTTCAAGAACGCGGATTGTCGGTTTCGGGCTCTCCGCCAACTTTGGGGATTATTGGGGTGCAGGCGTCCCGCCTGCCGTTTCATCCGCCAGATGTGAGGCGGCCGGGACGGCCACACCACAATCTCCCCAAAGTTGGCGGAGAGCCCCCATTCCCAACTCAAACCGCCGGTTCGATCACTCGGCCGCGACTGATCGGAAACGGGCGGCCGAGCGGGTCGAGCAGTTCGGTTTCCGGATCGATGCCGAGGCAATGGAACACGGTGGCGCTCAAGTCGGCGGGCGTGGTGGCGCCGTCGACGGGGTGCGCGGCGATGCGGTCGGAGGCGCCGTGGACCACGCCGCCGCGAACGCCGCCGCCCGCCAGCGCGACCGAGAAGACATAGCCCCAATGGTCGCGACCGGCGGCCGCATTGAACTTCGGCGTGCGGCCGAACTCACCCATCCACACCACGAGCGTCTCGTCGAACAGACCGCGCTGGAGCAAGTCTTCGAGCAACGCCGAGTACGCCTGGTCCATGATCGGCATCAGGCACGTCTTCAGCGCCTCGCCGTTCTTGCTGTGCGTGTCCCACATGCCTTGATTGGGCTGGTCCTTGATTCGCGTCCAGTTCACCTGCACCAGCGCGACGCCCGCCTCGACGAGTCGCCGGGCGAGCAGGCAACTCTGGCCAAACCGCGTGCGTCCATAGCGATCGCGCACGGCGGGCGGTTCCTTGTCGAGATCGAACGCGCGACGAGCGGCGGGCGAACTGACCAAGTCGAGCACCTGGCCCGACAGCGTCGAGTAGTCGTCGCCCGCGCGGCTGCGCTGCGTTCGGTCGAGATGCTCGTTCAGTTGGCCGAGCAGCCCTTGTCGCGAGTCGAACCGCATAAGCGGCACGTCGTCGGGCAGGGCCACGTCGGGCACGCGGAAGTCCGCCGCGCCGGGGTCGCACTGGATCAGCCACGGGTTCGCTCGCTTGCCGAGGAACCCCGCGTCTTGGCCGGGCCACGGGATGTTGCCGTCGTTCCAGATGTGTTCGGGCACCGTAATCGCCGCGGGCAACCGGCCGCCATCCCGGCGCACGGCCCGAACGATGCCGGCGACGCTCGGCCAATAGTTCGGCGCCTTCGCCGTGACGTTCTCGACGTTGGTCGGCTGGTGCGGCACGCCGGTGAGCATGTAGTAGCCGCTCGACGAGTGCGCGTTGTCGCCGGTGACCATCGCGCGCAAGACGGCGATGTGATGCACGAGCCGTGCGGTGCGCGGCATCAGTTCGCCGACATGCGTGCCCGGCACGCTGGTGGGGATCGCCGTGAATTCACCGCGCGCCTCGGCCGGTGAATCGGGCTTCGGGTCCCACGTCTCCTGCTGAGGCGGCCCACCAAGCAATCCGAAAACGATCGCCGACTTGGCCCGGCCAAACGACCCCCCGCGCGAGCGATCCGACGCTTCCGCCACACGGCCGGCGCTCAGCGCCGCGAGCGACAAGCCACCCAGCCCGATGCCGCCGACGCGCAGCCACTCGCGCCGCGTCAGGCCGTCACACAGCTTCGCGCCGTGGCCGAGCACTCGGAGCATTTCGCCCACCTCCAACACAGGCCCACTTCGCTTCGAACCGGCACAACCTTACCACCGACGACCACTCCCGGCAACCGCGCGACTTGGTTATCGCGCCGGCAGCGGGCGGAGCTTGATGCTGCGGAACTCGATGCGGTCGGAGTGATCTTGCAGGCAGATCAGGCCCTTCGTCGCCTTCGCGAACTTCGGCTTGTCCTTGAACTTGCTCTTCGCGACGCGATTCTTCCAGTCGTCACTGCCGACCTCGTAGGCGACGACCTTCTCGCCGTTCAACCAATGCTCGATGCGCGGCCCGTCGGCGACGATTCGCACGTGGTTCCACTGGCCGACCGGCTTCGTCACATCCTTGGCCGGTGCGTACAGGTCGTAGCAGGCGCCGGCAAGCTGACGCTTGTCGCGGTTGGGATGCTTGGTGTTGTCGAGCACCTGCATTTCCGGCGCGACGTGCCACGACGTCTCGGCGTCTTCGGTGACTCGAAACAGGACGCCGCTGTTGCCGCCCGCAACGATGCGCCACTCGAGCTGCAGCTCGAAGTTGTCAAACTCATCGACCGTGACGATGTCGTCCGCCGCCGGCGCCCTTGCCGCCTGCCCCGCCACTGACTCGCGTCAACACACCGTCGACGACCTTCCAGCCCTTGGGCATCTCCTTCATGCGCCAGCCGCGCCAGCCCGCCGTCGTCCGGCCGTCAAACAGCAGCCGCCAGCCGGCGTCCTTTTCGGCGTCGCTCAGCGTGTTCGGCTCGTCGGCGCGCGCGGCGTGATCGAGCCCCAACAGTACCAAGACCCAGATTCCGACAATTGTCTTCATGTTCATGACTGTCCCCTTGAATCTCGTGAGCATCCCACCCGGCTTTGCCGGGCAATGTCGGGAAGGAACACCCCCCCTCAGTCCCCCCGCGGACGGGGGGAGGCTCGGGCAACAAGTGCAAGATGGTCTCGATGTCCCTCAGTC
>DAIOWH010000030.1:0-37761 GCA_036758585.1 Planctomycetia bacterium
CTAAATAGCCTTGCACGATTCTGGGACAGTAGCCCGACGCGCCAGCGAGGGGGCACATGGCGAAATCACAAGAAATCAGGCCCGGTCCCTCGCTGGCGCGTCGGGCTACTGTCCCTGCGGACTCCCAGGATCACGCAAGGCCATTTAGCCATGTTCTGCCGGCGCCTTCGGCTGGGCGTTAAACGAAAACGTCTCATTGATGGCCGCGTGTGGCATAACCTTTCGCCGCGGCGAGTCGCTTGCCGATCTCGGACCAGTTGATCACGTTCCAGAAGGCGGCGATGTAGTCGGGCCGGCGGTTTTGATACTTCAGGTAGTAGGCATGTTCCCAAACGTCTAGGCCGAGCACCGGCGTCAACCCTTCCATCATGGGGCTGTCCTGGTTGGGCAATGACTTGAGCACGAGCTTGCCCGCCTTGTCGACGGCGAGCCAAGCCCAGCCGCTGCCGAAGTGGCCGGCGGCCGCCGCGCTGAACTTTTCTTTGAACGTGGCGAAGCTGCCGAACTCGCTGCCGAGGGCTGCGGCAACGTCGCCCGTCGGCTCGCCGCCGCAGTTCGGTCCGAGCACCGTCCAAAACAGGCTGTGGTTGTGGTGCCCACCGCCATGATTGCGCACCGCCCCGCGCACGTTGTCCGGGACTGTGGCGATGCCGGTCAGGAGTTGCTCGAGCGACTTGTCGGCCAACGCGGGCGCGCTGGCGATGGCCTCGTTCAGCTTGGTGACGTACGTCTGATGGTGTTTCGTGTGATGGATCTCCATCGTCTTGGCGTCAAAGTGCGGTTCGAGTGCGTCGTAGGCGTAGGGGAGCTTGGGAAGTTCAAAGGCCATGGTGCAACCTCCTGGTTCTATGGTGATCGACAAGGGAGCGCCCGACGAGAGGGCGGCCGACGATGGTCTTATACCGTGCCGCCGACGGCGATGCAAAAGCAAACTCGACTGCCGTCGTCTCACGATTCAGAAGTCGGTGCCCGTGGCCAGTTCGCCGCCCGACCGTGTCGCAAGGGCGGAGTAGACGCGCTGGTCGACCTCGTTGCTGATCATTCGAACCGAGCCATCGATGAACAGGAAGTTCGTGGTGCCGGGATGATAGCTGACGAAATCGAATCGGCACACCGCTGCGCCGGGTGAGGGCGCGGGAGCGGGAGGAGCATTCATCCAGAGCCGTGGTCCGTGAACCATTGCGCCGACGCTCGCCAGTGCATGCACGGGCCCGGTTGGGCTGATCGGCCCAGTGTGGCCAAGCACGAGCGAGCGGTCGGGTTCGGCAGGCCTTGGGTCGAGCGGAACGGAGGGCGGCTCGTGATCCGCGGGCTCGAAGATGCCTGTCCAAGTGAGGGGACTAAGAATGGCGACTCGCTCGCCAAGCATGATCGTCATCGGGCCGTCGTCGACGTCCTTTAGTCGTACGCGGCTGTTGCGATAGAACATGCCGTCGCCCCGGTCGGGCGTGGCGAGTGGGTCACCACTCCCAAAGTTCCCGGCGTAGCTGCAGCTCGGGATGTGTGGGTCGGACTGGCAGACGAAAACCTCGATGCGGCGAGCGGTCGCCGTCGTGTTGGTTCTGGAAGTTGTCGGCTCATCAAATCGAATGTCCCTCCACAGGTTCGACAGTTCGATGAACGGTAGCACCATGCTGCCCCAGCCCCAACCCGGCCCGAGATCGTTGCCCGCCGGCCCGACGGATGAGACGTAGCCCGGCGGGAACGTGCGATGAGCGTCGTGGTAGTTGAGTAGGCCGACGCCGAGCTGCATCAGATTATTGGTGCACTGCGCTCGTCGAGCGCCTTCGCGAGCCATCTGAACGGCCGGAAGCAACAAGGCGATCAAGATGAAAATGATGAGGACGCAGACAAGTAGTTCGACAAGCGTGAACGCCGACGAACGACTCGCGACACTCGGCGTGGAACGACCGCATTCCAACAAGAGAGGCTCCCAAGCTGGCGGTCAGAAGTCTACCGCCGTCACGAGTTCGCCGCCCGCGCGGGTCGCCAGGGCCGGCGGGATGGCCGAGTCCACCTCGTTCGCGATGAACCGCACCGAGCCATCGAGCAACAGAAAGTTCGATCCGGTCGCGTGCGGTCCGCCAAAGTCGTAGACACAGCCGGGGAGTGGGGCCCCCGGCGGCGCGCCGAGCACTTTCCAAGTTGGCACGCCCGCGCCCAACTTCGCATTACAACTCAGCGGCGCGTGGCCCGGATCGCCGACTCCTGTCGGGCCGGTATGGCCGAGAACACGGGACCGGTCTGCGTTGAACGTGTCTGGGTTGCGCACGGCGGAGGCGAGGTCCGCTGACGCGATGCCGGTCCACGCTGCGCCGCCCATCGCGCTGGCTCGCTCGCCGATCAGGATGGTCATCGCGCCGTCCTCGGCATCCTTCAGCCGCACGCAACTGTTGCGAAAGAACATGCCGTCTCCCTGATCGGGATTCCTATCCACGTCGCCGCGACCAAAACACGCGACATAGCCAAAACCGCGCCCCCAGTCGGACGGGCAGGTGAACAACTCCGGCCGCTGGACCGTGACGGTCGAGTTACTCGCGGATTCTGAATGCGAGCCGAAGTCAATATTCCGCCAGATAAGCCCGCCTTCCACGAACGGCAGCAGCATACTCGCCCAGCCCCAGCCGGGTCCGAGGTCGTCGCCGGCCGGCCCGATGGCCGAGACGTAACCGGGCGGCAACGTGCGATGGGCGCCGTGGTAGTTGAGCAACCCGACGCCCAACTGCATCAGGTTGTTCGTACACTGCACTCGCCGAGCACTCTCGCGCGTCATCTGGACAGCCGGCAGCAGCAGCGCGATCAACACGGCGATGAGGGCGATACAAACAAGCAGTTCGATGAGCGTGAACGCTCGCGAATCACGACCCGCGGGCGTGGCATGATGAGGATTCATGCTCGTGGCTCCGAAGTTGGGTAGCGGGATACTTTGTCCGAACCTGAAGCGTCAGCGAAGGTTTCTGGCCATGATCCCTCGCTGACGCTTCGGGTTCGGAAAGCACTTTGCGTCACTGTTCACCAGAGTATCCCACTACCCGAAGTTGGCGGTCATTTCAGCAGACGATCGAGAAAGAGTCCAATGAAACGTTCGCGATCGACCGACGTACACACCTTGGTCCGCCCGTCGTCGGACACGCGGCCGATCGTCGCGCCACGGCGCTCGCCGGACGTTTGCACCGAGACGTCCATCGCCTGCGCCTGGCACAGGCCCGAGTCGAAGCACATTGCAACGGCGAGCGGATCGTGCAGCGTCGGAAGCCGGCCGCTCTCGGCCATCCAGCGTTCGATCATGGCGGCAAGTACACGTGCGTGAGGTCGGTCGTCCGCGTGGATGCGGTCCATCTGTTCCTGCGTGAGCGCACAGGGCAGCGTAACGTCCAGGCAAACCATCGTGATGTCCGCTCCACTCGCAAAGACAATCTGTGCCGCCTCAGGGTCGGCCGTGATATTCGTCTCGCAGCGCGGCTCGCCGATCATCCCGCCCATCAACACGATGCGGGCCCGCTCGGCCAGCGATGGTTCCAGGGCGAGCGCCAAGGCCAAGTTCGTGAGCGGTCCGATCGAGCAGACGGTGATAGGCCGTCCGGCCGCTTGTGTCTCGCCAAGGACCATGTCGATCAGCAACCGGACGGCTGGCCGCACGTCCAGTTTGGACGGGTCCGGTGCGAACAACGGTTCATCAAGCCCGGGCGGCCGGCGGTCCCACGCCCCCACCAGCGGTTTGCCGACGCCCGCTGCGACCGGTACGTGATCGCACCCGAAAACGCGCAGGACGTGCTGGACGATGCCGGCGCGACGCACTGGGTCACGGTAGACCGTCGTCACGCCCATGAGCCTCAGTTCCGGGCTACGGCACGCCAGTGCCAGCGCCAGCGCGTCATCGACGTTGTCGCCGATGTCGCTGTCCAAGATGAACGGGATCGGCTCGATGGACATGTTCTCGGCTAGCGGACTGGGGTGGCGTGGCTCATAGCATACTGATGGCGACGCAAAAGGCCAGTCGGTTCTGACGATTGCGAGCCGCTCAGCGAATCAGTATCGTGACCACCCAGGGGTCAGGAGTCAGGAGTCAGTGGTCAGTGGTCAGAGGCGGTCGTGGTCAGAAGTCAGCTCTGGCTGACCGCTGAAAGCTGACCACTGACCGCTCTCTGAGGAGGACTTACCTTGCGACTTGTCAGCTTTGAGATCGGCGGAAGGGTGACGGCGGGCTTCGAGCGCGACGGCGGCTATGTGGAACTGGCGAGTGTCGGGCTGCCCGGCTCGATGCGGGAGTTTCTCGGCCTCGGACCCGACGGCGTGGCACAACTCCGCGAGGCCGCCAGCCGGCCCGGCGGCAAGGTCCATGCGGCAAGCGCGGTGAAGCTGCGTGCGCCGGTAACCGACCCGCGCAAGGTTGTTTGCGTCGGGCTGAACTACAAGGACCACGCGCGCGAAAGCGGCGCGGCGATTCCGCCGGAGCCGGTGCTGTTCAGCAAGTTCCCGACGGCCGTGATCGCAAACGGCGACGCAATCGTGCTGCCGCCGGTGTCGCAAGAGGTCGACTACGAGGCCGAACTCGTGATCGTGATCGGCCGCAGCGGTCGCAACATCAGCAAGGCGACCGCCGCGCAACACATCGCCGGTTACACCTGCGGACACGACGTGTCGGCGCGCGACTGGCAATTGAGGAAACCCGGCGGTCAGTGGATGGCGGGCAAGACGTTCGACACGTTCGCGCCGACCGGCCCGGCGATCGTCACGTCCCACGAGATCGGCGACCCGCTCAACTTGCCGATTTCGTTTCGGCTCAACGGTCAGACGATGCAGAACTCGAACACGCGCGAGTTGATCTTCGACCCGAGTCATCTGGTCGCGTACATTTCGCAGGTCGTCACGCTGGAGCCGGGCGACCTGATCTTCACCGGCACGCCGTCGGGCGTCGGCTTCGCGCGCAAGCCGCCCGTCTTCCTCAAGCCCGGCGACGTCTGCGAAGTCGAGATCGGCGGCATCGGCGTGCTGCGCAATCCAGCCGTTCAAGGCTGATACTCTTGGTGTCCCGTGAGTCGGCGGTTGAGGCGGAACGTCGCGACGAAATCGTAGGTCGGCATGAAGTACACGCGAGCCAACCACCGGTTACGGAGCGACGCTCAGCGCTGATGAATCGACCTCTGGACCGAACGGCACGTCCTCGTAGACTTCGGACAACGGCAATGCGCACGCCAGCGTCGGAAGCTGCAACACGGCCTCGATCCCCTTGAACACGGTCAAGAGCCAAGACCCGTCTTCCTGGCGCACAAAACGGTCCACGTGCGGCTCGTCCTGCGCCACGAGAATGTACTCGCGAAGCGACTCCAGTTCCCGATACAAATCGAACTTCTTGCCACGGTCGTAGCTTTCCGTGGACTTCGAAAGGACCTCGAAAATCACTCGCGGATTGACGATCGCCTCTCGGTCTTGGGAATCAAGCTGCAGCTCGCCGCAAACGACCGACACGTCGGGATAGGTCGAGAGTCCGTTGGCGGGAATGCGAATCCGCTGGTCGCTGTTGAAAGGCCGGCAGTGGCCGCCGCGCAGGAGACCGCGCAGCCTTGCGAAAATGTTGCCGCCCGTCGTATTGTGTCGCGGCGTACCGCCGGCCATCGCGAAGATCTGCCCGCGATAGTATTCGCTCTTGTGTGAAGCGACTCGCTCGCGGGCCAAATATTCCTCGACAGTGTAACGCGGATCAGCAACCGCCGACGACATGGTCCACCTCCATCTCGGAGCATCCCTGCTGACCGATTCTAGCCGCGGGTCGGTCATCAGTTCAACCAATGGAAGGTTCCGGGTGTATTTCCGTAGCTGCGCCTCGCTCGTTTAACCCGCAGCCGCAGGCGAGGTCGTGTTTGATCCGTGCAATTCGCACGATGCCGACCTCGCCTGCGGCTGCGGGTTAAGCCAGCGACGAATGCAATTACGGGTATGCACCCGAAGCTTCCTGATCTGAGCAATGTAGCCATCGCGCTCCGAGGCTGTGAAAGAGTAGGAAGGTTGCATTGAACGCAGCGATCGTGCGGAAGCCTCACGGCTCGTCGTCGAACACTCCGGCGCCGAATTCGTCGATCGCTGAATCGCCGGGGGCGACGGGCTCGGCGGGTGCTACGGCTTTCAGGAGTTCGACCACGGGGGCGGGCTGGGCGGTCTCGCCGCGCACGAGGTCTACGTCGGCGGCGTGTTGCAGCGCGGAGTCGGTGCTGTTGGGATCGACGGCGCGGCAGGATTCGGTGAGTTTGAGCGCGAGGGAACGGAGTTCGTCACGCCAGGCGAGTGGGTCGATGTTCGGCGGCGTGAGCTGGCTGAATTCGCCGAGGAGAAGGACGAGGCGGAGCACGTGGCGGAAGATGAGGCCCTCTTGTTTGGCGAGATCGCGGCCGCTGATGTAGCTGAAGAAGTCGCCGCCGAACTCGAGCAGTTCGCCGGCGACCCAGACGGGCGAGACGAATACGTCAGCGACATCGGGGAACTGCGCGTGGAACAGCATCTTCAGTTTGTCGGCCAGCGCGGGGGCGTATTTGCGTTCCTCGAACGGGACGTCGCGGTCCCATTCAGGATAGAGGTCGGCGGCTGGCAGAATGCCGCGCTGGATGATCTCCGGGTCGATGCGCGTGGTGGCGAGCGGGCCGGGCGGCACGCGCGAATACGGCGGCGTGCGGACGACGCGCAGCAGCGTCGGAGTCATTTCGAGGACGCTCTCCCAAAGCTGCATCCGTTCGTGCTCGTCGGCGATGTTGAACTGGTCGAGCAGGAACATGCCGTAAAGCGGGTTGATGCTGCGGAACGCGAACAGTTGGGCGAGGCGATCGGTCGGCCGGGCAAGCTCGGCACGGTAGCGCGGCTGTTCGGCTTTTCCAGAGGTACTTTGAACAGGAGGCAACGGAGAAAACAGAGAGGGCCGGGCCCCTGAACTCTGTTCCCTCTGTTGCCTCCTGTTCAATTCTTCGGCGGCGATGTTCTGCAGTTGCTGCTGCACCCATGTGAGTTTCGGAGCGGTCGGCGTTTGCACGGCGCTCGCCGCGGCGGACTTGATAGACGGGTGTTCGTCGAGCGAGAGCAACTCGGGCGGCGGCGCCGGATCGAGCGTCACATAGCCGCCGCGGTGCAGCGTGAGCAGCATGCGATCCAACTGACGCTCGGCGACGTCAAGCTGCTTGGCGTCCATCAGCCGCTTGCGGGCCAGAGTGCGCACGCGATCGACGTCGGGCGAAAGCTGCAGCAAGTAGGCCAACAGCCGCCAGGGAAACGGACCACGGCTGACCAGGTCGCTGGGCGGGGCCTTCTGGAGCTTGTCGAATTGTTGCACGTTCCAGTACTGCCGCTCGGGGCTTCGCGTCGGCTCCTTCTTCTTCATCGCCTTTTTGGCTTTGAGCAGGTTTGGGTCTTTGGTGTCGGCTGGGATCTGGTCGTACTTTTCGCGCCAGCGCAGGATCTTCACGTCGTCTTCGTGTGGCAGTGCGTAGACGTAGCCGTGCGTATCGAACTGCGGCCGGCCGGCGCGGCCGAACATCTGGTGTGCCGCGCTCGGCTCGAGCAGCCGCTGCTTGCCCGGCTTGCCCTTGATGAGCGACGGCAACACGACGCTTCGCGCCGGCAGATTGATGCCCGCCGCCAACGTCTCGGTGCAAACGCAGACCGACAGTAGTTTCTTCTGGAACAATTCTTCGACCACTCGCTTGTACCGCGGCAAGACGCCGGCATGATGGACGCCCACGCCGCGCATCAGGATCTGCTTGAACTTCGGGCCCGCGCCCTTTGTCCAATCGTACCTGGCAAGTTCCTCGACCAGTCGTTTCTGCTGGCCCTCGCCGAGCATGGCCTTGCCCTTGAGTTGCTCGGCGACGCTCCAGCATTCCTCGCGGTTGAAGCAGAACACGAGCGCCGGCGTACGGCGACCGTCGTCGGTTGTGGGGCGGGCTTCCAACGTGCCAGTTTTCTCATTGGCCGTTGGCAGGCTAGAAGCCTGCCCCAGGTACTCCCCGCTGGCCAGTTCCTCCAGCAGCTCGTTGAGCAGCTTGTCCGGCACCCAGTGATACGTCAGCGGCACGCGGCGCTCGGTGCCTTGCACGAGGTCGAGATCGCGGCCGTGGCACTCGCGCAGCCAGCCGAGGAACGGCACTGCGTTGCCCACGGTCGCCGACAGCAACAACAGCCGCACGTGTTTCGGTAACAGAGCCAGGGCGAACTCCCACACGATGCCGCGCTCCGGGTCCGAGAAGCTGTGGAACTCATCCATCACGACTGCGAACAGCGAGCTGAAGTCGAACGCCTCCGGGTGCAGCAGTCGGTTCAGCAGAATCTCGGCGACGACGACCAGCACCTGAGCCTGGGGGTTCACTTGCCGGTTCCCGGTCACAAGGCCGACCTGATCCGGATGAAAGCCCCAGCCGACGGCGGCCCGCTGCATCTCCGTGAACTTCTGCTCGGTTAGCGCGATCAGCGGGGTCGTATAGTAGATGGTGCGGCCGGTCTTGAGCGCCTCGAACGCCGCGGCCTCGGCGATCAGCGTCTTGCCCGTCCCCGTCGGCGTACAGACTAGCACGCCGTTCTTCGACTCGAACCACGCCCACAGCGCCTTCTCCTGCACCGGATACGGCTCGAACGGCAACTGCTCGAAGTAGCTGAGCGCGAGTTCCTCGCGGGTCGGCGTGTTCATCTCGGCTAGGTTTTCCATGGCGGTCATGTTAGCGGCGATCGCCGAAATCCGCGACGTGTAGCCCGCCGACCGAGTGCCATGCTAACATGACCGCAACACGACTTCCAAACGTGACCCGCCGGGGCCTGAGTGCTGTGCCACATTGAATAGGGTCTGAAATCGGCTTCGGTCGTTTAACCCGCAGCCGCAGGCGAGGCACAACAAACGCCAGCCATGCCTCGGTGTTGGGCATTCCCCGGTGATCCGGTTGAAAGGAGTGAATGCGGTGCATACTCGGCGTTGGGCGCAACTCCTCGCAATCGTTGTCTTCGCTCTCAGCTCCGGCGCCGTGCAGGCGTGCAACCCGCCCCAAACACAGTGGGACGTCGCCGCCGGGCGTGGCGTGGTCGTGAGCGTCGAATCGCACGCTTCCGACGTGGGCGTCGACATATTGAAGCACGGCGGCAACGCGGTCGACGCGGCCGTCGCCACGGCGCTGGCGCTGGCAGTGACGCACCCGGCGGCCGGGAACATCGGCGGCGGCGGGTTCATGATGGTGCACGTCGCGAAGACCGGCGAGACGAATTGCATCGAGTATCGCGAGACCGCGCCGGCCGCGGCGACGCGTGAGATTGTCGCCAAGCTGCACGACACCAGCCGCGGGCACGTGAGCGTCGGCGTGCCGGGCACGCTGCGCGGGCTGGCGCTGGCGCACGAAAAGTACGGATCGCGGCCGTGGAAGGAACTCGTGGAACCGGCCGTGCGCCTGGCCGAAGATGGGTTCGCGATTGATTCGCATCTGGCGGGATCGCTCAACGGCTGGCTCAAACAGGCGGCCGACTTCAGCGAGGCTCAGCGGGTGTTTCGCAAACTCGACGGGTCGGCGTGGGCGGCGGGCGATCGGCTCGTGCAGCGCGACCTTGCCGCGACGCTACGGATCATCGCTGACCAGGGGCCGGACGCATTCTACCGCGGCACGATCGCCGACCGCATTGTCGCCGAGATCGAGGCCGGCGGCGGCCTCATTACGAAGGCCGACCTCGCCGCGTACCGAGCCAATATCCGCACGCCGATCCACGGCGTCTACCGCGGCTACGACGTGTTCGCACCGCCGCCGCCCAGCTCGGGCGGCGTTGCCCTAGTCGAGATGCTCAACATCCTTGAACACTTCGACCTCGCGGGCCAGGGCCGAACTTCGGCGGCTACGACGCACCAGATCATCGAGTCCATGCGTCGCGCGTATCTCGACCGCGCGGTGCATCTTGGCGACCCCGCGTTCAGCGACGTGCCGGTCGAACGGCTCACGTCGAAGGCATACGCCAGGCAACTTGCCGCCGCCATCGCCCCGGACCGAGCGACACGCAGCGACGAACTGAGCAAGGGCCTGATCACGCTGGCCGAGGGCGAGTCCACCACGCACTTCTCGATCGTCGACCGAGACGGCAACGCGGTCGCCAACACGTACACGCTGCAAGACAGTTACGGGTCGTTCGTCGTCGTTCGCGGCGCGGGGTTCCTGCTGAACAACGAAATGACCGACTTCAATCTGCAGCCTGGCGTCACCGACCGCCGCGGCCGGATCGGCACCGACGCGAACCTGGTCTCGCCCGGCAAGCGCATGCTCAGCTCACAGACCCCGACGCTCGTACTACGCGACGGCAAGGTGCGACTGGCGACCGGCAGTCCCGGCGGGCGCACGATCATCAACACCGTACTTCACGTGGTGACGAACGTGATCGATTTCGAAATGGACATTCGCGCGGCCGTCGACGCCCCACGAATGCACCATGCGTGGATGCCCGACGTAGTCCGCATCGAGCGTGAGCGGATTCCGCCCGCCACTCGCGAGGTACTCGATAGGATGGGTCACCGCATTGAGACGACTGCCCGCCAGGGTGACGCGCACTCGATCTGGATCGACTCGTCCGGCGGCCTGCGTCACGGGGCCGCGGACAAGCGGCTGAGCGGCAAGGCCGCAGGTTATTGAGGCCGCGTGCACGTAGGCTGGCTGCGGAACTCAGCGTGCTTCGAAATGACCGCCACCAACTTCTTCGCCTCCTTTTCAAGCGAGGCTCGCGACCGTATTCTGGTGTCGGTTGTTCGTGCCCTGCCATCCGCGAGGATCCGCCGATGCGTCGACGCTACCCAGTGAGTCGGTCATCGAAGTGCATCGCCGTGCTGGCGCTGGTTGGGTTCGTCCCCGTTACTCCGGCGCGGTCGGACGACCGGCCGGCGGGTCCGCGCGTGTACAAGGGGCGGGTGATCGCGCCGGTCATGACTGCCGAGGGCGGCGGCGCGGAGTGGCTCGAGCGCACGGACCGCGACGCCACCGAACAGCCGGACAAGGTGATTGAGGCGCTCAAGATTCCGCGCGACGCCACGGTCGCCGATGTCGGGGCGGGCACGGGCTACTTCAGCCTGCGCATCGCCAAGCGGCTCGGACCGGAAGGCCGCGTGCTGGCGACCGACGTGCAGCCCGAGATGATCCGTCAACTCACGGCGAACGCGAAGAAGGCGGGGCTACGTAACGTCGAGCGCATTCTGGCCACGCCCGCCGACGCGAAGCTGCCCGCGGGCAAAGTCGACCTCGCGCTGATGGTCGACGTCTATCACGAGCTACAAGACCCGGAACGCACGATGGCCCAAGTCCGCCGCGCGCTCAAACCGAACGGCCGACTCGTCCTTGTCGAGTACCGCGCGGAAGACCCGGAAGTGCCGATCAAGCCGGAACACAAGACCTTGCTGCGCCAGATGCGCTACGAAATCGAACCAATGGGCTTCAGGCTCAAGGAGGTCTTCGAGTTCTTGCCTCACCAGCACATTGAAGTGTTCGTGAAGGATGAGGTGAAGGGCGAGGATCCGCTAGTCGACGCCGAGGGTTTCCCGACGATTCGCCGGCCGGGCTGGGCGGGCGCTGACGATGACGAGCTTTACGAGCAGGCGGGCTTCGCGCGCTTGTTCAGCGGCCGCGAGCTCGACGGGTGGGACGGCGACAGCAAAGTCTGGCGCGTGCGCAACGACGCAATGGTGGGAACCGCCGGTCGCGCGGCCGCCGGCGACGCCGCTCTCCGTTCGCGAGCGGCCTTCGGCGATTTTGAGTTGGATCTCTTGTGGCGGCTGAGTTCCAGCGATGCCTCTGCCGCGGTCGGCGGCGGCGGCGAATCGGGCTTCGCCGTGCGACTCGACGACGGCGTGCCGTATGCCGCAGGTTATCCCGAAGTCATCGCCGCTCGTCGCACAGGCGAGGTCACCATCGGCGACGACGCCGAGCCACTTCGGGCGGCGACCGACACCGCCAAGGCGGTCGTACTGCCCGGCGAGTGGAACCGATTGACCATTCGCCGCAGCGGCGATCGCGTCTCGATCGCGATCAATGGCGTCGAAACCACAGCATTCACGAGCCCCGGCAAGACGGAACCCAGCCCCGTGCGTCTGCAGCCGGTCCGCGGCGCCGTCGAGTTCCGCGACGTTTGGATCAAGCGGCTCGAACAGGGTCGAGTGCCATGATCATGATGCGTTGATTGATCTTTCGCTGCGACGGTGCCTAGAATGGTCGTGAGCAAGGAACCGGCCATGAACATTGAACATCGCTCGGACGCCTCACCCAGCTTGTGGGTGAGCGTTGACTACCTAGACCACAACCAGCAGAAGCTACAGGAATCGTACGCCGGTATGTGGGTTGCGCTGGCTGGCAACACGGTGCGGTTTGCG
Source organism: Planctomycetia bacterium (assembly GCA_036758585.1). Taxonomy (GTDB): domain Bacteria; phylum Planctomycetota; class Planctomycetia; order JALXBF01; family JBGPMX01; genus DAIOWH01. The sequence goes on from DAIOWH010000030.1 coordinate 12,356, forward strand.
AAACAGGACTGCGACGAACTTCATCGTGAGTTAATCGCGAAATGCCCTCACGAACCCATGCTCATCGCGTACATCCCGTTGCCTGACGAAGAACCGTTGGATTGGAAATGACCGTCCCTTGGGTCCCACGGCCGGCTCCAGACAACGTGAGGCCGCGAAGCTGGCGGATCCGACTGCTTGTGAGACTGGCCCCGCAGCACGCCGAATCGCACTCGGGCTTCATAGACACCATCCTTGACACCGGCGCGCTTTGGACGACGTTTACGCACGACCATTCACCCATGATCGGAGTCGACGACATCACGTCGGGACTAGCTACGCGTGTTCGCTGGTTCGGCCGCGATCACCCAGCTTGGCAGCATCGCGTTCGCCTGACGATCGCGGTGAAACCAGATCAGTCCGACACCATCACGCTCGACGTTTTCGACGTACTGTTTATTCGGCAATTCCCTCACGGCCGAAGCGGTCGCTTGGTCAGTTTGGGCGTGTTGGGGATGGATTGCGTGGCGCTCCTGCGCCTGACACTCGACGGCTCAACGGCGACGACACGCTTTTGAATGACCACTCTATTGGGAGCCAATCATGCAAAAGACCTACCGCGTGGGCATCATCGGACGGACGGGCAAGGGGAATTACGGGCACGGGCTGGACACGGTCTGGGCCGAGTTTCCGAACGTCGATGTGGTCGCTGTCGCCGACGAAGATGAAAAGGGCCGCGCCGAGGCGGCGAAGCGGACTCGGGCGAAGCAGGCGTACGCCGACTACCGCGAGATGCTCGACAAGGAGAAGCCCGACATCGTCGCCGTGGGGCCGCGCTGGCTCGACGCGCATCGTGACATGGTCGTCGCGGCCGCCGAGCGCGGTTGCCACATGTTCATGGAAAAGCCGATGTGCCGCACGCTCGAAGAGGCCGATCAGATGGTCACGGCGTGCGAACGGCACCACGTGAAGCTCGCGATCGCGCATCAATCGCGATACAGCCCGAGCATCCTGCGCGCCAAGGAGGCGATCGACGCGGGCCGCATCGGCGACATGCTCGAACTGCGCGGCCGCGGCAAGGAAGACGCGCGGGCCGGCGGCGAGGACCTCATGGTGCTCGGCACGCACATCATGGACCTGATCCGGCTGTTCGCCGGCGATCCGAAATGGTGCTTCGCGCGAGTGCTGCAGAATGGCAAGCCGGTCACCAAGGCCGAAGTGCGCGAGGGCAACGAGGGCATCGGCCCGCTCGCCGGCGACGCGATCACCGCCTGTTACGGCATGTCCGGCAGCACGACGGCCTACTTCGCGACGGTGAAACCGAAGAACGGACCCGGTGGTCGGTTCGGTCTGCAGATTTTGGGCAGCAAGGGAATCATCGACCTGACCACCGGCGGCCTGCCGCCCGTGCGATTGTGCGAGGACCCGGTCTGGTCGCCGGGCCGCACCGGCAAGCCGTGGGTTCCGATCACCAGCGCCGGCGTCGGCCAACCCGAGCCGCTCAAGGACGGCGGGCTCGGCATGGGCAACGTTGCGATCGTCAAGGACCTGATCGACGCGATCGAGCAAGATCGCCAGCCGCGCGGCAGCGTGTACGACGGGCGCGGCGCGCTCGAGATGATCCTGGCCATTTACGAATCGCACCGCCTGAACGCACCGGCCCCATTGCCGCTCAAGAACCGGCGGCACCCGCTCAGCCTCATGTGATCGGCACGACCGTCACCCGCCGAAGTTTGTTGCCAAACTGCCTGGCTTCGCGCGCGGCGTTCCGTGGCATGACTGCGATGCGGTCATTTTTCGCGGTGCGACGTGTTTCACTCAAACCGATCGCTCCGCGCGGCCGAACGATAATTGGATAGTCTTTCGAACTCGCGGCCAACCCAGGGACAGGGACTCGGGGCATGGGCGGATACTGGCGACGGTGGCTTCCCGGAGTCCTTGTGCTCCTGTGCTCCGCCTCAACGGCGAACGGAGCGGATCTGGACCGGCTGAACGCCTGCTTGAGCGGCCGCGTGCTCGATTTCACACATCATCACGGCTGCGACCATCGGTTCTGGGCGCCAAGCCTCGGCGTCTATCGCGACGCCTACGTCTACCTGCCGCCGAACTACGACGCGGACCAGGCCTACCCGCTGTTTGTCTGGCTGCACGGATTCGGCGGCGACGAGCGACAGTTCACGCGTCAGGTCGTGCGGGCGCTCGATGAGTCGATCGTGTCGGGCGCGATGCCGCCGGTCGTCGCGATCAGCCCGGACGTGAGCGTACCCGGCGTGCTCAAGCCGTGGTGTCAGGGAAGCTGGTGCATCAACGGCCGGCAAGGCGCGTGGGAAGACTTCGTCGTGAACGACGTCATGAGTTTCGTGCAATCGCGCTTCAAGATTCGTCCGGAGCGCGAGGCGCACGTGATCGCCGGTTGGTCGATGGGCGGCTTCGCGGCGTACAACCTCGCGTTCAAACACCCTGACAAGTTCCGGCTGCTGGTCGGGGCGTATCCGAATCTGCACCTGCGTTACGTTGGCCAAGGGAACCGTTGGCGGGCGGACTTCGACCCGCGGACGATGGACTGGCTCGACGGCATCCCGATCTATCGCGTGCTCGGCTTCTATCCGCGACCATTGCGAATCCCGGTGCCGGCACCGGTCGTGTTCTGGCCGGCGTGGGGGCGCGGCGACGAGGCGATGCGGCGCATGAGTGACGAGAACCCGTATGAGCTGCTCGACCGGCTCGACATCCGGCCCGGTCAGTTCGATATGTTCATCGCCTACGGCCGGCGCGACGAATACAACGTCGACGCCCAGGTGGAAGCGTTTCTGCACAAGGCCGCCGAGCGCGACATCAGCGCCTGGGTGCGCTACAACCCCGAAGGGCACCATCGCACCGATTACGTGAACGAGTGCATGCCGGACGTGTTCGTCGCCGTCGGGCGGCGGCTGCGCGAGTTGTCGCAGGGGGCCAATCCGAAGCACGAAATCCGAAACTCAGAGAATTGGAACACAGAGGCACAGAGAACACCGAGATCATGAATCAAGCATCCTCTGTGTCCTCTGTATCTCTGTGTTTCCATGTCTTCTTCGACCGAGTTTCGGATTTCGAGATTCCGGACCGTCAGCCTTCGGGCGTGTCTAAGAGATGTTGCAACCGTGCGGCAAGTTCCGGCGGGTACCGCTGCGGCCAGGTGGCGTCGATCAGGCCGACGTCGATCATGTCGCGCAAGTGCGTACGGTCCTTGTCGCGGTGCGCCGTGAGCTTCATGCGCACGAGGGCTTCAAGCGATAGCACGCGAAATGGCGGGTTCGGTTCCGTTTCGGAAATGTCCGGGGCCGGGGCGGGGTCCTCGGGCCTGACTCGCTCGGCGGCGAAGATCATGTGTACGGCGTCGCGAGCTTTTGCGCCCGGACCGTCGAGGAACATGTTCATTCCCGCCACGTGTCGGAACACGAAACCGGCCGGCGTCAGAGCGGCAGTGGCCGCGGGCAGGTCGGCCCGCCGAATGAGAATGTCCACGTCTTGCGTATTGCGCACCGCGGCCTCATCGACGCGCGACACCCACGCGGCCACGGCGTTGCCGCCCACCACGGCATACGGAACGCCCGCCTTTTCCAACGCCGCCGTCGCGCGCAGCAACCGCTCTCGCACCCTTTCCACGGCACGCACCATCCTTTCGAGCGACACGGGGCCTAGCGTCACGCGCGACATGGCCTTATTGTAGCGATGCCGTTGCCGCGCGTCTGGTCCACGTGGAGGCCATGATCTGTCATGCCCGAAAAACCGCCGAAAATCCGCATCGCCCACCTGCCGACTCCGATCGAGGGTTTCTCGCGCCTGCGCGACGGCCTGTGGGTAAAGCGCGACGATTTCAGCGGCGCTGAGTTGTCGGGCAACAAGGTACGAAAACTCGAATACCTGGTCGCGGCCGCGCTCGACGCGGGCGCCGACACGCTGGTCACTGCCGGCGACGTGCAGAGTAATCACGGGCGGGCAACGGCCGTGGTTGCCGCTCGGCTGGGGTTGCGATCGGTGCTGGTACTTGAAGGCGCGGCGAGCGAATCGGAATGGACCTGCGGCAACGCATTCATCGATCGCCTGGTGGGCGCGGAGATCGACTGGCAGCCGCAGGAAGGGGCCGTCGCGCAACGGCTCGACGCCGCCGCCGATCGGCTACGTTGCGCGGGCCACCGGCCGTACGTGATCCCGGTGGGCGGCTCGAACGAACTCGGCGCGTGGGGCTACATCGAGGCGGCCCGCGAGGCGAAAGATCAGTGCGACACGATGGGCCTGGACATCGACCGCATCGTCTGCACGGCCGGCTCGTGCGGCACGCTTGCCGGGCTGGCGATCGGCATCAAGCTGGCCGGCTGGAACGTTCGGCTGACTGGAATCGGCATCAGCTCCAATGCCGACAAGAAGACCATGTGGGCTCGCGCACTGATCGATCGCACGATCGCTCAGTATCATCTGCCGGTGACGATCACGGCCGACGATTTGGAAATCCACGACTATGCCGGCGCGGGCTACGCCAAGAACCGGCCGGCGGAACTCGCCGTGATCCGCGACGCGGCCCGGCGCGGCGGCCTGGTGCTCGATCCGGTGTACACCGGCAAGGCGTTCTTCGGGATGATGGACCTCGCGGCCAAGGGAGTCATTCGCCCCGCCGAGCGAATCTTGTTCTTCCACACCGGCGGACTACTCGGGCTGCTGGCAAAGCCCGGACTGTTTCAATTGGAGTAACCACGGATTTCGCAGACGCCACAGATTCTCGACTTGTTCCCACTGTCGTCCGTGTCCAGTCTGTGGGACCTGTGGAATCTGTGGTTCCATAAGTCCAAGTACAACATCTGAGGAAGGCAATGGCAGCAAACCCACTGAGCGGGCAAATCGCATGGGTGACTGGCTCATCGCGCGGTCTAGGCCGCGTCATGGCCACGGAACTCTGCCGGCAGGGCGCGACCGTCGTGCTGCACGGCACGCGATTCGATTCGCCCAAGGCGTTCGGCGAGGGCGATTCGATGGAGCAGGTGGCTCGCGACGTCGCCGCCGAGGCGGGGGGCCAGGCGGCCGCCGTGTGGGGCGACGTGACCGATGAACGGGAAGTGAATCGCATGGCCGGCGAGATTCGCTCGCGGTTCGGCCGCATCGACCTGCTCGTCACCTGTGCGGGCGGCGACATCGGCGCGGGCGGCACCGGCGTCGGCAAGGGCGGGCGGCCCGATCCCGACGATTGCATCGGCATCCCGCTCGCCGACATCAAGGCCGTGATGGATCGCAATCTGTTGTCGTGCATTCTGTGCTGCCGTGAGGTCGCGCCCGACATGCAAGCTCGCAAGCACGGCCGAATCATTACGATCGGCTCGATCGCCGGCACACACGGCCGCGACGAAGGGTCGATCTATGCCGTCGCGAAGGCCGCCGTGCATGAGTACACGCGCTGCCTGGCCGCTCAACTTCGGCCGCACAACGTCACGGTCAACTGCGTCGCGCCCGGCGGCACCGTCACCAACCGGTTTCTGGTCATTCACAAAATCGACCAGGGCAAGCTGATCGAAGAAGGGACGCTCGACCGCTACGGCCGCCCGCACGAAGTCGCCACGGTCGTCGCCTTCCTCGCCTCCGACGCCGCCCGATTCATCAGCGGCCAGGTGATCCGCGTCGACGGCGCGAGTCAGACCTGGCCGGCCTAGGCCCGCCGCAGCCGCACCGGCGTTATCGGCCAGGTGTGCCAGGTCGGCGGCAGGCACTCTTGGAAGTCACACGGGCGCCACTTCGTTTGCTATCTCGTCCCAACGGGAGAGGCGCGGGTCGCGCTGTCCGTAGATTTGCTCGAGTTGAGCGCGAATCCAGACGCGATCGAGTTGTTTTCCTTGCGCTCGCATGATCTGCTCAACATCGGCCAGATCCTTGCGCCGAAAGAACATCATCTTGAAGACGGCCAAAGTTTCAGCATCCCAGATCAGGACCGACTGGTCGTCCAGATGTACGCGTTTGCGTCGCACGCGACCTGCTTCATAGAACGGAATCGTGGGCAGGAAAACGTCCACGTTCAGCGAGGAATGCCTGACTCGGCAGAAACCGTGCTCGCGCAGCGATTCGAGGGCCTCGCCCAGCGCGACTTCACAGCCGAGGTCTTGAAGCAGCCAGATGCACTGCGACGGTTTGTCTGGAGGCACGTACAGGGTGATGTCGACGTCGAGAGTCCCTCGCGGCGCCCCCCAGAATCCAAGCGCGATCGCACCGCCCAGGGCGTACTCCTGACCGCGCTCGTCCAGTCTCGCGGCCAATTGTCGCGCGACCATGACGGCGTTCGGAACTGGATCAGCGTCGTGCATCACGGGCGTGCTTTCTCAAGAAGTCCCAAGTAGACTGCGGCCACGGCGCCGGTTCGGTCTTCGGCAACCCGGCGGCCAATCGGCTTCGTTCGATCGAAGCCGCAGCAGCACAGGCAGCGCGGAGTTGTTCGCCTCGCTGTCGCAGGCTAAGAGACCGCAACTGGCTCAACTCAACGGCGTCGGCCTCGCTGTGAACGATGGCCTGGCCAAGCGACGCATTCGCCAACGGGTCTTCTTGAATCACAACCTGGTCTCCCGTTTGTGCCGCCATTCTACCTGAGCGAACCGCCAATCTCGCTGCCTCTTTCGGCGTGGTTGCCGGCATTCAATAGCGACGATGTTGCGAGCGGCGCACCGGCTGCGTTAGACTCGTTGCCCAGACATGCTCGGCGGACGAAACCCCCACCTGCGGAGACTTTCTCATGAACCAGAACACTCGCCGTCAGTTTCTCGAACAATCGCTGTTTGCCGCGTCGGCTGCGGCTGCTGCCACGTGCGTTGGTCGTGAGTTGACGGCCTTTGCTTCGCCGAAACGGGCGGCTGGGCCGAACGAGACGATCCAAACCGCGGTCATCGGCTGCGGCGGCCGAGGCATCGGCAGTCATGTCGGCGAGTTTCTTCGCCAGAACAGCGTCGTGATCACCGCCGTGTGCGATGTCGATAGCTCGCGGAGCAAGAGCGCGGTCGAACGCATCGAAAAGGCGACCGGGCAGTCGGCGCGGTTCGAGCACGACATGCGTCGGATATTCGACGACAAGTCGGTCGATGTGGTGTCGATCGCGACCACAAATCACTGGCACTCGCTCGCCGCGATCTGGGCGATGCAGGCGGGCAAACACGTGTACGTCGAAAAGCCGCTCAGCCACAACGTGTTCGAGGGGCGCAAGGCGGTTGAGGCCGCTCGCAAGTACAATCGGGTCTGCCAGGTCGGCACGCAGATTCGATCGAACCCCGGCGTGATCGACGCCATGAAGTACCTGCACGACGGCAAGCTCGGCAAGGTTCACCTCGCGCGCGGCCTGTGCTACAAATCGCGCGGCTCGATCGGCAAAGTCGACAAGGAGCAGCCGGCGCCGAAGGGCGTCGACTACGATCTCTGGAGCGGCCCGGCGCCGATCAAGCCGATCATGCGCAAGAATTTCCACTACGACTGGCACTGGATCTGGGAATATGGCAACGGCGACTTGGGCAATCAGGGCGTCCACCAGATGGACGTGGCCCGCTGGGGACTCGGCAAGGATGCGCTGGCGCCGAGCGTGCTGTCGCTCGGCGGCCGGTTCGGTTACGTGGATGACGGCGAGACGCCGAACACGCAGCTCGTGTTCCACGACTACGGCGACAGTCAGCTCATCTTCGAGGTGCGGGGCCTGAAGACCGAACGACTCTTGGGCGCGGGCGTCGGCATCATCTTCTACGGCAGCGAAGGCTACATGGTCGTCGATTCGTACGATCACGCCGCGGTGTTCGACAAGAACCAGAAGCTGGTGACGCAGTTCAAGGGCGGCGGCGACACGTTGCACTTCAACAACTTCCTGGCCGGCGTGCGCGACGGCAAGCCGCTGAACGCCGACGTACACGAGGGGCACCTTTCCGCCGCGCTGTGCCACCTGGGCAACATCTCGTACCGGCTCGGCAAGCCGACGCCGTTCGACCCGAAGACCAAGGCGTTCGGCGACGACAAGGAATCGTATGAGACGTTCGGCCGCTTCGAGAAGCACCTCGCCGACAACGGGATCAAGTTGGACACGAGCCAGTACACGCTCGGCCGCCGGCTCATCGTCGACCCGAAGCGAGAGAGCATTCCCGACGACACAGAGGCCAACGCGATGCTGACTCGCGATTACCGCAAGCCGTACGTCGTGCCGACCGAGGTGTGATCCCCGTTCATCCCAAGGAGGTCCAGCTCGTAGGGTGGGCCAAGTCTTCGCGGCCCACCAGCCGCCCATAATAGAAGCTGGTGGGCCGCGACGACTTGGCCCACCCTACGTTTCTACTCCTTCGATCATGCGGCCGTACATTCTGATTCAGGGCACGTACCACCTCGTCAACCGCACGACGGCGGGACGGCCCACGGGCTTTGAACCGGACGGCGATTCGGTCCACTTCCAGCCGGCGCGCATGGCCACGCTCGATCGGTTGCCGATCGTGGTGCGTCCGTACGAACTGAGCAAGATCGGCTCGGTGCTGTTGCGGCTCGAAGGAATCGACTCGCTCGAGCTGCACTACCGGCCCGATGCCGGCGGCCCGGTGACGCATCAGCCGCGACCGTTGGCCGACCAGGCGCGAGACTACCTCACCGCCAAACTCGGGCTGAACCCGGTCCCGTACACGCCGCCTCTGAACCTGCGCGTGAAGCCGCCGGTCGAACGCGATGCGACCGCGGGCTTCATCGTCTCGCGAGCGCTCGAAGCGCACGGCCGGCCGATCGCGTTTGCGTTCGTCGGCACGCCGCCGCTCGCCGACGGATCCGAAGTCGAGCTGGACGTCGCGATGCTCAAGCGAAGCGTGAACTACGATCTGCTTCGCGCCGGTCAGGTCTACCCGCTGTTCTACGACGGGCTTTCCGCGGCACTGCGTCGCGCTCTGGCCGACGCCGTGTCGAAGGCTCGGCGCGAGAAGCGTGGTCTGTGGCCCGCCGACCGCTCGCTGCGGGGCGTCCGCGTCGCGACGCGCGACGACTTGGAACAACACGCCGTCGTCTTCCCCAAGCTCTTCCGACGCCTGGCCGGCTACATTGCCGAAGTCGGCGAGCCGGTGAGCAGGTTCTGCGACTGGTTGGCCCGCCGACCCGAATCGGTGCTCGATCTGCCGCGCGTCGACTTCGTCGGGCTTGAGGGCGTCGTGGCCGTGCGGGGCGACGAGGTTCGCATGCTGCGAAAGCCGGAGGAGTTGGTTTTCATCAGCGAGCGCTAACCGGCGTCGTCGGCAAGTCTGGCGAGTTTCTCGGCCTGTTCGCGCAGCCTTTCGGCCGGAGTGTTTCGACGCACGCTGGCCTGGGCCTCGGCCCAAGTGATCGTCTGCTGCAGCACGATCCATCGCTGCCGCGGATCCCACATGCGCTCGCGCTTCGCCTCTTCTTGTTGTTTCAGATCGTCGATCATGGCTGAGCTCGCGACCTCTCCAGGACCGCTTCGAGGTGGGCAATACGATCACGGTTGCGGGACGATTCATCGAGGGCGTACTGGCAGCGCAGCATGTCTTCATCGCTCAGGGCGACATAGGGAACGCCGGCGGCCGTCCGAGCCGAAACCGCTCGGCTGAAACTGTCGCGCCAACCAGCCAATCCCCTCACCGTGCGGAACACGTCGATCGCTCCGAATGGGCTGGTCAGGCAGAAGACCGCCTGGCCGGACAGCCAGTCGGCCGGCTTTTTGTCCACCGGCCCCCAGTCCGCGTCGGTGTTGCCCCATTCGGCGTTCAATTCGGCCAGCGCCCGCTCGGTATTGGCAAGGTTCTCGGGCGTATCTTCGATCCAGAGGTCGACGTCGTAAGTCAACACCGGCGCGTGGCGAAGCATGAAGTTCATTCCGCCGATCAGGATGAACGCGACGCATCTTCTGTTGCAGACATCGATAATGTGGTCAACGTTCATCGTGGTCGTCGCATTGTGATCGCCAACCGATTCTTGCAGCTAAGCCGTCGGGCCGCAAGCGGGGCGTTATTGCCCGATCCTGTGGATTGTGCTAGGGTCTCGTCGCTTTCAAGACGCGGTGTGCGCGGGGATGTGACGCTCAATGATCGCCCTCGGCGGCAGGCCAAGTTCCCACTCAAGCGGTTCGCCTTGGGTCGTCATCGCGGCCAACCCGTACAGTGGTTCCGGGCCAACTCGCGAGCTAGTCGCCGAGTTGGAAGAGTCGCTACGGCGTCGGCACATCGAACCGCGCGTCATCTGGGACGCCGCCCAGCGTCGGGCGGTGCTGGGCAATCCGGAGCAAATGCGCGGTTGCCTGTGCGTGGTGGCCGTTGGCGGCGACGGGACTGTGGCCGACGTGATCAACGAACTGCCCGCGGGCATGCCGTTGGCGACGCTGCCGGCCGGCACCGAGAATTTGTTCGCCGCCGAGTTCGGTTTCGGACGGAGCGGATTGGAACTCGCCGAACGCATTGCGGCGAGGCGGACGCGAGCGATCGATCTGGCGCGTGTGGGCGATCGGCGGTTCAGCCTGATGATGAGCGTTGGGTTCGACGCCGCGGTCGCTCATCGCCTGGCCGAGTGGCGGGCCGCCTCGCCGCGGCTGAGGCGAGTGAATCGGTTGAGCTACGTCAAACCAATCTTCGACATGCTTCGTAGCTACGCCTATACGCCGCTGGAGGTGGACGCCGACGGCGTGCGGGTCGAGGGCGCTCACGCGATGGTCTTCAATCTGCCTCACTACGGTTTCGACCTTCGGTTCGCGCCGGGTGCCGCGGCCGACGATGGTCTGCTCGACTGGGTCGTGTTTGACGGCAGTGGCTTGTGGCGGATGACGGGACACTTGATGAATGTGCTCGCGGGGACGCACCTCGACGCGTCGGGCGTGCAGCACGGGCGGGCGCGGCGGGTCGTCGTTCGATCGACGTCGACCGTTCCGGTGCAGCTCGACGGCGATGCGGCCGGCTACACGCCGGTCGACATTGAAGTCGTGCCTCAATCGCTGCACGTTGTCGTTTCATGACGGAGGTCAAGGAGATGGCCAACAATCCGGTTCGAATCAGGGAGGGCGTGGTGGTCGGTCGGGGTCGGCCGCTGGTGGTGATCGCCGGGCCGTGCGTGATCGAGTCGCACGAGTTGACGATCGAGATTGCCGAACGGCTCGGCGAGATTCGGCAGGAGCTCGACGTGCCGATCGTCTTCAAGGCGTCGTTTGACAAGGCAAACCGCAGCTCGATCCGCGGCTTTCGCGGTCCAGGGATCGACGAGGGGCTGAGCACGCTCGACGCGGCGCGGCGGCGCAGCGGCCTGCCGCTCACAACCGACGTACACGAACCGCACCAGGCCGCGGCTGTGGCCGAGGTCTGCGACCTGCTGCAAGTGCCCGCGTTCCTGGCGCGGCAGACCGACCTGATCGCCGCGGTCGCCTCGACGGGCCGGCCGATCAACGTCAAAAAGGGGCAGTTCATGGCGCCGTGGGACATGAAGAACGTCGTGACCAAGGCGGCCGAGTGCGGCAATCATGATGTGCTGCTCACGGAGCGCGGGACCACGTTCGGGTACGGCCGGCTGGTAAACGACATGCGCGCGATCCCGATCATGCAAGAGACCGGCTGTCCGGTCGTGTTCGACGCGACGCACAGCGTGCAACTGCCGAGCGCCGAGGGCGAGCGATCGGGCGGCGAGCGTCGCATGATCCCGTACCTGGCGCGGGCCGCTGTGGCGTGCGGTTGCGACGCGCTGTTTCTGGAAGTGCACCCGCGCCCCGACGAGGCAAAAAGCGACGGGCCGAATTCGATAGAACTCGACCGCCTGAGCGATCTGCTTCGCGCATGCCTGCGCGTCCGCGCGGCGATCGAGACAAGCGGTGAGACCGATTCCGTGTCATTTGCTGCGTAGCAACCGAGGCATCATGAGTCTTACACCGAGAGCGAGTCGCGGCCTGGTTCTGTTGTCGCTGGTCTCACTGTTTGCGGCAGGATGCGGCAAGAACTCGCCGACGTCGAGTACGACGGCGCCAGCGGCTTCAAGGAGCGATGCCGAGGTGTCTCCCGACGCGCTGCTCGACAGCGCCGTGCAACTGCTTCAGGGCAAGGCCCGCAACCCCCAGGCCCATGAACTGGCGGCCCAACGGCTCAATCAATACGTCGCCCGCACCACCGCCATCGGCAAGACCGTCGTCGAACCGCTCAGCGAACAAGCTCGCGGGCGGCTCGAGGCTGGTCTGCCCGCCGTGCTGATTCCTCACGTCGAGTCGATTCAGTTCGACCGGCCCGATGCCGACCACCTCGACACGTGCTTCCTGAACCGCGACATCGTCACGCACGTCACGGCCAACATCAACGATCCGCTTGCCAAGGTCGAGGCTATCTTCGAGTGGGTCGTGCGCAACGTGCAGGTGCTGCCGCCGGAGGAACTGCCGCCGACTCCGTTGATGCCGGGCATCACGCTGCTCGTCGGGGTCGGCAGCGAGTTGGAACGCGCCTGGGTGTTCCTGGAGTTGTTGCGACAGGTCGGCATCGAAGGAGCGATGATCGCGCACGCCCAAACTGATCCGCAGTCGAAGGAGACGTCGTATCAACCGTGGTCGCCGGCCGCTCTGGTCAACGACGCCTTGTATATCTTCGACACAACGCTTGGCTTGCCGCTGCCCGGACCCGACGGCAAAGGCGTCGCGACGCTGCGTCAAGTGCTCGATGATGCGGAACTGCTGCACGGACTCGACCTCGACGCTGAGCACCCCTACCGCATTCGGCCAGAGCATCTGGAACACCTGGTGCTGCTGCTCGAAAGCACGCCGTTGTACTGGGCGCCGCGCATGAAGTTCTTGCAAGAACATCTCTCAGGCCGCAACCGGCTCAGCCTGTGGTCCGATCTCGTCGCACTCGAAGACCATCTCCAGAAAGCCACGGCGAAATCGCTGCCGGTCGCGCTCTGGTCGGTCCCGGTTCAAGTATACGAGAACAGACTGGGCAACCCCGAGTTTGGGAACCTGATTCAGGGCATGCTGATGCACTATCTCGCCCACGGCCAGCAACTCGAAGCGCGGCTCGCGCAGCTTCGTGGCAACTACGCCGAGGCGATTGCGGTCTACATGCAAAACCGCTTGATGCAAGTTCCACCGCAGGCCCAGCAGAACCAACAAGCAATGGCCATCTTCGGCCGCATTCGACAGGACAGCACATACTTCCTCGGCCTGATCAAGATGGAACAGCAGGAATACGACCCGGCGATCAACTGGCTCGGCAAGAGCTACCTCGAACGCTACCCGACCTTTCCCCAAGGCCTCTGGGCGCCCGGGGCCCGGTACAATCTCGCTCGTTGCAACGAACGGCAGAACGACGCAGCCAAGGCGATCGAGAACTACACGGCCGAGGTACCGGAGCCACAGCGGACAGGCAACCTGATCCGCGCACGACGACTTGGCTGGACCGGCGAGGCGAAACCCGATCCGCCACCCGCCCCGGCGGACTCGACGAAGTAGCACGACCACGGGGCGCTCGCAACGCTGGCTCCGTTGACCGTCGGCAACACCGACGCCGGCGACGTTGCCGCGCCCCAACGTTTCCGCTCGTATCGCTCGCGCCTCAGATCCGCTGCATCGCGCACGTCTGCTGCAATCGCACCGCCCCAGTCCCGTGCGATCGGCCTTCTCGCAACAACCCGGCCGCGATCGCCCGAGTCCTCGGCCGTGGCATTGCGTTTGCTTTTTCCCAGTGGCACTGAAGCACGCCTGAGGAGGCACGAAACAGAGAAGCAGGCAAGCAAGTCGAAGCGCGTCGGGCAGACCATGACCGCCAGGGCGACGCGCGTCGACGAAGGAACAGAACAGCGTTTGGCGGAGCCCAAACCCATGATCTTGTAAGCGAGCGTGCAACAGTCCCAAGGAAGGGGACAGGTGGTCGTCCCGACTGACTGGGCATACCCCCCGTCCAGCAGTCGGGATTTTTTTGCGCGGATGAAGCCGTGCAAAGCGACAACCGCTCGATGAAGTCGAACAGTCGTTACGGGTGTGTGAAATCGAGCACCCGGCGCGGCGGCGTCGCTGACCCGGTCTCTAACTGTGGAGATGCCTGGGACGCTGCTTGCAGTTCGGCCAACAACCGGCTCAGTTCGGACGCGTCTTGATCTCCGTGACGGTCTGCCAGGCCGTGCAGCGTTGGCGCGGCGAGCCGGTGACCTGATAGAAACAGCGACTCCATGAACTGCCGACGAAAGATCACCACCTTGGCCGCAAGAGATTCGCCCACCGCCGCAAGCCACACGGTGGCGTCGGTGAGCGGAATGAAGGTCGCTATGGTCGTCTTGCCAACCATTAATGCCCAATCATCGGTTCGTGGCGGCAAGTGCATGGTGCCAGCCACACATCGGCCCGGCAGCACGACATGCGCGGGAAAACGCCCCTTCTCAACATAGCGGTACGTGCGACACTGTGGCGCCTCATACTCGCCCTGTGGGACCGCGAGAACGATCGAATCTTTGCGTAACAACAGGTGCTCACACTCCATCGAATGGCCCGATGCCAACTGCGACACCCGAGCGCTGTGCATCTCAATGATCTCGGTCGTTGGATCGTTCAGGAAATCCGCCAGGCGCTGTCCGCGGGTCGACATCTGACCCGAGTAGATCGCGTGCTGCGTGTGAATGTCCGCCTGCAGTTGTGATGTCTCTTGCGACATGCCAAGACTCTCTGTCCCGCCTGGTGATTACGTGTCCTGCCACCGATTTCGACCTACTAGACTATAGGTCACAAACGTCAGAATGCCCAAGTACTTTGCGTTTTCCCGCAGCCAGGCTGTAGAACCGCCGCAATGCAACGTGTAGTGAGGCCCCCATGCCGATCCGAATAGGAATGGTTGACTTCGACAGTTCGCACTGCGTCGAATTCACGCGACGCATCAACCACATTGATATCGAACAAGATCAATGGGTGGATGGCGCGCGGGTTGTCGTCGGTTGTCCTGGCGTCTCGCTGTTGTCGCCCGAACGGCTGCCAGGGTTCACGGAACAGATGCGGCATTTCGGCGTGCCGCTGGTAGACGAGCCGATGGCCATGATCGGTGCGATCGACGCCGTCATGATCGAGTCGGTCGATGGCCAAGTCCACCTCGACCGAGCTCGCCCGTTCATCGAAGCAGGCATTCCGTGCTTCGTCGATAAGCCGTTCACATGCGATCTCGGCCAAGCCCGTGAGCTCGTCGACGTGGCGGAGCGTCGCCGAGTGCCCCTCTTTAGTTCCTCGGCCCTGCGTTACGCGCCGGAACTCGTCGACTTCCTCGCGCAGACCCAGTCGGCTGACTCGGCGACTGGCTCGATCATCGGCGCAGTGACCTACGGCCCGTCGCCGGTGCACGCGCGAAACCCCGGGTTGTTTCACTACGGCATGCACGCGACAGAGGTGCTCTTCGCGCTTCTGGGGCCTGACTGCCAGTGGGTCACGTGCGTGCGCGAGGGGGGCGAAATCGGCAGCGAAAAGACAGGCGCCGAGGCCGTCACCGGCCAGTGGGTCGACGGTCGCATCGGCTCCGTCCGCGGCATCCGATCAGGCGCCGTCGCGTGGGGCTTCGTCGCGTTCTGTGAGAGACAGGTGGTTGAGGTCCACCTCGACCTGAAGTACGTCTACCGCGAGCAGCTCAAGCGGGTGATTCAGTTCTTCGACACGGGCCGCCCCGATGTCGAACCCCGGGAAACGGTCCGGCTCATGGCGTTCCTTGAGGCCGCGCTGCGCAGCGGACGGACCGGCGGAACGCCCCAGCGTCTCGACGCCTGAAGACCACAACGGCATCAGCCGCTAGCCGCCGCGAGGGGCCTGCCCGCCGCGGTCCGTTCGTACAAGTCGAGCATCTCGGGCAGCTTCTTGGCCAGGCTGTACTTGTCGTCGACCAGTCGCACGCCGGCCTCGCCGAAGCGACGGAACTGCGCAGGGTCTTCGAGTACGCGCAACGCCTGACGCACGAACGCGTCGATGTCATAGAATCCCGCGAGAAGCCCCGTCTCTTCCGGCTTGATCACTTCGCGGACCGGTGCGGTGTCTGAGGCGAGAACCGTGCAGCCGCACGCCAGCGAGTCCATCAGCGACCAGCTCAACACGAACGGCACGGTCAGATAGATGTGCAGGTCGCTGAGGCTCAGGACCTCGACGAGTTCCTGCGGTGGAATCTGGCCCGTGAAGATGAAACGGCTGAGGTCGTAGTTGTCCTGCGACAGCACGTGTTCGCGAAACGACTTCGCCTTCACGTGCTTGAGGTCGCCGCCGTAGCAGACGCGGTCCGACCCGACGACGACGAACACCACATCGCGCCGCGCGTCGCAGATGCGCTTGGCCACCTTCATGAAGATGTCGAAGCCGCGCATCGATTCGAATCCACGCGAGACATAGGTCACGATGCGCACGTCGTCGGGGATAGTTCGTCCGGCGACGCGGCGCGGCCCCGACCGCCGATACCAAAAATCGCGGTCAATGCCGTCGAAGATCGTCGCGATCTTGTACTGATACTCGCGCGGAAACAGGCTGCGTTGCCATTCGGTCGGACTGTAGCCGGCCGCACAGGTTTGCAGGTCAACCAGGATCATGGCGTTGCGCGTGCGGGCGCGCAGGATGTCGAGTTCCTGCGTGGGGAACTCGGGCCGGAAGTCCATGTCGCTGTCGCGCCCGCGATAGTAGTACTCGAAGTAATTGATGATCGGACAGCCGTAGAGATCGGCCAGGAATACGGTCGAGCCGAACCCGCTGTGGCCGACGACCAGGTCGGGCTTCACTTCCGGGTGGGCCTTCATCGCCTCGTAGACGGCGTGGCTGTGCCACGTGCAGTTCTCGAACGTGCGGCTGCAGTAGTGGGAGTTCTTGGTCGCGCCGCCGCTCGTCTTGTATTGGATCAGCCGAATGCCGCCCGACTCGCCCGACGGAAGCTCCGACACAAACGTGCACCGGAAGCCGTGCCGTTTCACAAGGTAGCTGGCGATGTGCCCGAACTGAGCGGGAAAGTTCTTGTGAACGAAGAGTACGTGCATGAAGTCTCGGTTATCGAAGCCGCGAGGATGGACTACGATCCGCAATCAGCAACCACCGATTCTGTTCCGCACTACACGGTGCGGCAAGGCCCGGTTCCTCACATCGGCACCGTGCCGCCCTGGCACGCCGGCACGTCCTGCGACCTTGTGCCGCTGTGTGCGGCCGGTACGCTGAGCAGCCGCTCCAGTTTCACCGCACCGCAGTTCGGACAGACCGGCTGTTCGCTCGACCGCACGAGCAACTCGAACTCGCGCTGGCACTCACCGCACGCATACTCATAGATCGGCATGTTCGTGCTCCAAACCGACGACGCACCCGCTTGCCAGGACTGTGGTCCGCCGAGCCTCCGGCAGAGCATAATCCGCGCCTGGCGCTATCGCCGTCGGCGTTGGCATTCTAGAATCTGGCTCCAGCCTGTCAACCAAGAGGACGGCCCCGATGAAACTGCGCCCGCTGACCCGCGACGAAGTCCGCGCGATCGACGCGCGCGCGATCGAGGGCGGCGTTCCCGGCGTGGTGCTGATGGAAAACGCCGGCCGGGCCGCCGCCGCCTGGCTGGTCGAGTTGGGCGTACGCGGGCCGGTCGTGGTCTGCTGCGGCAAGGGCAACAACGGCGGCGACGGGTTCGTGATGGCCCGGCACCTCGACGCCTGGGGCTTTCCGGTCCATGTGCTGCTCGCCTGCGAACCCACCGAGCTCGCCGGCGATACGCTGGTCAACTTCCGGATTCTGGAACAAGCCTCGCTGCCGATCACGCGATGGAACTTCACGTCCACCGACGCCCAGAGTGAACAGTTGATTCAGAATGCCGATTGGATCGTCGACGGACTGCTCGGCACCGGGCTCCAGGGCGAAGTCCGCGAGCCGATGCGGTCGGCCATCGACGCCTTGAACCGATCGCCGGCCAAGAAGTTTGCGATCGACATCCCGTCGGGCCTCGACGCCGACACCGGCCGGCCGCTTGGACTGGCCGTCCGCGCCTCGTGTACGGCGACGTTCGTGTCCACCAAGCTGGGTCTGATTAACCCCGACGCCGCGATGTACACGGGAACCGTCCGCGTGTTCGACATCGGAATTCCGCGGCGGTTGCTCGCGGCGTACGCAGGCTGAGTTATACCGCACGCGGCAGGTTTGACTCGTTTAACGCGGCGCCGCAGGCGACCGGAGATGCACAATCCCGGCCGGGTTCTGCAGCGCCTTCGGCCGGGCGCTAAACGAAAACGTCTCATTGATGGCCGCGTGCGGTATATACGACTCCACGAATCGTTGGCCATGTTTGCAGCGTCGCTGCGTGGCGGTTATGCTCATTCGCGCCAAGCGATGATGCACACGAGCAAGGGAGTCCTACGATGAAGCGACTGAGTTACATGGCGGTTCTTGGAATCGTCTTGGGCTGCGGAGGCAAGGCGCCGCAGTACACCGGACAAACGAAGGCCCTGTTCGATCGCATCGACAAGCAGGTCACGTCGAAGAGTCTGCCCGCCTTGCAACAGCTCTTCAAGCAGGCCGAGGAGATGCACGACAAGAAGACGATGACGGACGAACAGTTCGCCGCGATCAAGAAGGTCGCTGACCTGTGCGAGAACCAACGATGGGAAAACGCCGCCGAGGAGATGAAACTGCTCAAGGAGGGTCAAGGCAAGGACAAGTAGTGTCTCTGTAATCTCATGTCCATGACAGTGCGCGACGATCGAGAGTTTCTGGATCGGCTGGGGGCGGCGGACGCGGCGTGCTTGGAAGCCGTCTGCGAGCACCTGCGCGATTGGCTCGTCGGCTTCGTCACGCCACAACTGCCCCCGGCGGTGCGACGCAAGGTCGATTCCGACGATCTGGTGCAGGAGGCGATGATCTCGTTTGTGCTGCACGTGCGCGAAGGGGCATACCACTTTGACCACTTGGCGGGCGCAAGGCACCTGCTTGCGGTGTTCGCGCTAGACAAGCTGACGAAAGCGGTGCGCGACAACCACGCGGCGTGCCGAGACCTGGCGCGCGAGACCCCGCTCGACTCGGGCGGCACCGAGCGCGGCGCTCGAGCCGCCCCAGAGCCGATGGATGGTCATGGCGACCCGTTCGCCCTGGCCCTCGCCGCCGACCTGCGCGAACACATCCTGAAGGACCTGCCACCGAAAGACCATCCGATCATTCAGTTTCGCATCGAGGGTTGCACGACCAAAGAGATCGCCGCCAAGGCCAACTGCTCGTGACGGCACGTCAGCCAAGTGCTGGCCAAGGCGATGAGCCGGCTCGCGGAGGGCTGAGAGACCTGTGGCTTCATTCACTGATGCGATCCAGCACGGAGTTGGCCAAAGAACGAATCAGTGGGTCTTGATCGTTCAGTAATCACCACATTGAGTCCTGCCGGCACTCCCGCGACGTCGTCTCCCACAAGAGTACTGTCCAGGATACCGTTCGAGCCCGTCCGAATATGCTTGCAGCCAACGGCGCTAACTATTCCTTTTCTGCCGCAAATCTCTGCTTGTTTTCCTGCCACCACTCAAGCCCAGCTTTCACCGTGTCGGAAAAGAAGGCGTCGGTGAGGCCCCGTCTTGATCGATACTGCGGGTCGTTCTGATCAGGCTTGAACTTCGATCCTACGACCTCGCCTAACCCACACGCGACAAGATACCCGGCATGCGAATTCTTCGGTTGATCGTGCTTCTGATCGATCAGCAACCGAAACCCGGCACGCACGAGACGTACCTTCTCATCGCGGCCGATTTTTGCAAGGGCCGCAGACCCGAATGTTCTGAAGAGCGACTCGCGGCATTGGAGGGACAATTCGGGCTGTTCCATGAGGTCGATAACCGCGCTTGCGTGTTCCTTCGGAAGATGCGTCATTAACACGTTGGCGCAGCGAATTTTGGTGTCGACGGGTGATTTCGTGTCCTCGAAGAGCTTCCAAACAGGTTCTCGGGCTGCGGTGTTCCAATGCCGTAGTAACTCGTTGAGAATTACGTAACGCGAATATGCGTCTGAATGACCTTCAAGCAACTCCACCAGAATCGATGCCTTCGCCGGGTTGCTCATACCCGAGAAGAGTCCTTCCCAAACTGCGCATGCGGCATACCACACCTTGGCCCGATGCGAGTGTGCGTTGTTCATCCACGGTTTTGCACCAATGCCTGGCTCGGACGGACAAGCGTACTCGCGCATCAGTTCTAGCATCTTGGGTGCGGTGGTTACGACTTCACCCGTCTTGAGTTGTTCAACGAGCGCGTCGCGCGATTCGTTTGAAAGGTCCCTGCTGACGAACGCAGCCATAGGGTCGTCACGCTGAACCTCACCAACGTTTGACCTGGACGCGAACAGCGCCCCCACGACCCCGACGCAAAATGCAGCAATCAGCAAATACCTACCGGGAATCGGCATGCCTAGTAATCCGAACGCGACTCAAAGACCTCCAACGTGCCAACGATGTTGCGCCGTACAAGAACCGCGTCGACTGGCACAGCCACGTCAACGGTATCGCCATCGCCGTTGAGATCACGCGAAACAGTGGACTCGTCCACATCTACCCGGTCAAACACGAAGTAACCCGCCAAGTAGTTGTCGTCGAAGTCAAGCAGGTCCGAGCATGTGACTCCGTAGCTGGGGTCATAGTACACACCGCCTAGAAACACAAACTGATGGTTGCCGAACATGGACGCGGGATTAGATGTGCCTTGGCCCGGAGCCCCCGCATCGTCACTAACGTCGGAGTAGCGCCATCCGTAGTGTGTATCGTAGTACATCACGGCGTCCGGTATGTTCAAGAACGGATAATCCACGTCGCCACTCACGCCTGCACCTGAGAACGTCCAGTCGTTGACGAGGAATCCTTCAGATGCGTCAGATGGTCTGACGAGCACAAAGTCGCCGCTCTGATCAACTCCCTGGACTTTGAGAATATCGAGAAAGAACCGCGCCCACGAACCACATTGACCGTCGCCGAAGGCGAGCAGCGCTGGCGTCGTGAGGTTCCCGGTCAGGTAGGAAGCGTAGTAGGTTAGCTGATGGTTGTCCGTCGCGTTAAAGCCATCTATTGGCTTGCGCCGCACATCTCGGTCAGTAAAGTCTCCCCACACGTTCGCGATGACCGTATGTTCATCGGTTGCGCCCTGGGCGTTGCTCGACCCGACATGGTAGAGTGTCTCGTGCCGGTAGCCCCCAACCGGATCGCGAAGTGTCACGTAGATTCGGTTGTCACTTGTTCCCGTCCCGTAGTAAGACGCGCCGCCGTCGAACGAGATCTCCCAGTCGATATTCAGTGGGTTGTAGAACCTGACCTCGCCTGGTAAGGGGGACGATGCGGCCAGGCCTGTCGCGGTAGCTTTGTCACCGGACACGCTGACGGTTACCGGGCCGAATGTAAAGTCACCCGTGCCGCGTACGAGAATGCTCATGGTGACATCAGTTCCCATCAGGAACCTTGCGCCCGAAATCTGTACTGTCTGACTGCGTGTGTATGCGATCGGGAAGCGGTGGTCGCCAGCATCGTTGCCGTCGCCATCATCGTTCGCGTCGAGCCAGTCGGCACCCATGTAGGCGCTGCCATTGTCTTGAATCACGGTGTGGTCGCCCGAGAATTCGACTTGATGAATCCTCGGTCGTATCGCCCAAAGCGTGACGCTGTCGTGGTTGTTGCTTGCTTCCAGGTCCACCATGGAGGCTGCGGCGCTCACGGAGTTCGTGAGCACGCCCGTCGCTGTAACCGTGGCCCGCACAAAAATCGTCGCGCTCTGACTGACGAGCAGTGTTCCAAGATCGCATCGAATCGTAGTCGCAGACGGGCGCGTGCAGAGCCCTTGGCTAGGCACGATGTCGCCACTGGCGGCGATGGTAACGCCCGCGGGGAGGTCGTCGTTTACGACGATGTTCGTGGCCGCGCTCGAACCGAGGTTGTCCACAGAAATCGTGTAGTCGATCGTGCCACCCACCAAAACGAACCCGTCATTGCTCGGCGACGTTGAATCCACGGCCCTCTCGGTCACCTTGACGTCTGCAACGATGAGCACACTCACCGTACCGGTCATACTCTCGGTGTCGTCGTCCGTCAATGTCGCCGCAATCGTGTATCTGTCACGGTACAGGCTCATCCCGTACGCGTGAGACTCAGTGAACGATTTCGTGCCCGCCGCATAGCTGTAGGTGTCGCTTGTGCCATCGCCCCAGTCAACGAGCAGTGTGAACGTGTCGCGATCGCCCGGGTCGTCGATCTTGCCCGTGAACATCGTGGTGTGCATCTCATCGGTCGGGGTGCTGGCGGCCAGGTCCGACAGGTAGGGGTTGCCATTGCGTACGCGAGCGGTGAAGTATTCGGAATCACAACCGCCGTCGTCGTCGCACAAGACCAAGTCCACGATATAGTCGTCCCCTGGTGTACCGCTTGGGTCGTCGTCTGGGTAACGGTGCGAGATCGTGAACGGGATGTTGCTGCTGGCAAGCTCGTAGTCTGACCACTCACCGTTGCCCCAATCCACATGCAAGGTGAAGTCGTCTCTGATCAGCGCCGGGTCTTCCTTGTCAAGAGTCACCGTCACCGGTGTCGCCTCGTCGAAAACGGTGGTGGAAAGCGGGACGCCGGTTAGACTCGGGGCCACGTTATGCACGGTAACGGTAGTCTGCTCCGTATCAGCGCCGCCGTCGTCATCGCTCACTCGAACGGTTATCGTGTAGTTGTCAAAGATGGTTGCTGTCGGGTTGTCGTCCAGATACTTGTGATCGGCGTTGAAGCTCATGACGCCGACGGCCAGGTCGAGTGTGGTGGTCGGGGACCCGTCGCCCCAGTCGATCACAACCTTGTGCGTGTCGCGCGTGCCCGCGTCGCTGAAGCTGCCGCCGAGCGTGACCGTGTCATTCTCGTTGATGCTGCCGGCGCTCAGGGTGAGCGTCAGGTCGGCCGGGTCGAGGTTCTGGACCGTGAGCGTGGCTGTCGCCGTGGCGCTGCCCGTGTCGTCGTCGGCGAGCGACAGCGCGATGGTGTAATCGTCCGCGGCCGTGGCGGTCGGGTCGTCGTCCAGGTACTGGTGGCTCTCGCTAAATGAACTCGTGCCGGCGGCGTAGCTGTAGGTGTCGCTGGCGCCGTCGCCCCAGTCGATGACCAGGGTGAACGAGTCGAGCGTTCCGGGATCGCTGATCGTGCCCGTCACCGTCGCCGTGCCATCCTCGTCGATGGGACTGGTTGCGACAACGTCGCCGAGCGATGGGTCCACGTTCTGGACAACGACACTCGTTGTCGTCGTGCTGGTTCCCTCGTCGTCGTCGGTGACCGTCACGCTGATCGTGTACTCGTCGGACGGAGTGCTCGATGGGTCGTCGTCCAGGTATTGGTGGGTGTGGCTGAAGGCTCGTGTTTGCAGGTCATACGGATAGAATCCGCTCGCACCGTCGCCCCAGTCGATGAACAGCGTGAGGCCATCCTGCGTGCCCGGATCCACAATCTTGCCGGTCAGCGTGGCCGCGCCGTTCTCGTCGATCGGGCCAGTCACCGCAAGCT
The DNA here is from genome assembly GCA_036758585.1 of Planctomycetia bacterium. Classification (GTDB taxonomy): domain Bacteria; phylum Planctomycetota; class Planctomycetia; order JALXBF01; family JBGPMX01; genus DAIOWH01. The sequence continues at coordinate 35,776 of DAIOWH010000030.1, forward strand.
CGTCTACTCCGGGCGGCGTGTTGTACACCGTGACGTTCGCCGTGCGCGTCTCGCTCGCGCCTGTGTCGTCGTCGCCGACGCTGGCGCCGATGGTGTACGTGTCCCACGCCGTCCCGGACGGATCGTCGTCCAGGTACCGGTGCGATTCGGCGAAGCTTGTGACGCCTGCGGGGTAGCCGTAGCTGTCGCTCGTGCCGTCGCCCCAGTCGACCAGCACCGCAAACGTGTCCAGCGTGCCCGGATCGCTGATCGTGCCGCTGAGCACGGCAATGCCGTTCTCGCCGACCGAGCTCGTGACCGTCAGACCGCTCAGTGCCGGATCGACGTTGTTCACGACTACGGTCGCTGTGGCCGAATCGTCGCCGGTGTCGTCGTCCGTGAGCGTGGCCGTGATCGTGTAGCTGTCCGACGGTGTGTCGGATGGGTCGTCGTCCAGGTAGCGGTGTGATTCACTGAACGACGTGGCCCCTGCGCCGTAGCTGAAGCTGTCGCTGGTGCCGTCGCCCCAGTCCACGACGAGCGCGAACGTGTCGGCGGCGCCCGGGTCGGCCCAGGTGCTGCTGAGCGTGGCAACGTCGCCCTCGACGATCGGCGATGCGACGCTCAGATCGCCCAGCGACGGGGCGACATTCTCGACGGTCACGAAGGTCGCGGCGCTGCCGACGCCGGTGTCGTCGTCGGTTGCTGCGACGGCGATGGCGTAGTTGTCCCACGGCGTCCCACTCGGATCGTCGTCGACGTAGGTGTGCGACGCGCTGAAGCTGGTGCTGCCGGCCGACAGGGTCATCGACTGATTGCTGCCGTCGCCCCAACTGATCGTCAGCACAAACGTGTCGAGCGTGCCCGGATCGCTGATCACTCCGGTGACTGTGGTGCTGTCGCCTTCGCTGACGGGTCCGCTCGCCACGACGGTGACGGATGGATCGACGTTGTAGACCCGAACCGTAGTACCAGCCGTCGTCGCCAAGGTGTCGTCGTCGGTCACCGTCAGGCTTACTGGGTAGTCGTCGTACGGCGTTCCGCTGGGATCGTCGTCCAGGTACGTGTGACCGACTGAGAACGTCGTCGTGCCGGCGGTGTAGGAGTACGTTTCGACCGAGCCATCGCCCCAATCGACTTCCAGCGTGAACGTGTCCATTGTTCCAGGGTCGCTAATGGCCCCAGTGATCGTGGCGGTTTCGTTTTCATGGGCCAGTACCAGGGCCGGCACATCCACGGTGGGGGCCACGTCGTATACCCGGGCGTAAGTACCTGCTGTCGCGCTGCTCGTGTCGTCGTCCGTCAACGTAAGCGTGATGGCGTACTCGTCGACGGGCGTGCCCGTCGGGTCGTCGTCCAGGTATTGATGGCTCAGGCTGAAGCTGGTCGATCCGGCTGCTAGGTCAATTGTCTCCGGCGATCCTTCGCCCCAATCGACCACGAGCGTGAATGTGTCCAGCGTGCCGGGATCACTGATCGTGCCGCTGAGCGATCGGATGCCGTTTTCCTGAAGATGCGTGTTGTTCGCGGATGCCTGGTCAAGGGTCAGAGTCGGGTTCACGTTGTTCACAGTGACGGTTGTGCTGCCAGTCGCGCACGCCGGTGCCGAATCGCAAACGGAAACGGAGATTGAATAGACGTCCGAGGCGGTGGCGGTGGGGTTGTCGTCCAAGTACTGGTGGTTCAAGCTGAAAGTACCAGGTGCCGCCGCCAACGAAGATGAAGTTCCGTCGCCCCAATTCACGGTGAGAACGTGGCTATCCCCCGCGTCTGGGTCGCTGAAGCTGCCCGTAAGGGTGGCCGTACTGTTCTCGTCGATCGGAGAGCTAGCCGACAAAGCGCCCAGCGTGGGCGGCGCGTTGGGCGGTGTGCAATCCTCGTCCACGTCGCCGTCAGCATCGTTGTCGACGCCGTCGTCACAAACTTCGCTGGGCGGCGGTGGTGGGGGCGGCGGAGGCGGCGGGGGCGGTGAGCAACCTTCGTCCACCTGGCCATCGCCGTTGTTGT
>DAIOWH010000030.1:37861-42213 GCA_036758585.1 Planctomycetia bacterium
CGATGCCGTCGCCGCAAACTTCGCTCGGCGGGGGAGGCGGCGGAGGCGGTGAGCAGCCCTCGTCCACTTGGCCATCGCCGTTGTTGTCGATGCCGTCGCCGCAAACTTCGCTCGGCGGGGGAGGCGGCGGAGGCGGTGAGCATCAAGGGAAGGATAAGTAGCGGCGGAAAAAGTGCGGGCGCCGGAACAGGGGGTTTTTGCAGGACTGATTCCGGCGCCCGGCTGGGAGGTGGATGCACGTGTTCTACGCCGCCAGACGACCAATAGATCGCGTGGTCGGCTATTGTTCCTTTCTTTCGGGCGCTGGCTTGGGCTGAGCGATGCGGCGCTCGAGTTCGCGGACTCGCTCTTCCAGTTCCTTCACCCGCTTCTCCAGCGATTCGATCTGTTGTGGCGTTTCCGGGTTCCAGGGGTAGAAGCCACCGCGATTCGGCCAAGCCTGGCGGGCGGCGTTCCCACCGAATGGATCGGCCAGCGTCACCTTGATCTGCTCCTTCTTGCCCTCGCGGAACACGTCGATGGCGATGTTCGCGCCGGGACCTGCTTTCAGAATTCGCACTTGCAACTCGGCCGGAGTCCGAACCGCGTCGCCCTCGACGGCCACGATGACGTCGAGCGGTTGCAGACCCGCCTTCTCCGCCGCCGACCCGTCGCGCACGTGCGCGATCATCGCGCCGTCGGTCGATTCCAGGCCCATTCGCTTGGCGAGCGACTTGCTGACCGGCTGCGTATCGACGCCAAGCAGCGATCCGTCAAACGCGAGGCCCGCATCTAACGCGCCCCGCCAGGTCCGCCGCCCTAACGGATCGAACCGGTTCTCCACGTCCGGCCTCCGCGTCCATGGCCCGACGTACAGATCGGGCCAGCCGTCTTCATCCACATCGCCCCACGCCGCACCGTATGGGTCGAGGAACCGCTGCGGTCTGAGCGCGTCGTCCAATCGCACGGGGCGTGCGGCGATGACGACCTCCAACTCCTTGGTCGCGCCGTCGCGCTCGATGCCTAGCTTCACCTTCATCCCCGGCGCGATCCGTTCAATGCGCGCCGCGAGATCGTGAAAATCGGCCACGGCCTTGCCGTCCATTGACTTGATCACATCGTCCGCGCGGACGCCGGTCGATTCGGCGGGCGAACCGTCGGCGACTTCGGTGACTCGTACGCCGCCGCCGTCGGCGTCTTCGCCACGCACGCCGAGGTAACCGCGGTCGAGCTTCTCTCCGTCGCGCAGCCGCTGGGCGATCCAGCGCACCTCGGCCGCGGGAATGGCAAAGCCGATGCCCGGCACCCGCGGCGAGTTGCCATCGCCCGGTTCGCGCAGTGCCGTGCTGATGATCCCGACCATCCGGCCCTCGTCGTCGGCGAGCAGGCCGCCCGAATCGCCCGGATAGACCGGCGCGGTGAACTGAATAAGCCCGCGCGCTCCGACAGTCGCCGCCCCAACGCTGCGCCCTACCCCGCTGATGTTGCCCACGCTGACCGAGTGATGCAGGCCGAACGGGTTGCCCACCACGATAACCGGCGCGCCGATCGCGGGCGGGTCATCGACCACCGAAGGCGCTCGCACGGTCGCAGCGTTGGTCTTGAGCAGCGCAATCCCAGACTCGGCATCCGACGCGATCCAGCGCGCCTCATGACGCCTGCCCGCCATATCGCGCACTCGCAGCCTGCGGTCCGCCGGCTGTCGAAGGCCTACGGTCAGCAAGTGCCCGTCGCCGTCGATCGCCACGGCGCTGAACACGCGAACGCCCGCCGGGGCGTCGTCGGACGATTCGACCAGGAACACCGACGCTCGCGCCCGGTCGATTCCGGGCTTCGGGTCGCCGGCCGGCGCCGCCGGATCGGCCGACGCGAGCGCCACACGCAGACTCGCCGTGAGAAATGCGGCGATAACAAGTGATGTTCGAATCATGACTAGGCTCCTTGGCAAGTCGCCGACCTACAACTCGGGCGCTGATTCGTCCACCGGCTGGGCGCCCTCGAGATGGAAGTATGTTCGGGCGGGAAACCGCTCGTCCCAGGAATCGTCCGGCATGTCGAATCGAGCCGAATGGCGATGCGACGTATCGAGCGTGTTTCCCGTGAAGTCGGTTGAGGTTCGGAACCGCGCCGGCGGCGATTCGTAACCGGCGGCCCGCGGCGGACCGCCCGAGTCGCCGGATCGATCGACCATCAGCACCGCGATGGCAACGCTCGCCGCCGCCATAGCGCCGGCAGGCATCCACGATCGGCGCATCGTATCGCGCGTGTGCGGCAGGCGGAGTTGCATCGCAGGCCAGAGCGACTCACTCGACGACGCCGCAAGGAACTCATCGCGGGTAACCAGCATTGCGTCACGACTTCGCTCCAGCGACTCGCGATACGACCGGCAAACCTCACATGCCGCGAGATGTTTTTCAATCGCAGCTCGGTCACTGGCGGGAAGGTCGTCGCCCACGTCGAGCGACAGTTGCTTGCGAACCCAGTAACAACGCCATCCCATCCGCTCACCTCCCGACGTTCTGGCGGCTCTCCCAAACCTTGCGGAACATTTCCCGCGCGCGAGATAGCCGCCACCGAATAGTCGCCTCGCGACGACCTTCGATGGCGGCAACCTCTGAGCAGGAGAAGCCTTCCAAGTCCCTCAGAATCAGTACGGTCCTGTATGCCAACGGAATCTGCTCCAACGCTTGGTGTACTTCTTCGGCGAGTTCCAACCGTGGCCGTGGGTCGGGGTCGGTTATCTCAGCGGCATGTTCGTCGTCGCCAGGCGACTGACTAAGCAACACGGTCGGCTTGCGACGCCTCAACCAATCGATTGCCTGATTCACACCGACCTGAAACAGCCACGGCCCAAACCGCCGTGATGTATCAAAGCGGTCGAGGTGCTGGTAGACCTTTAGGAACGTCTCCTGAGCCAAGTCACGCGCCTGTTCCGGGTCGCGCACCAAGCGATACAAGACGCGCTGCAGCTTCTTCTCGTAACGGGTCACCAGAACCCCAAACGCTTCCTTGTCTCCGTGTCGCACCTGTTCCACGAGTCGCGCGTCGGTCGACGGATCGCACGCCACGGCCGCGTCCGCCAGGTCGGCGCGGGTGCAACTCTGCCCCTCGTCAAGCTTGATCATCGACTTCGCTCCTGCTCTATTGGCTAACTACGAACGGGGGCCTTGGTTCGTTGGCCGCCGGCACGGCCCCATTCATTAGCGTAGTGCAGGCGGCCCGCCTGCAATGTCGTCAAAGGAAGCCGCAGGCGAGCCGCCTGCACTACGACTTCCTTGAAAGATGTAACAGATGCACAAGCCGTTCCGTCATAGAACCGATCGACGCTTGTCCGTGCAACTCTTTGCATGACTTGGACATAGAGCTTTGCGCGGTCGGTCGCGGCACCTGCGGGCAAAGGGAGTCGGCATGGTTGGTGATGTCAACGTGGCAGCCTGCGATGCTCGGTCGTTCGCGGCGACTCTGCGCTGGCTCTATCACGCCCTACCCGAGCCCGACCAGACGGCCCAGGTCGAAGCCATGACGCACAATCTCGCACCTGACGATCTCTTATTCGCGACGGCGGGCGGAGAATTTCAGGGGGTGATTATTTGCGAGGTCGCGGCAGGGCGCGTCGGCTGGGTCTGGCCGCCCGTTACCCGCGCGAGCGACGAGACCGACCCGCTCGCGTCGGCAGTGGCGAGGCGATTGATCGACCGCGCGGTGGCCAGATTGTCGCGCGGCGGGGCGCGAGTCGCGCAAGTCCTCGCCCCGCTCACATGCAACTGGGGCGACGCGTTCATCCAGAACGGGTTTCATCGGCTGACCGAACTGATTCGCATGGAACGCGACGTCGGCGACGCCCCGCCAGCGGCCTCGCCAGATCGCGTGCGATTCGTCGATTGTTCGAGATTCTCCGACGCGTTGCTTCAGCAGCTTATTTTCGAGACCTATCGCGGCAGTTGCGACTGTGCCGAGTTGGACGGACTGCGGCCCATCGACGAGGTGCTTGAAGGCTACCGCTCGGCAGGCGTGTTTGATCCGAGCCTTTGGCAGGTATTGTTGGTGGACACCGAGCCGCGCGGTTGCGTGCTGCTCACACACTGGCCAGACGAAGATCGCTGTGAACTGCAGTACATGGGCGTGGTTCCCGACGCACGCGGGCGCGGCCTGGGCCGCGCCATGTGTGTTCGCGCGATCGACGAGGCCCGACGCGTTGGTGCATCGCGACTTACGTTGTCGGTCGACGCGCGCAACGAACCGGCTCTGCGACATTACCGCGCGTCGCAGTTTCGTGAGATCGAGCACCGACTCGTCTTTTTTCGGGTGCTCGATTAGTCGTTCTTCTGGGTTTTCAGTGGCTGGGTTTGAGGTCCAGTCCACCGCAGTGGAAG
>DAIOWH010000031.1:0-41949 GCA_036758585.1 Planctomycetia bacterium
TCGGGGTCGGCGATGAGCTGGTCCTGCTGCGCATGTACGAGCGTATCCTGGCCGGAGGAACCGCGCGAAGTTCGCGCGTCTGAACCGCAGCGCCGACGCCTGCGGCTGCCGTCAAACCAGCGACTGGCTGTACGACGATTTGCTTACGTCTGAATCGCTGTGCGTGTAGTCGAAGAACCCGCAGCCGGCCTTTCGGCCCAATCGGCCGGCGGCGACCATGTCGCGCAGCAGGCCGCACGGCTGGAACTTGGCGTCGCCCGTGTCGCGGTGCAGCACCTCTAATATGAATAGACACACGTCGAGCCCGATGAGGTCGGCCAGGGCGAGCGGCCCCATCGGGTGGTTGCAGCCCAGGACCATGACCCGGTCGATCGTGGCTGCGTCGGCCACACAGTCGGCCAGGGCAAACACGGCCTCGTTGATCATCGGCATCAGCACGCGGTTGGCTACAAAGCCCGGTGCGTCGCGCACTCGCAGCGGCGTCTTGTTCATGCGTCGGGCCAGGTCTTCTGTCGCGGCCAGCGTAGGTTCACTGGTCGCGCGGCCCGCTACGACCTCGACAAGCGGCATCACCGGAACCGGGTTGAAGAAGTGCATGCCGACGAACCGGTCGGGCCGTCCGCTGGCCTCGCCTAGTCGCGAGATCGAAATGCTCGACGTGTTCGACGCGAGGACGACCTCGTGGCGAACCAGTCGTCCCAGTTCGGCGTGGAGCTGCGCTTTGGCGGCCGGGTCCTCGACGATGGCCTCGATCAGAAAGTCGCAGCGAGCGACCTGGCCGAGATCTGAAACAAACCGCAGTCGCTCGACGATTCGGCCACGTTCGTCGTCGGCGATCTTGCCGCGTCGCACCGCTTTGTCGAGCGACGTCTCGATCTGCGCCTGGCACCGTCGCATCTGGTCGGCCGACGTGTCGCAAACCAGCACCTTCAGGCCGGCAGCGGCCGCGACCTGAGCGATGCCGCCGCCCATCGTACCCGCGCCGACGACACCAACGGATTGAACGTCCACGACGACCGTCCTTCTCACATTCGTTCGTTCAGATTCGACCATCAACCACGACCGAAAAAGGCGACCGCGTTGCGAAACACGGCCAGCCCGTCGCCTTCTGTTGCGGTTCGGCCGCGCGTCCACTGTGGGTGCTGCACCGAGTCGACGTGTCGTTCGGGGTGCGGCATCAGTCCGAACACGCGGCCGGTCGGATCGCAGATGCCGGCGACGTCGGCCTGCGAGCCGTTAGGGTTGTACGAGAGACAAGAGGCAGTTGGCAGTAGGCAGTGGGCAGTAGACGCAGAGCGAGCACTTTCCTGCCCTACTGCCAACTGCCTACTGCCAACTGCCTTCGGTGCATAACGCAGTACGATCTGTCCGCCCGACGCGAGCCGATCGAGCACCGACTGATCGCGACACGCGAACTTGCCCTCGCCGTGTGCGATCGGCAGGTCCATGCGGTCGATACCCTGCAGAAAGACGCACTCGCCCGGCTCGGCGGCCAGGTGAATCCAGCGATCGGTAAACCGACCCGAGTCGTTGTTGGCCAGCGTCGCTGGTTGGTCGGTTCCGCGGCCGTCGTCCCAACCGGGCAAGAGGCCCGACTTGATTAGCACCTGAAAGCCGTTGCAGATGCCGAGGATCAGCTTGCCGCGGTCGCGAAACGCACGAAGCTCGTCGGCCAAGCCGACGCGAAGCTGGTTTGCCAGAATCTTGCCGGCCGCTACGTCGTCGCCGTAGGAAAAGCCGCCCGGCACCACGAGCACCTGATAGTCGGCTAGTATGTCGGGCGATTCGAGCAGAGCGTTGATGTGTACTCGAGTCGGCCTCGCCCCGCCCCGCTCAAAGGCGTGGCACGTCTCCAGGTCGCAATTCGCACCCGGCGATCTCAACACCAACACATTCACCTTGGCCATCGTCTCTCCTTACCAACGCAGCGGCCGCTGCCAGCATTCCTTGAGGGCCGCAATCGACGATTGAATTAAAGGCGCTTCCGCGGCGGTGCCTGGCGCCTCTCGCCACGCAATCCAGGGAGCCGGACCGGCAATGATGAGCAGCTGGGGTTCGACCGTTACTTCACCCAGATACGTGCAAGTCAAGCCTGCCTGGCCGGCTGGTCCCCGCTTCCACTGGGCGACGAAGTCTAGGAACTCACGCACCCGCCTCGCCGAAACTTCGATCAGGAACCGCGAATTGCTTTCGGAAAACAGAATCGACGCGGCCTCGTCGTTGTTGGGGACCCAGTTGGATTCGCGTTCCCCCAAGGCGGCGCAGTGTGGTTCGTAGACGCTTGCCCTCACACCCAGTAGTCCGGCTATAGCCATCTCCGCCAATGCCACGGCCAGTCCACCCTCGCTCAGATCATGGCAGCTACGAACAAGACCGTGGCCAATCGCCGCGTACACGAATCGCATCACGATGCGGCCCAGTGTCACATCGACACACGGAACGTAGCCGCCCTCGTCCCTCCCTGTGATCAGGTCGTAATGTGAGCCGCCTAGTTCATTTGCCGTGCGGCCGACCTGGAACACAAAGTTGCCCGGCTCCTTCAAGTCCATCGTCACGCACTTTCGCACGTCGTCGATCTGGCCGATTGCGCTGACGAGCAGCGTCGGCGGGATCACGATGCGGCTGCCGTCGGGCGATTTGAACTCGTTGTTCAGGCTGTCCTTGCCCGAGATAAACGGCGTGCCGTACGCGCTGGCGATGTCGCGGCAGGCCAGCGCGGCGCGGACCAGCGTTCCGAGTTCCTCGGGCCGGTCGGTGTTCCCCCAACAAAAATTGTCCAAGATCGCGATCCGGTCGGGATCGCCGCCGACGGCGACGCAATTGCGGATCGCCTCATCGATCGCGCTGGCGGCCATCCAGTAGGGGTCCAGGTCGCCGTAGCGCGGGTTCATGCCACAAGCGATCGCCAAGCCGCGGTTCGAGCCGAGCACGGGCCGAATCACGGCCGCGTCCGACGGCCCGTCGTCGGCCGCGCCCACAAGCGGCTTGATCACACTCCCGCCCTGCACCTCGTGATCGTATTGGCGAATCACCCATTCCTTCGAGCAGACGTTCCACGACGACAGGATGCGCCGCAGGGTTTCGTTGTAAGGAGCGTCCAAAGAGGAGGCAGTTGGCAGTTGGCAGTTGGCAGTAGTGGAAGTGGCAAACTTCTGGCTGGCCGGCCCTACTGCCAACTGTCTACCGCCTACCGCCTTGTAGACTGCCTTACGTACGACCGGCGGGCGGCCGTCGTGCAGGAAGCGCATGTCGAGGTCGCCGACCACGTGACCTTCGTACTTGAGCACGAGCCGGCCTGTGGGAACGAACTGGCCGATGACGGTCGCCTCGACCCCTTCGCTGGCGCAGAGTTGCGAGAACTCGGGCCAATTCGGTCCGGGCACGGCGAGGACCATGCGCTCCTGGGCCTCGCTGATCCAGATTTCGGTGTAGGACAGGCCGGCGTACTTGAGCGGCACTTTTTCGAGCCAGACCTCGGCGCCGATCGTCTCGCCCATCTCGCCGACGGCCGAGCTGAGCCCGCCCGCGCCGCAGTCGGTGATCGCGTGATACAGTCCGCGGTCGCGGGCCGCCAGGATGACGTCGAGCAGCATTTTCTCGGTGATGGCGTTGCCGATCTGCACGGCGCCGCCCGAAAGCTCGTCGGACTCGTGCGTCAGTTCGACCGATGAGAACGTCGCGCCGTGGATGCCGTCGCGCCCTGTCCGGCCGCCGACGGCGACGACCAGGTCGCCCGGTTGCGGCGCTTTCCGCGAGCACTCGCGAGGAATCAGGCCGACGTTGCCGCAAAACACCAGCGGGTTGCCGAGATAGCGTTCGTCGAAGTAGATCGCGCCGTTGACCGTCGGGATGCCCATGCGATTGCCGTAGTCGCGCACGCCGGCCACGACGCCTTTCATCACTCGCTTCGGATGCAGAACGCCGGGGGGAATCGCTGATTGCTGATTGTCGATCGGCGCCTGCTGTCCCAAATCCGGCGGCGCGAAGCAGAACACGTCGGTGTTCGCGATTGGTTTGGCGCCGAGGCCGGTGCCGATCACATCGCGGATCACGCCGCCCACGCCCGTGTTCGCGCCGCCGTACGGCTCGATCGCAGAGGGATGATTGTGCGTCTCGACCTTGAAGCAGACGTTGTACTTCTCGTCGAATCGCACGATGCCGGCGTTGTCCTCGAACACGCTCATGCACCAGTCGCGGTCCGGACCGAGCGCCCGGCGGACCTCTTGCGTGGCCGCGAAGACCGTCTCCTTCAGCATGTTCTCGAAGTGCTCGCGCCGCACCACGCGGCCGTCAGCGTCGAGTTCCTCGTAGTCGATGCGGCCCTTGAGCGTCTTGTGCGAGCAGTGCTCGGACCAGGTCTGAGCGATCGTCTCCAGCTCGGCGTCGGTCGGGTCGCGGCCGATCTCGCGGAAGTGTTTCTGAATCGTCTGCATCTCGACGAGGTTCAAGCTGAGCTGTCCGGTGCGACTGACTCGCTCAAGCTCCGAGTCGGTCATGGTGCGGATCGGAATGCGAATCACCTCGAGTCGATACGTGTGTACGTGCGCCACGAGATCAGGGGGAAGGGGACCCCAGACGACCTGTTCGATCGCGTCGTTCGCCAACACGCCGCTGGCGATTGGTTCGCGTGCGGCGTCGCCGACTGCGGTGAAAGTGTAGCGTCGAAACGTGCGCACGCGATCGACCGCGACGCCAAGCCGCCTGATTGCCTGCTCGACGCTGAGGGCGACGGGGTCCATGACGCCGGGCTTGAGCAGCACGTTGGCGATTGACGGCTGAGTGCCGCCGGCCGATTGCGGAACGGGGCACGCGCCGGAACGATCGGCGACGGCGAAGGACTCGATCACCGTGTCGGCGAGCAGTTCGCGGCCGATGCGTTCGGCGTCAGCCGGTCCCAAGCTTCCGTCGATGAGATAACCGCGTGCGAACCGCACGTCGGCGTGCGCGGCCAGACCCAGTTCGCGTATCTCGGCGGCGACACGGCCGCCCTCCAGATCCGGCTGGCCGGGCTTCGGAAACACAACTACTTGCCACGTCACGGAGTCACCTCGCTGTTCATCGCCTCACTCGGAATTCAGTTGCCAGTACAGTCCGACCCACGCACAGAGACCCAGTTGAATGAAGAGTGGGATGAGAAAGTGGACTTCGAGCGCCGGGACGAACTGCATCGCCAGCGCCGCGATCGCCAGGCCCGCCGCCACCACCTTTCGTATCCGCGACTCCGAAACGATCATCATGAAGATCACGGCGGCTACGGAGCCTACCATCGGTCCGATAAAGACCATGATGAACTCAGGGGTACGGATCATCGGTCACTCCCGACGTCGACCATCATCGCCCGCGAGCCGTTGCCGTTTGGAGCACGACTGATTCCAAAGCTGCAAGAGCTTCCGTGCGTCGCGCGACTCCAGCGCCCTGCGAAACTTGTGCAGCGTTCCCTCGTAGCTCGCCAGCGCATCGAGCAGTGGGCCGGCGTTCTCGATAAAGATGGCAGTCCATAGCTCGGGATCGCTCGCGGCAATGCGCGTCGTGTCGCGAAAGCCGGTCGCCACGACCTCATGGTATTTTTCCGGCAGTGCGACGGCCAGCGCGGCGGCGGCGAGGTGCGGCAGGTGGCTGGTGTGCGCCAGAGCCTGGTCGTGCGCCTCGGGCGACATCGTCAGCACTCGCGAGCCGAGCGATCGCCAGAACCCACTGACCGTCTCGGCCTCGCGGGCGCCGGTTCGTTCGGTCGGCGTCACGACGCAGACCCGGCCGACGAACAGGTCGGCCCGTGCCTCGGAAACGCCGCGATTCTCGGAGCCGGCCAGCGGATGCGCGCCGACGAAACGGACCCCGCGCGGCATCGCTCCGTCGAGCCGCTCGACAATCCGCCGCTTCGTGCTGCCCGCGTCGCTCAGCACCGCGTCGGCCGGGCAATGCGTGGCGGCCTCGCGCGCCTGCTCGGCGATCAGGTGGACCGGCGTGCAGAAGATAGTCAGCTCGGCATCGGCCACGCCACTGGCGAGCCGGGTGGTTCCGCAGTCGATCGCGCCGCGCCGGCGGGCCTGACCCAGCGACGCTGCCCGTCGCCCCACGCCGATCACTCGCCGCGCAATCTGCCGCTGTCTGACGGCCAGTCCGATCGAGCCGCCGATCAATCCGACGCCGACAATCGCTATCGTGTCAAATCTGGTGCGGTTGCTTGTCGCCACGGCCGGATTCTAAAGAAATCACTCGTGCCGGAAAATGCCGCCTGACTTGCGGTGGCGTCGCGCGGGAATATAATGCCCGCGAACGACGGTGAGTACTGCTGCACATTGAAAGGGGTCCGAATTCGTTTAACCCGCAGCCGCAGGCGAGGCATGGCCGGCGTTTGTTGTGCCTCGCCTGCGGCTGCGGGTTAAACGACCGAAGCCGACCGGCCGACGTCGCCGTTGGCCCGCGCAACGAAGGCCCTCGTCCGTAGCCGTCGTAGATTGGCCGCCATGCCTGCGTTCACGCACCACATTTTCATTTGTGCCAACACCCGATCGCCCGGTCATCCGCGTGGCTGCTGCGACCCGGCCGGCAGCGAATCGCTGCGCAATCTGTTCAAGGCGGAACTCAAGAAGCGCGGCCTGAACGGCGCCGTGCGAGCGAATAAGGCAGGCTGTCTCGACCAGTGCGAACACGGACCCAACCTCGTGATCTACCCGCAAGGAGTCTGGTACGGCCACGTCCGCCCGGAAGACGTGCCGCGCATCATCGACGAAACAATTGTCGCTGGCAGAATCGTCGACGATCTCGTGATCGCCGACGAGTGCTTGAACAACCCCGACTGTCCGCATCGGAGGAGGGTTGAGGATTGAGGGTCGAGGATTGAGGATAGAGCTTTTAGGGCAGTGCGGTGTCTCGTCTATCGTCAATCCTCTATCCTCAATCCTGCTCAACCAGGAGACCAACCATGTGGCGAGCAACTGTAGTTCTGATCGTGGCCGCGGGAACGCTGAGCGTGCTGGGGTCGAGCGCGGCGGTCAGCCAGGTTGGCCGGGCCAAGGACCTCGATCGGCAACACTCCGAAATCCTCAAGGACTTCGCGTCGCGGGCGCACAAGCTGGCGCTGCAGTACCAACAGGCCGGCTCGTACGACAAGGCCAAGGAAACGCTCGACCTCATCCTGAAAGTCGCCCCCGAAGACGCCCCGGCCAAGACGCTGCTGGAGAAGATCAGCAAGCAGGAACTGTCTGAGAACAAGAAGGTGCTGAAGGTAATGGCCAATCAAACCTGGCAAAACACCGGCCTGGCCGTGCAAGAAGGCAAGCCGGTCGCGATCGAAGTGAAGGGCGAATGGGTGTTCAAGATGACTCGTACTGTCGGGCCGGAGGGGCTGGAAATGCCCGACGAGATGAAGCGGTTTCCTCTCGGCGCGTTGATCGGCGTGATCGCCGGCGACGAAGGCGGGGCCGCTGCGGGCAAGAAGGCCAAGCAGCAGGAACGCGATCTCAATCGGCCCTTCTTGGTCGGCGGCGAAAAGGTCTTCACGCCCAACGCCACCGGCGTCCTGTTCCTGAAGATTCACGACACGGAAGAGAGTGACAACCAAGGCCAACTCACCGTGACGATCTCGGGCCAAGTCCGCGAGCTGTGAAATTGGGTCCACCGTGTCGTCTGGGCCGCGACGGCCAAGGTCACCGAGGCCCCGAGCCATGCAACTCCTCTGTGTCCTCTGTGCCTCTGTGTTTCCACGTTTTTTTCTCCACGGTTTTCATCTCGATACCACCACACGTTCGCCTGCCGCACAACGAAGTTGCGACACGGCGCTGCCGTCGCGCATGGCGATCTCGAGCAATCCACTGCTGCCGATGAGCGACACCAAGGCGCCGGAGGCCGCATCGCAGTAGGTGCGCGCAAGCGGTGCGGCAGTTCCCGCACAGATGACCCGCGCTGTAGGCGATGGATTCGGCGGCAAGTCGGCGGCGGCTATGTTCGTGATCAGGTTGCCGAAGCGATCAACCGACAGGACTTCACCGCACAGTTCGTCGGCCGTTCGTACAACCGCCGGCCACGGAAACGTCGTCCAATCAGGCGTGGCAGGACCAAGTTCCGCGGGGCACGCGCCGCGACTCAAGTTAGCCGCCACAGGGGCGAGGATGTCGCGCCCGTGAAAGGTCGTCGACACGGTCGGCCGCCAGAACCGCGGCTCTGCGAGGACGAACCGGTTCACGGCTGGCGCCTCGCGGGCCACCCAGCTCAGCACGCCGTTGTCGGGAGCGAGAAACACCTGGCCGTGCATCTCGACGCACAGCAGCCGTCGCGCGCCGCCGACCCCGGGATCGACCACAACGACGTGGATCGTCGCCGGCGGGAAGTGGCGGAACACTTCCCACAGGCACAGCGCCGCCTCGCGAACATTCTGCGGAGCGATCTCGTGCGAGACATCCACCAGCCGCACGTCCGGCGCGATGCCGAGTATCGTCCCTTTCATCGCGGCAACGTACGAACCGCGGGTTCCAAAGTCGGTCGTGAGCGTGACGATCGCGGGTTTCATGAATGCGGCAGATTATACCGCACGCGGCAGGTTTGGCTCGTTTCACGCGGAGCCGCAGGCGACAGGAGACGCACAATCCCAGACATGTGCTGCCGGCGCCTTCGGCTCGGCGTTAAACGAAAACGTCTCATTGATGCTATCGGGGCTATCGGCAACACAGATAGACAGCGCACATCGGACGAAGGTACGATTGTTTCGCCTGCCATCGTTATGAGTAGCCGTGTCCGCCTACCTTGCCGTTAGTCGCTTTACGAGAGTCGCCTGACTGATTGTTGCCATGAGTGTGCTCGTCCAGTGCGGTCGTTGCCGCGCCAAGTTCCGGGTCCCGTCCGAGTCGCTGGGGGGCACGATCGTGTGCCCCAACCCCGACTGCCGCAAGCGTCTCGGAATACCGGCCGGTGCGAAGGCGGCTGGCCGCCCGCGCAGTGCGGCGAGGGCCGTTCGAACCTCGGCGCCCGATTTACCCAAGGTCCGCACTCAACCGTCGGCACTGCCGGGTTCACATGATCAGCGGCCCACCAATACGGACTCGCGCAGGGTTCGTGGGCGCCGGTCGGCGGCGGCGACGGCGCGAAAATGGGTCGCGTGGGCCGCCGCCCTGGCCCTGCTGCCGGCGCTCGCCGGCGGGCTATTGTTAATGAAGGACGATCCGAAGCCCGTCGTTACCGGTCTCGGCTCGGCAGTGGCCGCCGCAGAACCTGCCGACGATAGCTTTGCCAAGACCATCCGTCCGTTCTTCGTCAAATACTGCAACGACTGCCATGGGGCGGAGAATCCCAAGGGCGACGTGGCGCTCCACGACCTGGCGGCCGACACGAAGCTAAGCGCCGACCGAGACAAGTGGGAGTTGGTGCTCGATATGATCGAATCGCACACCATGCCGCCCTCGAAGAAACCTCAGCCGCCGGCGGAACAGCGCAAGGCCGTCGTCCGATGGTTACAGGCGGGAATCTACCACGTCGACTGCACGATCGACCACAACCCCGGCCGCGTCACGATCCGTAGACTCAATCGAACGGAGTACAACAACACCGTTCGCGACCTCGTCGGCGTGAACTTTCGCCCGGCCGACGACTTTCCGTCCGACGACGTCGGCGAGGGGTTCGACAACATCGGCGATGTGTTGTCGATCTCGCCGCTGCTTCTGGAAAAATACCTGGACGCGGCCGAAAAGATTGCCGAAACGGCGATCGTCGGCGGCGACGACTCGAAGGCCCCGCGACACCGCCGCGACGGCAAGCGACTTGCGCACGACGGCGGCGTCCGGCTCGGCGACAACGGCGTCCACGTGTTGTTCTCCAACGGCCATGTGGCGGCGAAGTTTCTGTTTCCTCGCGATGGCGAGTACATCCTGCGGGCCGAGGCCGGCGCACAGCAGGTCTTGCCGGAACTCGCCCAGATGGAGTTCCGACTCGACGGACAGAAACTCACGGTGTTCAAGGTCGAGGCCGACGAGAACGGTCTGGACGAGTACGACATCCGCATTCGCGTCGAGAAGGGGACTCGCGAGTTTGCCGCGGCGTTCACGAACGACTTCCACGACGAGAAGGCCCCCGAATACCGTCGCGACCGCAACCTGTTCATCGCCTCGCTCGAAGTGATCGGTCCCGTCGATATCGAGGCCGACAAGCTGCCCGACTCGCACAAGCAGATTGTCGCCTGCCGACCCGACAAGACGCGCGGCGTGCGGGAATGCGCGAGAGATATTCTCCAGCGGTTCGCGACCCGCGCTTTCCGCCGCCCCGCAACGCCCGACGAGGTCGAGTCGTTCGTCCGCCTGGTTGAGTTGGCGGTCGCCGAGGGCGACAGTTTCGAGCGAGGCGTTCAGGTCGCGGTCGCCGCGGTGCTGGTCTCGCCGCACTTCCTGTTTCGGGTCGAGCGTGATGCGCCGGCGACGGGCGGCGACCAGTCGATTCGATCGTACGAGCTGGCCTCGCGACTCTCGTACTTTCTCTGGAGCACGATGCCGGACGATCAACTGTTTGCGTTGGCCGCGAGCGGCGAATTGGCCAACGAGTCGACGCTTCGCCAGCAAGTCCGCCGCATGATCGGCGACGAGCGGGCGTCGTCGCTCGCACACAACTTCGGCGGCCAGTGGCTCAATCTGCGCACGCTCGAGGATATCACTCCCGACCCGTCCCAGTTCACAGACTGGTCGGCCGAGCTGCGCGACGCGATGCGGCGTGAAACGGAACTCGTCTTTGAAGAGGTCGTGCGGCAGGACGGCAGTATCGTCGACTTCATCGCGGCCGACTACACGTTCGTCAACGAGCGGCTTGCGCGGCACTACGGGCTGACCGACATCACCGGCGACGAGTTCCGCAAGGTGTCGCTCGCCGGTACGCCCCGAGCCGGAGTGCTCACGCACGCCAGCATTCTGACCCTCACCTCGAACCCGACCCGCACATCGCCAGTGAAACGCGGCAAATGGATCATGGAGAACATCCTCGGCACGCCGCCGCCGGAGCCGCCCGCCGAAGTGCCCGATCTCGAGGAGACTCGCAAGGCGACGCCGAATGCGTCGCTTCGCGAGCAACTCGAACTGCACCGAAAGGACCCGAACTGCGCCGTGTGCCACGAGCAGATGGATGCGCTCGGATTCGGCTTCGAGAACTTCGACGCGATTGGACGCTGGCGCGACGCCGACGGCCAGTTCCCGATCAACGCATCCGGCGCGCTCCCTGGCGGCGAGTCGTTCAAAACGCCCCCCGAACTGATCAAGATACTCAGCGCGCGGCGCGACGACTTCGCCCGCGTCATGACCGAACGCATGCTCACCTACGCACTCGGCCGCGGACTGGAGTTCTATGATCGCTGCGCGGTCGATAAGATAGTCGAGGCCTTGGAGAAGGCCGATTACCGGTTTGCGACGCTTGTGACCGAAATCGTGCTCAGCCGTCCGTTTCGGATGCGACGTCCCGAAGGAGGGAAATCATGACGAAGCGACTCGATCGCCGCACATTTCTGCGAGGCGTAGGCGCCACGATGGCCCTGCCGCTGCTCGATTGCATGACGCCGGCCACGGCCCAGGCGGCCGCCGGTGCGGCAGGCCAAGCCCCGGTGCGCATGGCGTTTATCTTCTTTCCCAACGGCGCGATCATGCCGTCGTGGAAGCCAACGGGCGAAGGCACACAGTACGAACTTTCCGAAACGCTCGCGCCGCTCGCGAAGATCAAAGATCACTTCAACGTCATCACCGGTCTTGCGCAAGACAACGGCCGCGCCAAGGGCGACGGGCCGGGCGACCACGCTCGGTCGGCTGCATCGTTTCTGACCGGCGCTCATCCGGTGAAGACTTCGGGGGCCGACATTCGCGTCGGCGTCTCGGCCGATCAACTGGCCGCCGAGAAGATCGGCGACAAGACGAAGCTTCCGTCGCTCGAACTGGGGATCGAGCCGGGCCGGCACGCCGGCAGTTGCGACTCGGGCTACAGTTGTGCGTACTCGAACACGATTGCCTGGAAGACGTCGACCACGCCCGTAGCCAAGGAGATTCAGCCGCGGCTGGTTTTCGAGCGATTGTTCGGCGGCCCGACGGACCAGCGCAAGCTGCGGCGCGACTTGTATCGTAAGAGCATTCTCGACCTGGTCGCCGCCGATGCGAACCGACTCAAGGCGGAACTCGGTCAGGCCGACCAGCGCAAGATCGACGAGTACTTCACCGGCGTGCGTGAACTGGAACAACGGATCGCCAAGGCCGAGAACGACGCCAAGGAGCAGAAGCCAGACATCGAGATCCCACTGCAGCCGCCCCGCGACATGCAGGAGCATATTCGGCTGATGTACGAGCTGTTGACCCTGGCGTTTCGCGCCGACATCACGCGAGTCGCCACGTTCATGGTCGGCAATGAGGGTAGCAACCGCAGCTATCCGATGGTAGGGGTCAACGCGGGCTGGCACCAAATCTCGCACCACCAAAATGAAGAAGACAAGGTCGCACAGCTTCGCAAGATCGACCTGTTCCACACCCAGCAACTGGCCGGCTTCCTGGAAAAGTTGCAGTCGATTCAAGAAGGCGACCGCACGCTGCTCGACAACTCGATGATCTTGTACGGCAGCGGCCTGAGCGACGGCAACCGGCATTGGCACCACGATCTGCCCGTCGTGCTCGCCGGCCGCGCGGGCGGCGCGATCCAGACCGGCCGGCACATCAAATTGGCCGGCGAAGTGCCGCTCAACAACCTATTCCTCTCGATGCTCGATCGCGTCGGCGCCACCGGCATCGACTCGTTCGGCGACAGCACCGGTCGGCTTAAGGAACTCGATTCCTAGCGCCGCGCGCGGATGTCCGCCTACTCCCACCCCCGACTGTCACACTGCACACCCGATGAGAACCACCCATTTGATGCTCACGAGCGTCGCACTGTCTTGCATTCTCTCGCCAACCGCCGTCTCGGCCGCCGACTGGCCGCAGTTTCGTGGGCCGACCGGTCAGGGGCACTCCGCCGAACGCGGGCTGCCGCTCGAATGGAGCGAGGCGAAGAACATCGCGTGGAAGACGCCGATCGCTGGACTCGGCTGGTCGTCGCCTGTGATTCGCGGCGATCAGATCTGGCTCACCACGGCGACCGACGAAGGCCATTCGCTGCGAGCGGTCTGCGTCAGCCGATCGGACGGCAAGGTCGTCCACGACGTTGAAGTGTTTCGCAAGGATGATCCTGGCAAGATTCATGCGAAGAACAGCCATGCGTCGCCCACGCCGATACTTGAAGACGACCGCGTCTATGTCCATTTCGGCGCGCACGGCACCGCGTGCCTCGACACCAGCGGCAAGGTTCGCTGGAAGACTGAACTCAAGTACTATCAGCGCCACGGCCCTGGCGGCTCGCCCGCTTTGTTCGACGACCTCATGATCATCAGTTGCGACGGCTTCGACTCGCAGTACGTCGTCGCGCTCGACAAGCACACCGGCGAGATCCGCTGGAAGAAGGAGCGAGCAGGCAAGCACGCTTACTCGACTCCGCTTGTCATCGACGTTGCCGGAACGCCTCAGGCGATCAGCACGGGCGGCGACCGCGTCGTGGCGTACAATCCGCGGACCGGCGACGAGATTTGGTCGTCGCGCTACGTCGGCTATTCGTGCGTGCCGCGGCCGGTCTACGGCCACGGGCTCGTCTTCATCTGCTCAGGGTTCGACGAGCCGTGGCTCTGGGCCATTCGGCCCGACGGCGGCGGCGACGTCACCGACTCGCACGTCGGCTGGAAGCTGTCGCACGGTGCGCCGCTCAATCCGTCGCCTCTGCTCGTCGGCGACGAGCTATACATCGTCAGCGACAATGGCATCGGCAGTTGCCTCGACGCCAAGACCGGCGAGCGGCACTGGCGCGAGCGAATCGGCGGGAACTTCTCTGCCTCACCGCTCTTTGCCGACGGTCGAATCTACTTCCTGAACGAAACCGGTCAGGCCACGACGATTGCACCCGGCCGCGAGTTTCACAAACTGGCCGTCAGCCAGCTCCCCGGCCGTACGCTCGCGTCGATGGCTGTATCCGACGGGGCAATCTTCCTGCGCACCGACACCCATCTGTATCGCATCCAGGAGCAACGCTGATTGCCGTTTTTTGTTGCCGGTGCGCCGGGTTAGAATTGTCGCGGTCTCATCGGTGGCCAGATGCAATGAACTGTCTCATCAAATACAAGGCGCTATCCGCCACTGTCTCCGTCGCAGTCGTCGGAGCCTGCATCGCATGCCTGCACTGTGCGCGCGCCGCCGCCGACGAGAAAGATCCGACGGCGGCCGAGTTCTTCGAGCGCAAGATTCGGCCCGTGCTGGCCGAACACTGCTACGAATGCCACTCGGCCCAGACCAAGAAGGCCAAGGGCGGCCTGCGGCTTGACACACGCGAGGGGATTCGCAAGGGCGGCGAGTTGGGTCCGGCAGTCGTGCCGGGCAATGTCGACGAAAGCCTGCTCATGGAGGCCATCCGCTACGAAGGGCTGAAGATGCCGCCGCGCGGCAAGTTGCCGACGGCCGTGGTCGCCGACTTCGAGCAGTGGATCAAGAACGGCGCGGCCGACCCGCGCGAGAATGCCGCAGCCGCGCAGCAACCGACCGTCAAGCCAAGCGACGGCGACGCCGTTTGGGCGTTCCAGTCGCCCAAGAAACACGATCCGCCCGCGGTGAAGAATGCTGCGTGGCCGCAGGGCGACGTGGACCGTTTCATTCTCGCCAAGCTCGAGGCGAACAACATGCGGCCAAGCGTCGATGCCGAACGTGCCACGCTGCTGCGTCGCGTGTACTTCGATCTGATCGGGCTGCCTCCCTCGCCGCAGGAACTCGACGCCTTCGTGAACGACAACGAGTCGGGCGCGCTCGAACGAGTCGTCGACCGGCTGCTCGAATCGCCGCAGTTTGGCGAGCGGTGGGGCCGGCACTGGCTCGATGTCGCCCGGTTCGCGGAGACATCGGGCGGCGGCCGCTCGCTGATGTTTCCCGACGCCTGGCGCTACCGCGACTACGTCATCGAGGCGTTCAACTCGGACCGGCCCTACGATCAGTTCATCCGCGAGCAGATCGCCGGCGACCTGCTCGCTCACTCCACGCCCGCCGAGCGCGAACGGCAACTCGTCGCCACGGCGTTCCTCATGCTGGGGCCGACTAACTACGAACGGCAGGACAAGGACATCCTCGAGATGGACGTGATCGACGAGCAGCTCGACACGATGGGCAAAGCGATTCTCGGCCTGACGGTCGGCTGTGCCCGTTGCCACGACCACAAGTTCGACCCGATTCCGACTCGCGACTACTACGCGATGGCTGGAATCATGAAGAGCACTCGCACGCTGATCCACGACAATGTGTCGCGCTGGGTCGAGCAGCCGCTGCCGATGGAACCGGCGTTGGAGGCGACTGTGAAGCAGCACGAGGGCGCGGTTGCCGCGATCAAGAATCAGATCAAGCTCGCCAAAGACGCCGAGAAAAAAACAACAAAGCCGGTCGCCGCCACGTCCGACCGATCGCCTATCGTCGCGGCCGAACTGCCAGGCATCGTCGTCGACGACGCACAGGCAAAGCGCGTGGGGTCGTGGAAGGACTCCATGTTCACCAATCATTTCGTCGGCGCGGGCTACGTCTACGACGACCGTAGCCAGAAGGGCGAGAAGACGCTTACGTTCCAGCCGGAATTCACCAAGTCGGGCCGGTACGAAGTCCGACTGGCGTATGTTCCATACGCAAACCGGGCCACGAACACGCCTGTGCGGATCTTTCACGCCGACGGCGATCAAAGCGTGCACGTGAACCAGCGCGAGACGCCGCCGATCGACGAGCGATTCGTGTCGCTCGGTACATTCCGGTTCGAGGAGGGCAGTCAGTGGTTCGTCATGCTCTCGACCGAAGGGGCCAACGGTCACGTGGTCGGCGACGCCGTACAGTTCATTCCAGAAGGTGAGGCGGCCCAGGCGGCGGCCTCGGAAAAAGAGCCGAACAAGCCAGCCGGCGACGCCGCCGCGCCCAAGGCGCCTGACATCAAGACGCTCGAAGTCGAACTCAAGAAGCTCACGGAATCAGCACCGAAGCGGCCGATGGCGATGGCGCCGGCCGAGGCCGACAAGATCGGCGACATTTCGATCTCGATCCGCGGCAACTTCCACACGCCGGGCGAGCGGGCGCCGCGCGGCTTCATTCGAGCGGCCACGTTCGGCACGCCGCTCGACGTTCCTGCCAACGAGAGCGGCCGGCGGGAACTGGCTGCATGGCTCACCAGCCGCGATAACCCACTGACGGCCCGCGTCATGGTCAATCGCGTCTGGCATCACTTGTTCGGCGTCGGCCTGGTGCGCACCACCGACAACCTTGGCAGCGTAGGCGAACGGCCGTCTCATCCAGAATTGCTCGACTACCTGGCCGTGCGGTTTATGGACGACGGATGGTCGGTGAAGAGGCTCGTGCGGCTGTTGGTTCTTTCGCGAGTGTATCAGCAATCGAGCGAGGCGGCAGGCAGCAGGCAGTTGGCAGTAGGGAACGAGCAAACTTCCTCTTCTGATCCGGAGAACCGACTGTTCGGGCGGCAGAACCGCCGTCGGCTCGAGGCCGAAGCGATTCGCGATGCGATCTTGAGCGTGTCCGGCGAACTCGATCGCTCCGCGGGCGGGCCGACAATCAAGGCGGGCACAACCAAGGAGTTGGGCTACGTGTTCGACGATTCGCGCCGCAGTGTGTACACGCCGGTGTTGCGCAACCGGCTGCTGGACTTGTTCGAGGTGTTCGACTTCGCCGATCCGAACATTGTGTTGGGCCGGCGCAACGTCAGTACTGTATCGACGCAGGCGCTTTACTTGATGAACCACCCGTTCGTCATGGACCAAGCTGCCGCGGCGGCGCGACGGACGGTTACCGGCGACGACCCCGACGACGCGGCCCGCGTGGACCGCGCCTACCGCACGGCGCTCGGCAGGCTGCCGACGCCCGGCGAACGCCGCACCGCAGTCGACTTCCTGCGTGCGGCCTCCGGTTCCCAGGCAGCCGATGACCAGCACGCAGCGTGGGCGCAGCTCTATCAGGCGTTGTTCGCGTGCATTGATTTCAGGTACGTTGATTGAGGCACTTGCGAGGCAGAACATCATGCGTGCACCGTTTCCAGCCTGTCCACGTCGCGAGTTCTTGAAATCCACCGCCTGCGGCTTCGGCTATCTTGCCTTGGCAGGCTTGGCTGGCGAGGCGTCGGCGGCTACGACTCCGTTGGCATCGAGATCGCCGCACTTCCAACCGCGAGCCAAGCGGGTGATCTTTCTCTTCATGCAGGGTGGACCCAGTCACGTCGATTCCTTCGACTACAAGCCGCGGCTCGAATCGGACGACGGCAAGATGCTGGATTTTGACGACGCGCGAACGCTCGCCAAGACGCGCAAGATTGTCCCGCACCGCGTTATGAAGTCGCTATGGAAATTCGACCAGCACGGCCAATCCGGCCGGTGGATCTCATGGCTGTTCCCGAACATCGCGCGCCATGCGGACAAGCTGTGCGTGCTGAACGCCATGCACACCGAGGGCATCGCGCACGGGCCGGCCACGCTCTTCATGCACACCGGGTCGATCAACCTCGTCCGGCCGTCGGTTGGTTCCTGGGTTACGTACGGACTCGGCACCGAGAATCAGAATCTACCGGGCTTCGTTACGATCAGCCCCTCGATGGGCAACGGCGGCCCACGCAATTGGAGCAACGCCTTTCTGCCGACTGTATACCAAGGCACGGCGATCGGTCGCGCGGGCATCCCAGCGACCGAGGCGACGATCCGCAACCTGACCAACGATCGACTGGCGAGCGCCGACCAGCGACGTCAGTTCGACTTGCTTCAGGCGATCAATGCGGAGCAACTACGGCGAGCGACGGGCGACGCCGAGTTGGAAGCGGTGATCAGTTCGTACGAACTCGCCTTTCGCATGCAAGCGCACGCGCGCGGAATCCTCAACCTGGCGGGCGAATCGAAGGAGACGTTGGCACTGTATGGCATCGGCGAGAAGGCGACAGAAAACTATGGACGCCAGTGCCTATTGGCGCGGCGGTTGGTCGAGGCGGGCGTGCGCTACGTGCAAGTGAACTACGGCGACAATACCGACAATCCCGCGTGGGACCAGCATTCCAACCTGCCCAAGCACGCCGACCACGCCCTGGCGGTGGACAAGCCCGTGGCCGGGTTGCTTCAGGATCTCGCTCAGCGCGGGTTGCTCGACGACACGATTGTCTGGTGGGGCGGCGAGTTCGGCCGCACACCATACGCGGAGAAAAACGGCACCGGCCGCGACCACAACCCCGACGGCTTCACGGTCTGGCTTGCGGGCGGGGGCGTCAAGTCCGGCATCGCCTTCGGATCGACCGACGACTTCGGTCATCACGCGATCGTCGACAAGGTCCACATGCACGACCTGCACGCGACGATCCTGCACCTGTTGGGCCTCGACCACGAACGCCTGACCTATCGCTACGACGGCCGCGACTTCCGCCTCACCGACGTCGCCGGCCGCGTGGTGCACGAGATCGTCGGGTAGGCTGGGTGCGTTCGAGGTTACGATAAGGATCATATCCTGTAGAACTCCGTCACCATGTCCGCGAGCCGCTTCATCCTGGGATCATCGGCCTCACCGACCGTAGAGTATTCATGGTGGATGAAATCCAGGTCAAGTTGGCCGCGATTGGCGGCCAACAGTCTTTCGATGTCGGCCTGGTCTTGGGTTCGCCATGCAATCAACTTGGTGAGGATAAGCCCCTCGGCCGACGCGACGCGAATCGACCCAAGGTCACCAGACTCCAGACGGGCGTGATCGATGACATGTTGATAGAGCGGAATCACAGGCTTGAGCCAATCCACACGAACTCCGTGACAGGTCAGTACGGCCACGTGTTCGGTGTTCCAGCGCCGGATGACTTCGCTCTGGTCGATCTGCACTCCCGTCGCCGCCAGATCATCGAGAATACGCGGCAGGACAACCTGTGGGATTGCGACGATGAAGTCGAGATCCTCCGTGGCGCGAATCTGGCTGCGAATCCCCGTCGCCACGCCGCCAATCAGAGCGTACTGCACACCGTGGTTTTCGAAGCAACGAGCGATTTCCCGCGCCGCCAGTTCGAGCGGCTCAGGCAACCATTGGGCTTCATCCACTGCCATAGTGCCTTGCCATTTCGTGCAAATGCTCTTTCAATCGCTGATGCCGTTGTTCGCGAAGGCGTTCGTTCGCCTCAAAGTTCTGGCTGTTTCCGCCGAGTGCCCTGCAGGCCCGCGTCATGCGCCCGATCGCCCGCAGGCGCTCCGACACGGACATTCGCCGACACGCCTCAGCCTCGTCGTACAGTTTGTCCGCCTCGTTGGGGAATTGAACAGGCAGATTCATGGTCATTCCGATCGTGGCTTGGGCGTCGCCGTCTCTTGATCTGATCTTCGCACAGGAACCGAATGCGGTAAATGCCGGGGCGTCTAGGAGCCGTCGAGCCAGGTGCCCGCTGAATGAACGCAAAGTCGCCCAGACCGCTGCTGTCGCACTTGCGCCCATTTCGCGGATTCATCCGATATACACTGCTCGCGGTCGTGTATGGTGCATTCGATGCCGGGAGACAGTAGCCCGAAGCGCAAGCGAGGAAGTGCTTTCAGTTCCTCGCTTGCGCTTCGGGCTACTGTCAGAATCATCCGCGGCCAGTATAATGGGCGACCACGAGCGCATCTCCCGGCACAGAGCAGGGGGTGAGGGAGATCACGCCGTGCCCGCAAACGAAGAACCGAACCGCACGCCCGATGATTCCGCAGCCCTGCGCAAGTGGATGGACCCCATCGCCGACCGGTTCGACGCCGCCTGGCAAGCAGCCCTGCAGGCTGGCCCGCCGCCGATCATCGACGACTTCCTCGGCGAGCACCCGGAGCCAAGCCGCTCCGCGCTGCGTCGCGAACTGGAGCAGGTCGACCGCGAATACCGCGAGCGACTGGCCGCCGCTGGCGAAGGTCAGGTGTCCCAGCCTGAGACGCGCTCCTGCCGCCGCGGCGTTTCTCCCTCGCCCCGCTTGCGGGGAGAGAGCCGAGGTGAGGGGTCTTCCGGCGGCGGGCCGGCCGACTCACCAACCTTCCACCGCCCCAAACCCGCGCCCGCCGCATCCGCTGCCCACACTGCTCCAGCCCGATCCAACTGGTCGATGACCGCCCCGACGAAGTGCTCTGCCCGTCGTGCGGCAGCTCGTTTCGGCTGCGCGACACGCGGCTCACTTCGACGGTTGCCCAGATGCGGCAGATGGGCAAGTTCCAGCTCCTGGAGCGGCTCGGACTGGGCGCGTTCGGCGCGGTGTGGAAGGCCCGCGACGCGGTGCTGGACAAGGTCGTGGCCCTGAAGATTCTGCACGCCGGCCTGTTCGAATCGCCGGCCGACCGCGAGCGGTTCTTTCGCGAGGCCCGCGCGGCCGCCAACCTGCGGCATCCGGCCATCGTCACCGTCCACGAAGTGGCCGAACTCGAAACCGAATCGGGCAAGCTGCCCGCAATCGTCCGCACCCCGCGTGCTTGGGGAAGTACATCGTTCCAGTGGGCTTGCAGCCATTGACAAGCAGAAACACCATGCGTGACTTGATCATATCCCCGTCAACGCCGTGAATCTATCCGGTTCAGAGCGTGCGACCGCCTCGGCGAGGGGGTTGTTGATTTACAGGCCCCGAGGTCATCGGGGCGTGGTTCCCCTTTGAGTGGCGCCTCGGTGCGGAGCTTGTGGGCACGTTGCGGGAGTTCGTCCATGTTGCCCGGCGGCTCAAAGTGGCAACGAATGTCTCGTTCGATGATGGAACCGTTTCGCAGCCATCTTTGATCAACCGAATCTCGCGGCCGGGGTAGTAGATGAAGCTGGCCGGGAGCGGGGTATAGCCGACCTCCGGCCGTCCACAATGACCAACGGGCCTCCCTGGTCATTCAGATTCGTGCGAATGTTCATTCGGCGCACAGCGTCGCTCTTCAAAGCAAGGCAGATGGCCCACGCGAAAACTATCGCAAGCGCCCAGCCAAGGAGGTTTCGAATGATCGGCCGCCGGAGGTTTCCGCGAGGCGCCTGCTTCATGCCGGCTTTCGATTGGAACTTGAGCATATCCGGCCACGCTCCTTGGATGGTGCGACCGTTCGCGCAGTTTCTGTCAGATTGCCTGAGCCTTCGCGACCTGACAGTCTTTGCGTTTTCGCCGTTCAGCCCATCAGGTCGCGGCGAGACTCTGTCGGAAGGCACAAAGGTCTGTGACGGAGAGATTGCCGCCGCACAGGAGCAAGACGATCTGGTCGTCCGGTTGGAACTGGCCGCGATGGCGTTCGGCCGCGGCGAGACAGCAGGCGGCTGCCGGCTCCGTGAGGAGTTTGGTGCGCTCGAGGATCCGGATCATGGCCCGCACCGTCGCAGCGTCGTCCACGACGGCGACTTCCCTCACCAACCGCTGGACGTGTGTCATTGTGAACTCCGAGACCTTCGGCGCGCCTAGCGTCCGGGCAATCGAGGTGATCGCGGAAAGCTCCACCAGTTTGCCGGCCGCCAGGCTTTGCGCCATCGCGTCGGCGCCATGCGTCTCGACGCCGATCACCTCCATTGCGGGACTTATCGCGCACATGGCCGTGGCCACGCCGGTAATCAGTCCGCCACCGCCGATGCTGATGTAGACGCGCGTCGCGCTTGGTAGATCTTCCAGTATCTCGAGGCCGATCGTGCCTTGACCCGCGGCGACCAGCGGGTCATCAAACGGATGGATCATCACGCGCCCCGCGTCGGCGAGTCGCCGCGCCTCGTCGAACGCCGCCTTGATGTCGGGTACGAGCACAATGTCGGCCCCGTAGCCGCGCGTGGCGTCCAGGTAGTTCTGCGGCGTCGTGGCCGGCATCGCGATTGTGGCCTGGATGCCAAGCTGCTTCGCCGCGAACGCGACGCCTTGCGCGTGATTACCACCGCTGATCGCCACCACGCCGCGGGCTCGCTCAGCAGGCGAGAGCGACAGCATCTTGTTGAATGCACCACGCGGCTTGAACGAGCCGGTTTTCTGCAGGCATTCCAGCTTCAAGTACACGCGAGTGCCGAGGTGTTCGCCAAGCGAGGCAGAGCGCACGAGCGGTGTCCGGTGCACCAGGCCGCGTAGCCGCCGCTGAGCCTGGCAGATCATTTCCAACGAGATTGTCTGGCGCATGTACTGCGGCCGGTCCCGACGGAAGGAATGAGTTACACCACGACGGTACACGCCTACTTCTTGAGCGTCTGCCGGAACAGGGCCTGCATCTCTTTCCATGAGCCTTCGTCGGCCGCCTTGTCGTACTTCATGCCGGGATTGTTGTGCTTGTCGGCGTCGGGGACGGTGAAGCTGTGCTTGGCCCCGCGGTAAGAGATGAAGTCGTATTTCGCATCGCCCTTGTCCAACGCATCGCGGAACGCCTTGATGGACGCATCCGGAATGAACGAGTCGTCGGCGCCGTGACACACGAGAATACGGGCCTTGATCTGTTTCACTTCGGCATCGGTCGGGGTCGGCAGCGAACCGTGGAAACTGACCGCCGCCTTGATGTCTGCGCCCGAGAACGCCAACTGCAGCGCGGTCGAGCCGCCGAAACAGTAACCGATCACCGCCAATCGCGTCTTGTCGCACTGCGGATGACTCTTGAGCACGTCGAGCGCCGCGGTCGCCCGTTTCCGCCAATCGGCCACATTGGCTCGCACCTTGCCTGCCATCTGACCGGCCTCTTGCGGGTGCGCTGCGGTTTTCCCCTCGCCGTACATGTCGGCGGCGAGCGCAATGTAGCCAAGCTCCGCAAGCTGTTCGGCCCGCGACCGCGCGTAGTCGTTCAGGCCCCACCACTCATGCACGACCAAGACACCGGGCCGCGCCCCGTCGATTGAATCGTCCCACGCCAGAAAGCCGTGGCAGTCGACGTCGCCGTGCTTGTACGTCATTTTCTTGGACTGCACGCCGGCGTGAACGGCCGTTGACGAGACTATCACGCATGTGAACAAGGACAGGATGCGAAGCATGTTGCCCCCTTTTAGAAAAATGGCTTGCCGCAAGTCCCCTGGACCAGTCGCCATGATAACGCCACCGGTCTGCAAAGCCGAGCGCCACGCGCGATAGCGCATTCTAGGCGTCGCGCGACCGAGTCGGCGTCTGGCGGAGTTCGCGCGATTCCGTCGCGACGCGGTACCGCTCGCCCAACCATCGACCCAGATCGACCGCTCGACACCGTTGCGAACAGAACGGCGGCAGCGACCGCGGCTCGCCATCGCGAAGCGGCTTGGCGCAGATTGGGCAGGTGCAGCTACTCATGAGGCTTGGATTTCTTGGCCGGCTTGTCCGAACCCGTGGACTTGTCGGTCGCCGGCGGCGCGGCGGCCTTCTTGTCGGCCTCGGCAGCCTTCTTGTACGACTCGCTGCGATAGTCGGTGACGTAGAACCCGGAACCCTTGAAGAGAATGCCGGCGCCCGTACCAATCAGTCGGCGAAGCCTCGACTTCTTGCACTTCGGGCATTTCCTCTTGGCAGATTCGGTAATGCTCTGGAACAACTCGAAACGATAGTCGCACGAGTCGCAAACGTAGTCGTACGTGGGCATGCGTTCCTCCGGGCCGCGATTATGCGAGGCAGAACACCACAGGTCGCTTGGGTGCTCGGCTCGAAACCGAACCGACACACCGGCGCGGTCGCTAGGCCGCGTTGTCGGGCGCGGCCGGCTTCGACACGATAACCTTGGCCGGCCGAATCACGCGGTCGTGCAGAGTATAGCCTTTTTCGAGCACCTGTAGAACGGTTCGTTCAGGCTTGTCGGAGCACGGCTGCTCCAAGACGGCTTCGTGCGCAGACGGATCAAACGCCAATCCGTCGGCCGCGATCGGCTGCACGCCGTGTCGCGCGAGAACGCCCTGCAGTTGCTGGTGTACCAGGCGAATGCCGTCGAGCAACCCGTTGGGCGCGGCGGACGGGCCCGCCGATTGAATCGCGCGTTCCAGGTTGTCGACGACCGGCAACAGGTCGGCGATGAATGACTGCGAGGCAAACCGCCGCGTTCCTTCCAACTCTTTTTGGATGCGTTTCTGGTAGTTCGCGAAGTCGGCGCGTACGTGTTGCAGCAAGCCCAGAAACTCATCTCGCTCGGCGGCCTTTTTCCGAAGCTCGTCGATGTTCTCGGTGGTTGGGGTGGAACGCGTCG
Source organism: Planctomycetia bacterium (assembly GCA_036758585.1). GTDB lineage: Bacteria > Planctomycetota > Planctomycetia > JALXBF01 > JBGPMX01 > DAIOWH01. The sequence continues at coordinate 24,140 of DAIOWH010000031.1, forward strand.
GATCGAAGCCGACAGTGGCCGCACCGAACGTACCAGCCTCGAATGCCGCGTCGGTGACCGCCTGCACGTCCACCTCGGACGTGGCGGCCGGATCGACTTCGGGGGTGGTTGGTTTCTTGCCCACGCTACTTCTCCTTGGATTTCTGGTCGTCACTTGAACTCTCTTCAGCGGTGAAGAAGTTGCGCAACTGGTCGAAGAAGCTCTTCCGTTGTGGCGTGACATGGGCCTGCTCAGTCTCGGCGAACTCGCGGAGCAGCTCCTCCTGCCGCTTGGTCAGTTTCTTGGGCGTTTCGATGACGACCTGAACGACCAGGTCGCCCTTTGCCCGCCCGTTCGGGTCGGGCATGCCCTGGCCGCGTAGGCGAAACACCTCGCCGCTCTGTGTGCCGCGCGGCACCGACAGGCGTTGCTTGCCCGCCAGGCCGGGAACGTCGACATCGGCGCCGAGCGCCGCTTGGCTGAAAGTGATCGGCACCTGGCAGATCAGGTTCGCGCCCTCGCGGTGGAACAGCGGGTGCTCGCGCACGCTGATGTAGCAATACAGGTCGCCGCGTGGTGCGCCGTTGTCGCCCGGTTCGCCCTCGCCGCGCAGTCGTACACGCATGCCAGTGTCCACGCCGGCGGGAATCTCCACTTGAAGCGTGCGCTTGGCCTTCACGCGGCCGCCGGAACAATCCGTGCACGGGTCCTTAATCTGCGTGCCGCGGCCCTGACAGCCCGGGCATGTCTGGCTGATGCGGAAGAAGCCCTGCGACTGCAAGACCTGGCCGCGACCGCCGCAGTACGAACAGGTGACGGGCTGGCTGCCTGCCTTCGCGCCCGACCCTCGGCAGCTTGCACACAACTCGAGTCGCGTGATGTCGAAAGTCTTAGAGCACCCACGAGCCGCTTCGAGCAGGTCGAGTTCGAACTGGACTCGCAGATCACGTCCGGCGCGCGGCCCGCGTCGCGCCCGGCGACCGAACAGGTCGCCGAACATGCCGCCGCCGAAGATGTCTCCGAACGCCTCGAAGATGTCTTCGGCGTTCGTGAACTCATGAAAGCCGGTGTCGGAAAGCCCCTGGTGACCGAACCGGTCGTACTTGGATCGCTTGTCCGGATCGCCCAGGACCTCGTACGCCTCGGCCGACTCCTTGAACTTCTTCTCAGCCTCGGCGTCGTTCGGGTTTCGATCGGGGTGATACTTGAGGGCGAGCCGGCGATACGCCCGCTTGATGTCATCGGCACTCGCATCCTTGGCGACGCCCAGCACCTCGTAGTAGTCGCGCTTCGCAGCCATGGCTTCACTCACCGATCTCGCCAACTCACACAGTTACATTAACACGATGGGCCACCTGCGTGCAGCATAGGTGGCCCATCGATCGTCTTTCGGATCGTACCGCGACTTAGGCACTAGCGTACGGCGCCCTCGACGCGCGGCTGTTCCTCATCTTCCTTGATGCTGGTGACCAGTGCCTCGGTCGTGAGCATCAGACCCGCGATGCTCGCGGCGTTTTGCAGCGCCGACCGGGTCACTTTCGTCGGGTCGACGATGCCCGCCTTGAGCATGTCTACGTACTCGCCGTTGTTGGCGTTGAAGCCAACGTTCGTGGGCCGACCCTTGACCTCTTCGGCGATTACCGAGCCGTCCACACCACAGTTCTCCGCGATCTGGCGGATCGGTGCTTCGACGGCCCTCAGGACGATCTCGGCGCCGATGGATTCATCGCCTTTTAGCTTCTCGCTGAGCTTCTCGAGGGCGGGAATGGTGCGAAGCAGCGCGACTCCGCCGCCGGGCACGATGCCCTCCTCGGCCGCCGCACGAGTCGCGTGCAGAGCATCTTCGATGCGGGCCTTCTTCTCTTTCATCTCGGTCTCGGTGGCGGCACCGACATCGATTACTGCGACGCCGCCCGCCAGCTTGGCGAGCCGTTCCTGGAACTTCTCCTTGTCGTAGTCGCTCGTCGTTTGTTCAATCTGGTTGCGGATGACGTCGATCCGCTTCTGGATTTCGGTCTTTTTGCCAGCGCCCTCGATGATCGTTGTGTCGTCCTTGGTGACCTTCACCGTCTTGGCACGGCCGAGTTGGGTGAGGTCGAGATTCTCGAGCTTGATGCCGAGGTCCTCGCTGATCATCTGGCCGTTCGTCAGCACTGCGATGTCGCCCAGCATGTTCTTGCGTCGATCGCCGAATCCAGGCGCCTTCACCGCGCACACAGGCAACACGCCGCGCAGCTTGTTCACGACGAGCGTCGCCAAAGCCTCGCCCTCGACGTCTTCGGCGATAATGAGCAGAGGCTTGGCCGCCTGAGCAATCTTTTCCAGGACCGGAATGAGGTCCTTGAGGCTCGATATCTTCTTCTCGTGAATCAGGATGTAGCAGTCTTCGAGCACCGCCTCCATCGTCGCCGGGCTGGTGACGAAGTAGGGCGAGCAATAGCCCTTGTCGAACTGCATGCCCTCAACGAACTCCAACGTGGTCTCGGACGTCTTGCCCTCTTCGACCGTAATCACGCCGTCCTTGCCCACTCGCTCCATCGCGTCGGCCAACAGGTTGCCGATGCTCGGATCGTTGTTGGCGCTGATGGTGCCGACCTGGGCGATCTCTTCCTTCTTGGAGACTTTCTTGGAGATTTCGCGCAACGATTCAACGGCCGCGTCGACCGCCTTGTCGATGCCGCGGCGAATGGCCATGGGGTTCGACCCGGCCGTGATCATGCGCAGGCCCTCGCGGAAAATCGCGTGACCCAAGATCGTCGCGGTTGTTGTGCCGTCGCCGGCGACGTCGCTCGTCTTCGACGCAACCTGGTTCACGAGCTTCGCGCCCATGTTGTGAAACGGATCGGGCAGGTCGACTTCTTTGGAAACGGTCACGCCGTCTTTGGTGACGGTTGGACCGCCGAAACTCTTTTCGATGATGGCGTGCCGGCCCGTCGGGCCGAGCGTCATCGCCACCGCCTTGGTCAAGGTCTCAACGCCCTCAAGCAGTTTCTTGCGGGCGGCTTCGTCGTAGAGTAATTGCTTGGCCACACGAGACTCCTTGTTTCGTCAGTTTGTCAAATGTCAGTAGCGGGCTGTGCCAAACCGTCCGGTCAGACAGGTCGGACAAGTCAGACAGGTCGGACTAATCGCGGGCTACTTCAGCACCTTGGCCAGTAGATCGCCTTCGCGCATGATCTTCAGTGTTTCACTGTTCACCTCGATGTCGGTGCCGGTGTACTTTCCAAACAACACCTCGTCGCCCACGGTGACACAGACTTCGGCCCGCTTGCCGTTCTCAAGCAGCTTGCCGGGGCCAACAGCCTTTACTTTGCCTCGCTGCGGCTTCTCCTTGGCAGTGTCCGGCAGCACGATGCCGCCAGCCGTCTTCTCTTCCGCTTCCAACGGCTCCACCACCACGCGATCTTCCAATGGTCGAATCTTGAGTGCCACGGCTACCTCCCGTTTAGTCTGGTTTTAAGGGTCGTTGTTTCAGATTGCAGGTTCGATCTACATCATGCCCATGTCGCCACCCATGCCTCCCATGCCACCCATGCCGCCCATGCCTCCGCCCATCCCGCCGCCATGATGATCGTCGTGATGGTCGCCACCTTCCTTCTTTGGCTCGGGAATGTCCGCCACGAGCGACTCGGTGGTGAGTAGCAGACTGGCGACACTCGCACCGTTTTGGAGCGCGCTACGGACGACTTTGGTCGGATCGACGACCCCGGCAGCGATGAGGTCTTCGTAGACTTCTCTGTCCGCGTTGTAACCGAACGTCTTGTCCTTGTTCTGGCGGACCTTGTTGACGACTACGCCGCCATCGAGGCCTGCATTTTGAGCGATCCAACGAATCGGCTGTTCGAGCGCCCGCTCAACGACCGACGCGCCGAGGTGCTCGTCGCCGTCGAGGTCAAGTTTCGCCACGGATGCTGCGGCGCGAAGCAGCGCCACTCCGCCGCCCGCAACGATGCCTTCTTCGATGGCCGCACGTGTGGCGTGCAGAGAATCTTCCACGAGGGCCTTGCGTTCCTTCATTTCGGTTTCGGTCGCGGCGCCGACCTTGAACTGAGCAACGCCGCCGGCCAACTTGGCCAGCCGCTCTTGCAGCTTCTCTTTGTCGTACTCGCTGTCGGTCTCGCCGATCTCACGCTTGATTTGCTCGCAGCGGCCACGGATCGCGTCCTTCGAGCCGATGCCCTCGACGATCGTGCAATTCTCGGCGTCGATGACGACCTTCTTGCACCGACCAAGGTCCGAGAGCTTGACGTTCTCGAGATCGATGCCCAGGTCTTTGAAGATTGCCTTGCCGCCCGTGAGCGTAGCGATATCGCCCAGCATCGCCTTGCGCCGGTCGCCGTAGCCGGGCGCCTTGACGGCCGATCCGGAGATGATGCCGCGCAGCTTGTTCACGACCAGCGTCGCGAGCGCCTCGCCCTCCACGTCCTCGGCGATCACGAGCAGCGGCTTGCCGCTCTTGGCGATGGCCTCGAGCAGCGGCACCAGCTTCTTCGCCGTCGAGATTTTCTCTTCGAAGATGAGCAGGTAGGGATTCTCAAGCTCGCAGAGCATTTCGTCGGGATTGGTGACGAAGTGAGGCGACAGGTAGCCGCGGTCGAACTGCATGCCTTCGACCCATTCGACCTCTGTCTCCATGCCCTTGCCTTCTTCGATCGTGATCACGCCGTCGGCGCCGACCTTGTCGAACGCCTCGGCCATTTTCTTGCCGAGCGCCTGATCGTTGTTGGCCGCGATCGTGGCAACTTCCATGACCGCCTTCTTGTTGTCGACCGAAACCGGAGTCGACTGTTTCTTGAGTTCCACGACGACGGCGTCGACAGCCGCTTGAATGCCGCGCGTGAGCGCCATCGGGTCGGCCCCTGCCGAGATTCTCTTAAGCCCTTCCTTGAAGATCGCCTCGGCGAGCACCGTGGCGGTCGTCGTGCCGTCGCCGGCCACGTCGCTCGTCTTCGACGCGGCCTCTTTGACGAGTTGCGCCCCCATGTTCTCGAAGGGATCCTTCAGATCGATGTCCTCGGCGACCGTCACGCCGTCTTTGGTGATGTTGGGCGATCCCCAACCCTTATCGAGCACAGCGTTGCGGCCGCGCGGGCCGAGCGTGCTGCGCACCGCCTTAGCCAACTTGGAAACCCCGGCCGCCAACTTCTTGCGTGCGTCGTCACTAAAGGCCAATTGCTTTGCCGCCACTGTTCATCCTCCTTACCATTGCCAGCCCCGGCAGGAGCCTTGAAGCAATTCGATGTCTCACGGTGGGAAAAACGGTAGTGTCAGCCTCCGGCTCTACTCTGTCTCCCCCCACAAGAGCAACGTCCGTGCCGCGTCTCGATCCAAGGCGCAACACCTAACTATTTTGAAGCTTATGACAAATGATCAGGTACGAATCGTCCCGGTCTGTCTGTCAGTCTGACAGGCATCGACTCGAAGTCGGCGGCTGGCGTGTCACTTTGGCGGCGGGTCTGACGGCTCGCGACGAACTACCTCAAGCAGTTCAATCGCCCGGTGGCCCTCGCACAGAATAGTCGCCGTGCGACCCCACAATGGTGCGGACTCGGTTGTGCTGAACCAGTGCATCATCTGTGGAGTCGGTGTAATTCGTAAGAAGCACGACGGGTCGATGTGTCGCAGAACATCATGCTCGATGAGTATTCTTCCGAGCGGCTTGCGGCCGGCCAGCACTTCGGTTCGAACCGCCGGCGAGCAGCGATCGAGGTCAATCCGAACGATGCCGAACTGAACCACCTCACCTGTTCCCTGCAGGGTGAGCAGGATCATGCGTGAGTAGTGATGTCCGTGCGTTCGTTGGCTCAGAACTCGCAATTCGACGGGGCGGCCGTGAAATCGTTCGACCGTTACCGTCATATGGTGCTCATGGACGAGCAGGTCGCGGTACGGCAGTGGAACCTGGGCGGGTGCAACAATCTGAAACTCAGGGATATCGACCTGTTCCAGGTCCGCGAACACTTCAAACAGCTCGCGAAGGTCCGGCGAAGAGGCTTGCGCCATCAGAGTGTCTGCACCACAGGAAGGATCGTCAGTGGCATGCTCGGAATCATCGCCGGCGGCGGCGCCGGCTCGCGGTCGAGCACGGTGTCGACGAGGAAATACAGCAACTCCCGCAGCTCGCTGGGTTCGGTTTCGTCGGCGATCGCCTCGGCCCGGGCGCGGTACTTCTCCACCATCTTTTCGGCCTTGTCGAAGACATCTGCCGCCTCGAACAACTCCCGAATGCGACGGATGCGCGTGGCCGAACTGGTCGGCGACCGGAGCAGTTGAAACAGTTCATCGCGCCGCGCGGCGGGTGCGTTTTCGAGCACGAGCGCCAGCAGCAGCGTCGGGCGGGCCGATAGTGCATCTTGGCCGGCGATCAGCTTGTTGTTGTCGTCGCCTTCCCAATCCTTGAGATCGTTTAGGATCTGAAACGCAACGCCGAGATGGCGCGAGAACGACGCGATCATCTCATCGTACTTGTCGGTTGGTCCGGCCAGGCGCAGGCCCGCGTACAGGGCCGCCTCGAAAGCCGGAGCCGTCTTGAGCGCATAGATCTTGAGAGTGTCCAGCGGCGTCAGTTGTTTGTTCGGGCTATCGCGCCAAGCCAGCTCGGCCCCTTGGCCCTCCGAGAGCTTCACGTGCGCGTCGGCCATGCGATCGAGGATGTCGGCCGTCGTATCGCCGCCCAACTCGCGACGCCCACTGCTCACCAAGCGATAACCGAGCCCAATCAGGTAGTCGCCGACGTTTATGGCCGTGGCCAGACCATGTTTGCGGTGCAGTGTTTCGTCGCCGTAGCGATAGGTGTCGTCGTCTTCGATGTCGTCGTGCACGAGCGACGCCTTGTGAAACGTCTCGATCGCCATCGCGGTTCGCAGTACCGCGTCGGGCAGCGAGACGGCGTCGCTGCTCGGGTCGACCTGGGTCGCCTGGCCTCCGCGCAGCGAGTCATACGCGGCCAGCGTGATGAACGGCCGAAAACGCTTGCCGCCGCGTGCCAGCCAGTCGTAACCAATCGCCTCGGTCAGCGCGATCGGGTCGGCGGCCGCGTGCCCGTTGGTGGACCCATGTCCGTTTGAGCCGCCCGGCGCGTTCTTCTTGCGCGACCGCGGCGCGAGCCGTTCGAGGTCCGGTTGTTCGAAGACCTTGTTCGCAAGACGCAACAGCGGCAGGTAGGTTCGCGCGCGCACCGCCGGAGGCTCCTGGCGAAGTCCGATCACTTCGGCGACCCAGTCGTCGTCGACCGACGTGTTCTTGCAGTCGCTCGAAAGCAACGGCACAGCCAATGACGGCACACCCACCTTGAGCACCTTGTCGATCGCCTTCTCGAGGACGTTCAGGCAAGCCACGCCCATGACTGCGTCGACATGCCCGCCGACGATGATCTTCAGTACGATTGGCGTGCCCTCGGCGACAAGGACCTTGTAACCAAGGTCTTCGGCGGTCGTCTTGAAGTCGGCGATCGAGCAGGCGCCACACTTGCGGCAGTCGAGCCCAAGCTCGTCGTAATCGGCCGGGCAACCTTCGGCGTGCTTCAGGCAATGCGGCAGGAGTAGCAAGCGTCGCTTGAAGTCGACCGACATGAAGTGCTCGCGCCAAAACTCGTTCGAGATCGTCACCATCGCAAAGCCGGTGTAGCTCTCGGGCAGGTCAAGGCCGGCAAGCAGCTGCATCGCCGCCTGCTGCAGTGCGTCCTTCGTCAGCGTCCGTGAGTGATCGAACGAATCGGCGACGATGCGGGCCTCGCGGCGAATCTGATCGCGGACCGGCCGTTCTTGCGGCACGATCTTGAAGTGTGCGGTGCTCGCACGCTTGGGCTTGTCGCCGCCCGCGGCCGAAGGGGACTGCTCCAACTCCACGGAAACTGTTTGCACAGGGATTCCTCTCGTGCTCGTTTTCAGCTAGGCGATCGAGGTTGGGTCTCGGCTGGGGCGGTCTCGACGCTCATCGCGCGGCGAGCCCGACCCAGGGCCGCCACGGTGAAGATCAAGGGGTACAGCCTTTCGTGGTACCAGAGTTTAGCGAAGTAAAACCCAATCGGCGAGGGCTTTCTCCAGGTTCCAGATTCTATCCGCTCCAGCAGCCATTGCACACCCCCCAACATTGCCCGGTTCGCCGCTGCCCAGGGTCCATCCACACAGCCCGTGGTGGATGCGGCCTGCATGTCGGCCAGGGCCTCCACAGCTAGGGCGGTCTCCTCGACAGAAGACGGCGTCGCGGCCGCGCCGCCCCAGCCTCCGTCCGGATTCTGGACGCGAACGAGCCACTCGACTCCGCGCCGCGCCGCGTCTGTGTCCGTTAACCGCAACTCGGCATACGCCCTTAACACGCGAGCCGTGCCGTAGGTTGGATTCGTTTCGTCCGGCACGTGTTCGTTGCCAAACCAGAGGGGAACCCATGACCCATCGGGGCGTTGCTCGCGGGCCAAGTAGTCGATCCCACGGGCCACGGCAGATTGGGTTCGTGGACCTGGGTCTGCGGCGACCGCCCGCAGCGCGTGGGCCGTCAGGTCGGCGCCGCTGCGGTCGAACGGCAGCTTGCCCCAGCCGCGACAGAAAGTCGGCCACCCGCCGTCGGTGTTTTGCAGGTCCAGCAACCAGCGCCGGCCGGCACTCACGGCCGCGGCCGTCGTGGCGCAGGCCGGCAGGTGAGCGAGTGCCACCAGCGCACCGGCTGTGTCATCGGCGTCGGGCACACTCCCCGGCAGGTGCGACCAACCCCAACCGCCCGGAGCAGCGTTGGTGTATGGGTGAATCTCGGCGACCTGGCGCGCCAGCAGCCAATCGCGCGGCAACTGGTCGCGGTCTACATCACTATCGCTTGCGAGTGCATTGATCGACAGCGTCGTCAACCACACCGATAGGTTCGAATCGATCGGCCAACTGCCGTCGGCCCGAGCTGACTCACACAGGAACTCGACGGCCTTCTGGACAACCGGGTGGCCTGCCCGACCGACTGCCGCGAGGCTCATCGTCACGAAGCTGGTCAGCGGCACCGCCTCAAGAAACCCGCCGCTCGCCGGTTGAATCGTTTCCAGTTTTCGCAACGAAGGCTCGATCGCTAGCCGCCGCATCACGCGAACGGGCAGATTCCAACTCGGCCGACGGGCGTGAATCAATTGCCCCATCGCGATCAGCGCCGGCAGCGCGTAACTGACTACGTGGAGGCGCAGGAACCGAAACAGGCCGTGCGGCAGGCACGCAAGCTCGAAGGGCAAGGGGGCCACGTCGCGCCAATCGGCAAGGCCGGCGAGTGCACAGTTCGCCAAGATCGGCACCGCGAACGTTCGGTCTTTGCCGTAGCGGGCGACCATGGCCTCCTGGCCGCCTGCTCGATCAATGTACTGCGACGCGCGATCGATCACGGCCGCATGCGTTTCTGATTCGCCCGCCAAGTGAAACGCGGCCCGGACCAGCATCGTGGTGGAGATGTTGCTAAGGCTCTCGACCGTGTCGCCCCAGCCGCCGTCGCTGTTCTGGTGGTCGGCAAGCCAGCGAACGCCGGCCTGCACCTGCGCCAACGGCCGCGGCGGGCGATCGCCCGCCGTGACAGCGGCCACCAGACTCAGCGCGCTACAGGCCGTGGCCGTCGACAGCGCTGAACTGGCCAACTGGCCCTGCCAGAAGCCGTCGTCAGTACGTTCCAACAACAGTGCGTCGCGACAGCTCGCGTAGAGTCGGTTCAGCTTGTCCGAAAAGTGGCGGTCGGTTGGATCCATCGGTCGGCCGCGCGAGCACTACGGTCTCGGCGGCAATGTAAACTCGTTGTTGAATGGCCTGTCAACATCTCACGAGCGCGCGAGACTGGTCCCGTGAACCGCCGGCGGGTCGCGAAACCGAGTGGGTCAGCAACGACGACGTCCTCGGCGCCGACTCCCAGATTATCGCCAAGACGCTCAAGATCAGCGGGAACGGTACGGTGATTCTCGACTGGGACGTGAATGCTGTGGCAGAGAAAGCGATGATCGCCCTCGTTGAATAATGCTGCCTGCTACGGTTCTCGATCATCAGTTCTCTCAACCCAGTTGTCGCGATCGTCGAGCCCGTAGGCAGCGCCGGCCCCGCGGACGACCAAGTACACGACGAAGTCGCACATCAGCAACAACAGCCCACCGAGCAGAAAGGCCACCAGGCCGACCGCGATGCTCCGAGAGTGAATCGCCCAACGGCCGACGAGCAGCAACAGAGCGACGGCCGGCAGAGCCAACAGCAACTGACGCAGACTGAATTGCACTCTCGCCATGCGACACATTGTGCGCCGCATCGCCTCTGAAATCAATCGCGCGGAGTACGTCAAGTCTAGGGAGCCTCGTCCGCACCACCGGCCAGAATCTTCCCCACCATCTGAGGTCCGGGAAAGTACGCAAGCACGTACGTGTTGCGCCCCTCGGATATCCTGACCTGCTTCGAATATTCCGGGCCACACGCCCGACCGCCACAATCGGCCCCAAGACTGATGCGATGCTCACCCTCCGGCAGTTCCACCCGCCGCACCTGAATCTTGTCGGGCAACAAGCCCCAGCAGCGAGTGTCGGCGTCCTCAACCGCCTCCCATGCTATGCCGCCCACGTCCATCGCCAGGTTCACGAGTGGATTGTCGGCCTGGCGTACGACCTCCTTGGTGGCGTACACAACCCCCTTCTTCAACACGCGGCGAGCCACGGCGCGGGCGATGATCGTCGGGTAGATTTCCTCGTACTGCTGCACGGCAATGCGGCCTACGTCGGCAATGGTCTCGGTCGCCCCCCGGTCGCGCCCGTCGACGCGGATGCGCACGCTGCTGATTTCGTTGCGCGACAGCACGACGCGAGGCACCTTCACCGGCGCGACCGTAGGCGGCAATGTACGCGATGCGTTGTGGCTGATGATTCGATCGGCGATGAACAGTGACACTGTGGTCGGCGCCTCCGCCACTTGCTCCTTGTACGGCCCACGGCCGACGAGTGTGACCACGTACAAGACGCCGTTGCCCGGCTCCGAGTGGCGGCCCGTGCGAACTCGTTCCAAGTCGCCGGCCGCCGGCCGGAACCCAGGCTCCCACTCCGCCACCTGGCGATACGATCGTTCGGCGTCGTCGTAATTCGAGTGCGTCTCTTCACGCAGCACGCCGTGCAGATAGCTGCCGAACGCCACTCGCTTGTACTTCAGCTTTGGGTTCTTGCCGCTCTCGTCGGTTCCGGCGTCGATGATTTGCTGTTGCTTGTCGGCGACCTGTAGGGCGTACGCTCCGGCATCGCCCCCGCCGGCCATCAGGTTCGTGATTGCTAGAAACACGCGAATGAGGATCTTTTCGTAGTCCTCGCCAGCATAGGCGATGCGCTGGTCATCGGTGAGCGCGGCCACGGCATGTTCCGTCACGCTCTTCTGTTCCAGGTAGTCGAAGCGATCGCGCATTTCGCGCAATAGACGCTCCGCCTCGCGCGGCCGACCGCTCACCAGTTCGATCATGGCTCGGTCGAGCTTCAAGACGTCCGCATCTTCCTTATGGCGTGCCCGCCCGACCTCGCCCGCCGCGATCGCGCGGTCAAGATTGCCTCCGTAAAACTCAGCACGCACGCCGCGCAGCCGATCGGCGTGCGTCGAGCAGCCGGCGACGGCGGCCAGCACCGAGCAGACAAACAGGCTACGCAGGCGACTGTTCATACTCGTGTCGCGATTCAGTTGGCGGAGTTGAAGAAGTTGAAACAGTTGAAGGAGAGTGGCTTCCGACTTCTTCAACTCCTTCAACTTCTTCAACCATTCAACTTCCAATCACCGATCGTACACCTTGCGAATGTGCGCCGACTCCTTGTCGAAGTCGCCGGTGCGCACGTCCACCAGCTCCAGCGTCAGCACGTAATCGCGCTGCATGTCGCGACCCGATCGCGTCGTGCCCGACGTGATCTTCGCGTAGAGCAAGCAGTCCACGGGCTGACCCTCACGTTCGAGGACCGCCGTGAACGACCGCATGTGCTTGGGCAGGAACAACTCGTCGGGCCGCAACCGTGTCTCGCGCAACGCGGCGTCGACATATCGCTTGCTGATCCCACGATACTGGTGGGCGTGCTCCAAGTGGCCGTCGATGTGTTCGTAGATCTGCTCTTTGAAGTCGCCGATCTCCTCGGCGCTCTTGTTCTCGACCCCAACGAAACAGACGCGCAGCGGTTCGCGCGGACCGCTTACTGTCTGCGTCTGTGTGCAATGGCGAGTGAACAGGTTGCTCACCGCCGTGTCCACCAGCGGCTTGAAGGTCTCCGCCCCGGCCCCAGTTGTACCGACCATGTCTCGCTGGTCTGGCCTCAGCACGTAGGCTCGCGTGCGATGTCTGCAACCCGCCCAAGCAACCGCCGCAACTCCGCAGCCGCCCAGAATGGCGCGTCCCAAGAAATGTCGTCGGTCCATGTCCTTCTCCTCCGTTCCGTCGGCCACCGGCTAACGCCCGTTGCCGCGAGATGTGCCGAACAAGCCCCTGTCCCGCCAAAAGCGGCGGCATTCTGGCGATTCCAAGGAATTGGTCAATACGGACTCGACCGAGAGCCGCCTGCGGACAATTGAGTCCCAATACCGCCCACGCTAGAATCGCACCGCGTGGGAAGGATGAGCCCTCGGCGAGTGTTTCGTCCTTCGTCTCACCCTTTACAGGAGGTGCTCGATGTCGGCACTCAATCGTCGTCGGTTCCTCGGTCGATCTGTGGCAGCGACCAGCGGCGCGGCCGCCTTGTCAGCGGCGAGCTACACGCGCGCGGGCGATTCGCCCAACGAACAGATCAGCATCGCCGTGATGGGGATTCGCGGACGCGGACGCGGGCTGGCCGGCGGCTTCGCGGGACGCAAGGAATCGCGCATCGCCGCACTCTGCGACGTCGACTCGACCGCATTTCCCGCCGTCCTCAAGGCCGTCGAAGAAAAACAGGGCGGCTCGCCACCCCGTGTCGAAAAAGACGTGCGCCGGCTCATTGAAGACAAGTCCATCGATGTGCTGGCCATCGCCGCGCCCAATCATTGGCACTCGCTCGCGACCGTCTGGGCCTGCCAAGCGGGCAAGGATGTCTACGTCGAAAAGCCGGTGTCGCACAACATCTGGGAAGGCCGCAAGATGGTCGAGGCGGCCCGCAAGTACAAACGCATCGTTCAAGTCGGCACGCAACGCCGCAGCTCGCCTCACTGGATCGACGCGGTGGATTACGTGCAATCGGGCAAGCTAGGCCGCGTCACGCTGGCTCGCGCCTGGGTCATCCAGAAACGAGTGAACATCGGCAAGGCCGGCGGCGAACAGCCGATCCCACCGACGGTCGACTACGACCTCTGGCTCGGCCCCGCGACCATGAGGCCACTCGCTCGCAAGAACCTGCACTACGATTGGCATTGGTTCTGGGACTTCGGCGGCGGCGAGTTGGCCAACAACGGTATTCACATGCTCGACGCGGCACGCCGCATCATTGCAGTCGACTATCCTGAGCGAGTCACGTCAGGCGGCGGCAAGCTGTACTACGACGACGACCAAGAGACGCCCGACACGCAGTTGGTCACGTACGAATACCCAAGCGTCGCGCTGGTCTGGGAGCACCGCACCTGGTCTAACTTCGGCTTCGAAGGCAAGGGTTCCGGCAACGCCTTCTACGGCGACAAGGGCACGCTCGTCATCGACGACCGCGGCTGGCAGGTGACCGTCGACGGCAAGGTGGTCGAGTCTGGTCCCGGCAGCGACATGGAATCGGCCCACCTGCAGAACTTTCTCGACTGCGTGAGAGATCGCCGCACACCGAACGCGGACATCGAGGTCGGACACATCTCGACATCGCTCTGCCACTTGGGCAACATCGCCCAGCGACTCGGCCGCAAGCTTGTCTGGGACGGCGCCGCCGAGCGCTTTCCGCACGACGACGACGCGAACCGTTTGCTGCGCCGCGACTATCGCAAGCCGTTCGTTGTGCCCGATGAGGTGTGAGCAGCCGAAGCTCCCGATCCGAGCAAGTCCTTCTCCCTCTCCCCGCAACGGGGAGAGGGAGAAGTGCAGATACCGATGTCCTGCAGACCAAGGCATGCACACCAATGAGTCACACCGAAGCCAAGCGCATGGACTGGCGAAACCTATTGGCGGCGATCCTAACTTGGTGTTCTTTCTCGGCGCCGGCTAGCTTCGCCGACGAGGTTCCGGCCGCGCCCGAGTTCGAGCCCGTCCGGAAGCACATTCAGGGAATCATCGCGTCGGGTCGAGTGCCTTCGGTCGCCGTGGCGGTCGTGCGAGATGGCCGCGTCGCCTGGGCCGAGGGGTTCGGCCTTGCCGACCTCGATGAGCGCCGGCCGGTGACTGCCGACAGCATCTACCGCCTCGCGTCTATCTCGAAGCCCATCACGGCAACCGCGCTCATGATCCTGCGCGACCGCGGTCAGATCGACCTCGACGCCCCCGTGAACCGATACTTGCCGGCCGCCAAGCTACGCGCCTACGAAGGCTCGGCCGACGACATCACCTTGCGGCGACTTGCCAATCACACGGCGGGCCTGCCGGTGCACTACAACTTCTACTACGCCGGCGCCGAACCGCTGTCGATGGACGAAACGATCCGTCGCTACGGGTTCGCGGCAACCCGGCCCGGCAGCGATTGGGAGTATTCCAACCTGGCGTTCGGAGTCCTCGGCTACGTTTCCGAGGTTGTGTCGCGCAAGCCTTGGGGAGTTTTTCTGAATGAGAATCTCTTCCAACCACTGCGCATGACGCACTCGGGCGCTTGGTTGACCGCCGAGCAACGCCTCCACGCGACCAGTCAGTACGCGATGGACGCCGCGGGCCGGTTCGTGCGAGTCGCACATTACGAGTTCGACCATCCGGGCGGATCGGTCATCTGGAGCAGCGCCAACGACCTGGCCGCCTTTGCCCGGATGCACCTCGGTGGCGGCGAACTCGACGGCGTGCGCGTGCTGAGCGCAGACGCAGTGCGTGAAATGCAACGGCTCACGGGCCGACGCACCGCGACCGAGGGCAACGGAGTCGCTTGGGCGGTCGGCCAATCGCGCGGCCGTCGTACGATATCGCACTCCGGCGGGATGCCCGGCGTCGCAACCATGCTGCGGATCTTCCCCGACCACAACGCAGCCACGATTGTCCTGACAAACGGCGATCCGTCGCCCGTGACCGGCGACGTCACCGAACGAATCGCTCAGGTGCTCTTTCTCGACACCGCCCCGCAGGCGACACAACCCGACGGGCGCGGCAACGCCGCCAATCCAGCCGCCCCGCCCGCGCCGCCGATCGGCGACTGGCACGGTCGACTGGCGCATTTCGACGGCGACGTGGCGGTACAACTTGAGATCAAGGATGCGGCCACGGTGCTCGTGAAGTTCGGCACTGGTGCATCGCGACCGTTACAGGACGCCGTTGCCGCTGGCGACCGGGTCCGCGGCCGGATCGAAACGCGGCTCGCGACCCAGGCGGGTTTTCACGGCACGCCGATGCTGGAGTTTCGCCTGCGCCGAGACGGGGCTCGCATGATCGGCATCGCGGTCGCCCAGGCGGGCGGGTATTTCGCCCTGTCGCACTGGGTCGAACTCAAACGGGTAGGCGACGAACCTCGCGCCGCCGACCCAGCCCGCTCGTCCGTCGCGCCGCCCGCTCAGGCGTCGCGACCATTCGATCTTGTGCTGCGCGGGGGTCGCATTGTCGATGGATGCGGCACGCCCGCCTACCTGGCTGACCTCGCCCTCCGCGACGGCCGCATCGCGGCGATTGGACGACTCGACGGAGCGGCCGCGCGGAGGACCATCGACTGCACGGGCCTCATCGTCGCGCCCGGGTTCATTGACATGATGGGCCAGACCGCCTCGCCGTTCCTGACCGATCCCAACGCCGGCTACAACCTGCTCACACAGGGCATCACGACGATCAACTGCGGCGAAGGCGTCTCTGCCGCGCCGCTTGGCGCCGCCGCCGCGGCCCGGGCGGGCTGGCGCACGATGGCCGAGTATTTCAACCGGCTCGAACAATCCGGCCTGCCGATCAACATGGTCCAGACGGTCGGCCACACACAGGTGCGCCTCGTCGTCATCGGCGACGTCGATCGTGCGGCGACGCCGGCCGAACTCGACGAGATGAAAGCGCTCGTGCGCGAGGCGATGGATGCCGGCGCGATCGGCCTCTCGACGGCGCTGATCTACCCGCCCGCCGTCTACGCGTCCACCGACGAGATCGTCGAGTTGGCTCGCGTGGCCGGCCGGCACGGCGGGCGCTACTTCACGCACATGCGCAACGAAGGCGACCGGCTGCTCGAAGCGATCGACGAGGCGATCGGGATCGGCCGCGCGGCCGGCACGCCCGTACACATCTTTCACTTGAAGACCGCCGGCCGGGCGAACTGGCCGAAAATGGACCTGGCCATCGCGCGCATCCGCGACGCGCGGGGCGCCGGACTCGACGTCGCCGCCGACATCTACCCGTACATCAACAACGGACTCGGCCTGCGCGCCTTCATTCACCCGCGCCACTCGGCCGATGGGCCGGCCGAGCTGCTCAAGAAGTTGGACGACCCGACGACAAGGGCCACGATCCGACGCGAGATGGAATCGGATCGCGGCTGGGAAAACTGGTTCCAGCACATCGGCGCAGACTGGAACAACGTCGTCTTGAGCGGCATGAAGCTCGACCCCTACGCCGCGCACAACGGCAAGTCGCTGGGCGAGATCGCCCGAAAGCTGGGCCATGATCCGTGGGATGTGTTCTTCGCGGTCGCGCGCGGCGATTGCTTCGCGCTGCCGCAGAGCATGTCCGAAGAGAACAAGATCAGGGCGATGACTCAGGAGTTCATTTCCTTCGACACCGACGTCGGCCCGGCCGCAGGCAGCGTCATCGCCACGCACCCGCGCGCCTACGGCGCCTTCCCGCGCGTGCTCGCGCGCTACGTGCGAGACAAGAAGGTGCTCTCGCTCGAACAGGCGATCAACCGCATGACGGCCGTCGCCGCCAATGAACTCATGCTGTACGATCGCGGCCGCGTTGCGACCGGCCTTGCCGCCGACCTCGTCGTCTTCGACTCCGCTGGCATCCAAGACCACGCGACGCTTGCCGAACCCAACATCCCGTCGACCGGCGTGCGCTACCTTGTCGTCAATGGTGAGCTTGTCCTGGAAGACGACAAGTACACAGGCAGCCGACCAGGCCGCGTGCTGCGTCGCTCACAGACGCCTTGAGCGACAAGGGCGGCTACCGACTGGTCTTGCGAAACAACGGTGGGATGTCGCGAGCACCGTGCAAGACTCGGACGACTTCAACACCGTCGTCGATGGGGCGATAGAAGGCGACATAGTTCCCAACAGTGGAAGATCGGAGGCCGGGAGCAAGATCAGGACGTGCCTCGGCGGCCAGCGGATTGCGAGACAAGAACTGAATCTTCTCGTCGATGGAATCGACAACTCGCAGGGCTGCTTCCGCACTGTGACTCTGCTCGAAGATGTACTCACCGATTTCGAGCAGATCCGCTCGTGCATCGGGTGATTTCAGAATCGTGGGCATTTAGCTTGCGGAGCGACGCTGCTGCCAACGCTGCGAAAGTTCGCTCTTAATCTCGTCCATGTTGAGCGGTGTGCCCTCTCCGCGATCCAGCGAAGCGATGGCTTGCTGTATATCGCGGCGAAGGGCCTCGTGTCGTTCATTAAGCTCACGCAGTACACGAACCGCGGAAATGACGACTTCGTCCTCGGACTGGTACTCGCCGCTGGCGATCGCGTTATCTACGAACTGCCGAACGTCTGGTGGAAGTGTTGTGGGCATGGCCAGATTGTACGCCGCGCCAAAACACCGAGCAACCACGCCAGAGTCTAAATGGCTTTGCGTGATTCTGGGAGTCCGCAGGGACAGTAGCCCGACGCGC
>DAIOWH010000032.1:0-40577 GCA_036758585.1 Planctomycetia bacterium
TGCTCCCTCGCTGGCGCGTCGGGCTACTGTCCCAGAATCGTGCAAGGCTATTTATGTTTTGGGCCGGAGATTCCGCTGAACGCCGGCTCGATCGGTCGAACGTGCGTGGCCGCGGGAGCGAAACTGTGGTTGGTGCGGCCGCTCCGTTTTCGCATCGATGACCGGCGTGTGCGCCGTGCTGGACTGGACTACTGGCGGCGCCTGAGTTGGGAAGTGGTCGACGACTGGACTGCACTCATTGCCGCGATCGGGCCGCGTCCGATGTGGTTCATCGAGACGAGTGCGACGCGGCTCTACACCGAGGCGAACTTCCAGCCGGGCGACGCCATTGTGTTTGGCCCCGAGACGCGCGGCATCCCGCCCGGGCTGCTCAGCGCAGATGCCGACCGCGTGTTGAGGCTGCCGATGCAAGACCACACGCGCAGCCTGAATCCTTCCAACGCGGCAAGCGTCGTCGTCTTCGAGGCGCTGCGGCAGATTCACGGTTGGCCAGGCCCCGCGATCGGCTAGCGGATTTCACGAGGTGCGACGCACTTTGCGCAGGCGCTCCGTTTAACGCCGAGCCGAAGGCGACGGCACTTGTCTGGACAACTGCCTGCCGTCGCCTGCGGCTCGGCGTTAAACGACTTGCGCACGCCAAATCGCAAACCGCGTCGTGCACCCGGATTTCACCCGGCGCAGATCAGGCGCTTTGTGTCACCGCGCCGAGCTGCGGAGCAACTCAGCCACCAGGCCGCGACACGCCGCTAGGCGGGCTTGAAGAACAGGATGCCAAGCGGCGGCAGTCCGATCTCGATCGAGTACGGCCGCCCGTGGCACGCGATCGGTTTGGCATGGACGAAGCCCAGGTTTCCGACGTTCGAACCGCCGTAGACGCGCGAGTCGCTGTTCAGCAGTTCGCGGTACCTTGCCGGCGCCGGCACACCAACGCGATAGGGGCCGCGCACCACGGGCGTGAAGTTCGCCACGACCACCAGGAAGTCGGCAGGATCTTTCGCGCGGCGGACGAAGCTGAGCACGCTGTTGTCGGCGTCCGTGCAGTCAATCCACTCGAACCCCTCCGGCGCGAAGTCGCGTCCATGGAGCGATGACTCGCGCTGGTAAAGTCGGTTCAGGTCCTGCACGAGCCGGTTGACGCCGGCGTGTGGCGCGTACTTCAGGGCGTCCCAATCGATCGGGCGCGTGTGGTCCCACTCGCGCCACAACGCCAGGTCGTCGCCCATGAACAACAGCTTCTTGCCCGGATGCCCGAACATGTAACCCAACAGCAAGCGAAGGTTCGCGAACTTCTGCCAGTCGTCGCCGGGCATCTTGTCGAGCAGCGATCCTTTGCCGTGTACGACCTCGTCGTGCGAAAACGGCAGAATGAAATTCTCGCTCCAGGCGTAGATCATGCTGAACGTCAGGTCGTTCTGGTGAAACCGGCGATGGATCAGGTCGCGACGAAAGTAGCGCAACGTGTCGTTCATCCAACCCATGTTCCACTTCATGGAAAAGCCCAGACCTCCTGCCGACGCCGGCCGCGACACGCCCGGCCACGCCGTCGACTCTTCGGCGATGGTCAGCACGCCGGGGTAGCAAGTCTGCACCAAGTGGTTGAAGCTCCGCAGAAAGTCCATCGCCTCCAGGTTTCCGTTCTGGCCGTATCGATTCGGCAGCCACTCGCCCGATTCGCGACCATAGTCGAGGTAGAGCATCGAGGCCACGGCGTCCACGCGGAATGCGTCGATGTGATACTTGTCGCACCAGAACATCGCGCTCGAGAGCAGAAAGCTGCGCACTTCGTTGCGACCGTGGTTGAAGACCTTGGTGCCCCAGTGCGGATGCTCTCCCTGACGCGGGTCGGCGTGTTCGAACAGACTGGTGCCGTCGAAGTTCGCCAGGCCGAAGCCGTCGCGGGGAAAGTGACCAGGCACCCAGTCAAGAATCACGCCGATGCCGTGCTGATGGCAGTGCTCCACGAAGTACATGAAGTCGTGCGGCGTTCCGAATCGGCTGGTCGGTGCGAAGTACCCGGTGGTCTGATAACCCCACGATCCGTCGAACGGATGCTCGGTGATGGGCATGAGTTCAACGTGCGTGTAGCCCATCTCGACGAGGTACGGCACGAGCTTCTCGGCCAACTCGCGGTAGTTCGGAAAGCCGGCTGAGTTGTCGGACCGCCGCATCCAACTACCGAGGTGTACTTCATAGATGGTCATCGGCCGTTCGGCGGCTTGCCAACGATGCCGGTGACTCATCCACTCGTCATCGCTCCACGAGTACGCCAGGTCGCAGACGACTGAGGCGGCAGCGGGGCGTAGCTCCGTGGCGAATGCGAACGGGTCCGCCTTCTCAACCCACTGACCGCCGGCCGCGCGGACGGCGAACTTGTAGAGCGATCCATCACCGAGTCCGCCGACCAGACGCGACCAGACGCCGTGATCGCCGCCCAACTCCATGGGCGTGGCATCGCGGTCCCATCCGTTGAAGTCGCCGATCACACTGACCCGCTCCGCATTGGGCGCCCAGACGGCGAACCGGACGTCGGCGCGACCCGCGTGCTGGACGCGATGGGCGCCAAGTCGTCGATACAACGTCGTGTGATTGCCCTCGCGAATCAGTCGAACGTCGTAGTCAGACAGAACGTCGATCGGGGCTGGCGACGTAGATGCACACCGCCCGCGGAACTGCAACGACGGTCGCGTGTTTTCGACGATGGAACGCCGCCGCCGCCAATTCGGCACGCTGGTTTTCATGCTGTCTTTCGGCTCCGGTGCGAAGAAGTTGAACGTGATGGTTGTGCCGAGGCTGACGTATCGTCGAACTCCGTGCGAGGATGCTCAGGCACGCCGGGGCGGGGCTGCCTCGCGCAGCCCGAGAGAATAGCCTGATCCAAGTTCGGCTACGGGTTCACATGAACTAAAGCCAATGTCCTGTCCGTGATCGCAGGCCTCGCGGCTGCTCGCGATGTTTCCTGCAACCCGCAACGCAGGTTTTGTGTTGCGCAGTACGCTCGCCGCGATGTCGCAAGTCGTTTAACGGCAAGCCGCAGGCGTCAGTGTCGGCTGTCGTTCGCACCATCCGGGTCGCTGGCGCCTGCGGCTTGCCGTTAAACGACCTAGGCCAAAACTGACGCGCACAGCGCAACATCAAAAAGCGCAGGATGGGCCAAGCCGGGCATTCCTGCCATTTCCGAAATGAGCTAAAGGCCCTTGGCGTCTACACTTCTCCCCTTTTCGCATGCGAGAATCCGTCTTTGACCTGCCGTAGACCAAGGGCCAGAGGTGGACCTCGGCAGCTACAAAAAGCCTTCTGTCGCGTGAATGACCCCGTGCGACCGCCGACATAGTGACTAGCCGTATCCACACGCCGCTCCGCTCGGTCCAATGGACACGTTACCCGACGTGAGCTTCAGTCTGGTAGTGGGTGAACTAGATCAACCCGTCAGCTTGACTTTTTCCTCCGCCCTGCTGTGTAATGGTAAGCCAAGAAGCAGGGGGTGTCCCAAGAAATGAGGAGATGTTCCGTGAACTCAGCAATGCGAAACTCAACGCGGCGCTCAGTGCTGATCTTTTCAACGATGACGCTCGCCGCCCTCAGCGGTTGTGGTGCGACCACCGACTCGGTTCCTTCAGTCGGAGACCGGAACCAGCCGCCCACGCCATCCGCAGTGTCGGTGGCAGAGGTGTCGGCCAACCCGCCGATCGTTGCCCCCGCCATCAACGACACCACGACCTCGCCTGGCGACGAGACAACCACGGTTGCGCAGAGTTCGCCGACTAGTCCAGGATCCGACGATCTGCCAGCGTCGGCACCTGCCGACGAGCCAAAGCACGACGACCAATCCGCCTCCTCACCACCCGCTGCGGCCGGTTCGCGCAACCGCGTCTCGGCGCTCGGTCAATTCGGCGGCGGCGGGATGGGCGGCGGCATGATGGGTGGCGGAGGCATGGGTGGTGGAGGGATGGGTGGCGGTGGAATGATGGGAGGCATGGGAGACGGAATGGGCGGTGGAGGCGGCGGCGTTGCGATCGATCCCAAGATCCAACTCAAGAAGGATGGGACCGGCAAGCTTGACGCCAGTCGCCGAGAAGCGACCAAGAAGCGCCCCACACGCGGCAGCTTTTCAACTGACAAGTAGACCCGATCCTCCTGGATCGGAATGTCTCACAATGAACCCCGGTCGCCCGTCAGCGGTCGGGGTTTCTTGTTTCCGGCGAGTCGGCTGTGGAGTCGATCTGCTCAAGTTGGGCCAGGTTCGCTCGTGTCTGGTCGGCAGAAATCACCTCCGAGTTGACCGCGTCGATCGGGGGGCGTCGGTTTATCCACCACATTACGCTGCCGAGCAACACCACGACACACACCACGCCACCCGCCAAATAACTTCCCAGTCGAAATGCCCTGTCGCTCGTCGGCGCGGGCGTCCACGACACCATGCGACCGATCAGCAGTGGTGCGGCACGAATGCTGCGGTCGGCGGACTGGTATCGATAGAGCTTCAGAAAGTAACCGGCGAAGCTCACCGTCTCGGTGATGTCCGCGCCCGTCGGCATGCCGGGTGCCACCGACGGAACGATCACGACGTAGAAGTTCGGCCGTGAGTCGTCGGTGAACAGATAGCCCTGGTAGAGCGTCGCGATCCGGTCCGGATTCAACTCGTTGTCTCGCGCGGCTGTCATCGCCGTCAGCCCACGGACATACCCCTTGAGAAACAGTAGCTCGCCGCGGTGATCCTGAGGTGCGTCCCACAACAGACCAAACGGCGTCATTCGCGCGTGCCGTTCCAAGACAGTCGGTGCCGCGCGGTTTGCCACGGTCACCAGGTGGTAATAGGCCCTGGCGTCGCGATCGACGCCCGTCTTGTCGATCACGCTCGTCAACAAATCGCGGTCAACCGCCGGCGGCCCGTCCGGCGAGGTTGCGATTGCGGGCGGTTGACCTGCCGCATTGGGATTCGGCGTCTGAACGACGCCGCTCGAGACGATCACGCCCGCACCGAGTGCATCGAACGGCGACGCCGCGATCGCGGTCTCGGTGCTATCTTTGGCCTCTCGGTCGGCAGTGGTCTGTCCAAGCTCGTGCGAGCGCGGCGCCCGCAGCAGGATGATGGCGCACCCGCACATCACCAAGAGCGTCGTCACTCGCACCAGGTAAGCGGCTGGGCGGACACCTTGTGTTGCTGACTTGCTACCGCCGAAACGAAAACTCACGGCGACGCTCCTCCAAGGAAACCACCGACTGCCGCCGATTATCGTAGACCGCGCACGGACGACACAAGCCCGCCCCGCAGTGAGCGAGGCGGGGCTTGTTTGCTCGACCCTGTGCTACGCGCGGGGGTGGAACTTCTGATGGATCGCTCGCAGGCGCGATGGATCGACGTGCGTGTAGAACTGTGTGGTCGCGATGTTCGAGTGCCCTAGCATCTCCTGAACCAACCTCAAGTCGGCGCCGCCAGCGAGCAGGTGGGTGGCGAAGCTGTGCCGCAGAGTGTGCGGGCTGACTCGACGCGGCAAGCCTGCTCGCGCCGAGTATTTCTTCACGAGCATCCAGATCATGACCCGCGACATTCGGTTGCCCGACCGGTTCAGAAACAACCACGGCGCCGTCGGATCGCGGCGAGCCAGCTCGGCCCGCTGGCCGTCCAGGTAGGTCTGCAGCGCCGAGCGGGCGGATCGGCCGAGCGGCACAATCCGCTGCCTGTCGCCCTTGCCCGTGCATTGGCAGAAACCGTAGTCGAGTTTCAGGTCGGCGAGTCGAAGTCCGGCCACCTCCGAGACGCGGCAGCCCGTGGCATACAGCGTCTCGAGCAGTGCCCGGTCTCGCGCCGCGAAACGGTCGTCGGGACCGGGCGACGCGAGCAACTTGTCGACCTGCGACTCGCTGAGCAGTTGCGGCACGCGCTGCCATAACGACGGCGACCGTAGCAGTTCCGCCGCGCTCTCCGACACGCGGCCGTCGAGTACCAGGAACCGAAAAAACATCTTGAGCGACACGGTGTGGCGCGCCGCGCTGGCGGGCGCAAGTTGTTCGCGGGTGAGAAAACCAACGTAGCCGGCGAGTTGACGCAGCGTCACCTTCTCGATATCAGAACAACCGGCTTCGGCCAGCCAGCGGCAGAACCGCTGCAGGTCGCGACGATAGGCCGCGGTCGTGTTCTCAGCCAGACCGCATTCGGCCCGAAGGTAGTTCGCGAACGACGCGACTGCCTCAAGCACACCGGCGCAGCTTGAGTTGAGGCTGTTCGCTATCCTGTCGGCGGCCGACCCGTTCTTGGTAGATGGAGCATTTTTCAAAGTGGTCCAGGCAGACGTTCATGACGACCGGGAGCTGGCTGATCCGCAGGATCTGCTCACACTTCGCGTGATCTTCGTCGATGAATGGGCAGGTCATTGGGCCTCCTGCGTCGCGGGAAGAACTTACGACACACCGCGTGGTCCTATGTATCGGTTTTTCGGAGTGACCGGCTTGAGCATTAAGACTGCGACGCGCCCAATGTGCCGGGCAATACGAGCATGGCGAATGTTCAGCCGGTCGAGCTGAACAAGCAGGTTGAGGAGCACATGCACGAACGCAAGACCATCCTTGTGACCGGCGGCGCGGGGTTCATCGGCAGCCACCTGTGCGAGCGACTGCTCGGCGAAGGACACGACGTCACCTGCGTCGACAACTTTTTCACCGGCTCCAAGCAGAACATCCGCCACCTGCTCGCAAACGACCACTTCGAGTTGATCCGGCACGACATCGTGAATCCGCTCGTGCTCGAGGTCGACGAGATATACAACCTGGCGTGCCCCGCCAGTCCGATTCACTACCAGGTCAACCCAATCAAGACGATCAAGACGTCGACGGTCGGCATGGTGAACATGCTGGGCTTGGCCAAGCGGTGCAAGGCCCGGCTGCTGCAGGCATCCACGTCCGAGGTCTATGGCGACCCCGAAGAGCATCCGCAGCGCGAAAGCTACTGGGGCCATGTCAACCCGATCGGCCCGCGCAGTTGTTATGACGAGGGCAAACGCGTCGCCGAGACGCTCTGCATGGACTATCGCCGGCAGAATCATGTCGAGGTGCGCATCGTCCGCATCTTCAACACCTACGGGCCGCGCATGCACCCGAACGACGGCCGCGTCGTATCGAACTTCATCGTGCAAGCGATCGAAGGGCAACCGATCACAATCTATGGCGACGGCTCGCAGACCCGAAGTTTTTGTTTCGTGGACGACCTGGTCGACGGTCTCGTTCGCATGATGGCCAACACGGCCACCGTCGGTCCGATCAACCTGGGCAACCCAGCCGAAATCACCGTCAAGCAACTAGCCGAGCAGGTGATCCGCATGACCGGCTCGCGATCGACTGTGGAACTCAGGCCCCTGCCCCAGGATGATCCGCACCGCCGCAAGCCCGACATCACGCTGGCCCAGCAACAGCTCGGCTGGTCGCCGCGCGTGCCGCTCGAAGATGGACTGAGGCGAACGATTGAGTACTTCCGTAGCGTTCTGCCAAAATAGCTGGCCCAAGACGCGAAGGACGACTCCATGCGAGTACTGGTCACCGGCGGCGCGGGGTACATCGGTAGTCACACGACGGCCGAACTGCTCCGTCGCGGCCACGTCGTTTCGGTCTACGACAATCTGTCGGCCGGGCACCGCGCGGCCGTTCCCGCCGACTCGCTGATCGTTGGCGATCTGGCGGACCGAGCATCACTGCAGGCCGTAATCGAGACGCGGCGCATCGAAGCCGTGATCCACTTCGCAGCGCTCTGTTACGTGGGCGAATCGGTCACCGATCCGGCCAAGTACTACCGCAACAACGTGGCTGGCACACTGAATCTGATCGATGCGATGCGCGCCGCCGGAGTCGGTCGGATCGTGTTCTCCAGCACCGCGGCGACCTACGGTGTGCCCGCGCGAATGCCGATCACCGAGGCCGACGCGCAGTTGCCGGTGAATCCGTATGGCTTCACCAAGCTGGCGATCGAACGAGCGCTCGCAGACTACGGGCGTGCCTACGGTCTGGGGGCGGTGGCATTTCGCTACTTCAACGCGAGCGGCGCCGCGGCCGACGGCCGGCTGGGCGAAGACCACGAACCCGAGACGCACTTGATCCCCCTGTTGCTCCAGACCGCGCTGGGCCAACGGCCGCACGTGCAGGTCTTTGGCGCCGACTACCCGACGCCCGACGGCACATGCATTCGCGACTACATCCACGTCGAAGACCTCGCCGCCGCGCACTCGCTCGCGCTCGAGCGGATTCGGCCGGGCGAGTTCCACGCATTCAACCTCGGCATCGGCCGGGGCTACAGCGTTCGGGATGTGATCGAGACCGCGCGGCGAATCAGCGGCCGACCCATCGCGGTGGTCGAAGGGCCGCGTCGGCCGGGTGACCCGCCCGAATTGGTCGCTTGCAGCGACAAGGCCCGCCGCGAACTAGGCTGGCAGCCAAGCTACACGGGCCTCGACTCGATCATCGAGACCGCCTGGCGCTGGCATCGTGAACACCCGTCGGGATATGACGACCGACCTGCCGGCTGAGGCGGCACATGTTTTCTGTACACGCTTCCGCGAAAGGCGTGTCGTGATGAGCCTGACCGGATGAGCGCGACCCATCCCTCGCCTTGCCGTCGATCTCACGCACTGCGCATCATGTCGAGTAACTGTCTCGCCGCGGCCGCAGCGAACGGCGGATCGTTGATGTGCATGTCGAGTTCGACTAGTTCGACGCGGCTCGAAAGCTCATTGCGAATGCGCTGGAACAGGGCGTGGTCGGCCTCGGGCCACCAGAACGGGCCTCCGTCGCGGTCGATCGCCGACACTCCGCGAAGCGGCAGCAAGATCGCCGTCGGACCCTTGGCGGCACTGGCCTTCTGAGCGATCTCGAGGCCGAGGCGATCGTTTTCTTCGGGCGTGGTACGCATTAAGGTCACGGCGGGATTGTGCTGATAGAATCGCCGATCGCGGAACTTCGTCGGCACGGTGTCGGGCGGTCCGAAGTTCACCATGTCCAGCGCACCGACCGAGATCACCTGCGGTGCGCCGCGGGCGGCCGCAGCGGTCAGGCGGTTCGGACCTGCCGACAGTACACCGCCGACCAGTTCGTCGGCCAGTTCGGTGGTCGTGATATCGAGCACGCCCTCGATCAGGCCGTCGGTCACAAGCGACTCCATGGCGCGGCCGCCTGATCCGGTCGCGTGGAACACCAGCACCTCGTAGTCGGCCGCCTCCAAGTCCCTCCGAGCCGACTCGACGCACGGCGTTGTCACGCCGAACATCGTGGCGGTGACGAGTGGCTTGTCGGCGCCGGTTCGCTGATCGGCCGCCCCTGCCCTGTCGACCATTCCCGCCATCGCCATCGCGGCGTTCGTCAGAACGGTCCGGCTGATGCGGTTGATACCAGAGATGTCCACCACCGAGTACCACATGGCGATGTCGCGCTCGCCGACGTACGGCCGAGTGTCGCCGCTCGCGAGCGTGCTGACCATGATCTTCGGCACGCCGAACGGCAGCGATCGCATTGCCGACGTTCCGATGATCGTGCCGGCCGAGCCGCCGAGGGCGAGCACGCCGGCGACCCTGCCGGTCGCGGCCAAATCACGGGCGATCGCCGCGGCGCCAGCGGCTGCGCTGGCCACCGCCGCGCCCCGATCGTTCGCCGTGCGGACCGCATCCCAGCTCGTCCCGGCGGCGGCAAACACTCGCCGCCGGTCGATGTCCGGGACGAAAGCCGGTTCGCCGATGACGCCGGCGTCGATCACCAACACATCAAGCCGCCGCTCGCGCAACAGGTCGCGAACGAAACGCACCTCAGCGCCCTTCGTATCGAGCGTGCCGATGAGCAACACTGGCATGGAGGCAGTCCGAATGTGGGGTGCGGATTTCGGATTGCGGAAACATTATCCTCAATCCTCTATCCCTTCACGGCTCTCCGGCAAGTTTGGGGAATCTGTGGTGCAGCCGTCCCGGCCGCCTCACATCTGGCGGATGAAACGGCAGGCGGGACGCCTGCGCCCCAAACTTGCGGAGAGCCTTCTTCACCTGATCACTCGCAGCCGAATATTGCGGTACTCCACAGCGTCGGTGTGCGCCGACAGGCCGATGAATCCCTTGCGCGGCCGATCCTTCAGCTCCTTGTAGTCGGACATCAGCGCGTCGTTCACCACCTCGCCGTTGATGGTGATCTTCACGTGGTCCTCGTCGCACAGGATCCACAGCGAGTTCCACTCGCCTGGCGGCTTGTGCGCGAATTTCTTCGGCGGCACGACGTTGTAGATCGAGCCGGTCGATCCCTTGTGCGGCGTGGTCTTGTCGCCTTCGTCGTAGATCTGAATTTCCATACCGAGTTGCGATGTGCGACCCCCGCCGCGCGGGGCCCGAATGAACACACCGCTGTTGCCCTTCGGCGGAATCCGGTACTCCAGTCGCAACTCGAAGTCGCCGTACTCGTCTTTCGTGCCTATCCAGTAGGCCGTCTCCTTCTGGCGCCAGCCGCGCATCAAACCGTCTTTCACATCGAACGTGCCGGGCTTGCCGTTATGTTCCCAGCCGCTCAGGTCCTTGCCGTTGAACAGCAGTTCAAACCCGGCCGACTTTTCATCGGCGCTCAATACAGGATCGTCTACAACGTTGGCGGCGAACGAAACGACGTGCAGCGACAAGAGAAGGAATGCGCCCATGGTTACCTCGCGTAGTTGCAAGCGGAACTCCTGACCTCTGACCTAATACCGTGCCACGTCCTTGGCTCCACTCTCTGGCCTGAGTTTCTTGACGATCTCCTGGGCCGCCGACAGCATCATGCGTAGCTCGCTGCCGATCGCAATGAACTGCCAGCCCTCGCTCGCGCGGCGCAGCGAGTCTTCGGCCGATTGCACGTGCAGTCCGACCGGCGTTCGTACGCGCTTGCCGGTGTCGAGGATTCGCTGGAGCATCGCCGCGAACTCCTCCTTCGATGCCTCGCCGCCGTCGGGCCGCCGCATCTGAGCCGCTAGATCGTTCGGTCCGACGAAGATTGCGTCGACGCCCGGCAGCGAATAGATCTCGCCCGCGTTGTCGACGCCGGTCGGGCTTTCGGTCTGCAGGATGACGACGATTTCATCGTTGGCCTTGGCGTAATAGTCGCCTGCCGTTGCCGCAAAGTTCAGTGCGTGCAAGCTTCCGCCGACGGATCGGTTGCCCACGGGAGGATACTTCGCGGCCGCCACGATCGCCCGCGCCTCCTCCACCGTGTTCACCATCGGCGCGACGATGCCCATGGCGCCGGCGTCGAGCACTCGCTTGATGTAGTCATGGTCGCCACGCGGCACGCGCGCGAGCGGCACGCCGCCCGCATCGGCGATCGCGCCGAACATCAGTCCCGCCGTCTCCCAGTCGGTGGGCGAGTGTTCGAGGTCCACCGTCAGCCAATCGAACCCGACGCGGGCCATGAATCGGACGGCGAAGACGCTGTTGAGCGACAGCCAGGTGCCGAACACCGGCTCGCCCGCCGCCAACTTGCGCTTCACGGGGTTTTGCTTCATGGGTTACATTCTCTGGTGCGTTGGGCGACTACTCTGCCAGCCGGGCACGG
This sequence comes from Planctomycetia bacterium, assembly GCA_036758585.1. Classification (GTDB taxonomy): domain Bacteria; phylum Planctomycetota; class Planctomycetia; order JALXBF01; family JBGPMX01; genus DAIOWH01. The sequence continues at coordinate 11,539 of DAIOWH010000032.1, forward strand.
CTGAGGCAAGTGCGAAACCCTCGGTGCATCGGCGGGCGACCGTGATGGAGCCTTCAGCAGTGTTCTACAGCGTTGCGCGGGTCGGCGAAATCCCCGAGGGCGAGGGCCGCGCTTTTGCCATCAATGGCAAGGTCGTAGCCGTATTCAATGATCGAGGCGCCTATCGCGCGATCGACGACCAGTGCCCGCACGCGGGCGCGTCGCTCGCCGCCGGATCGCTCGTCGAGGGGACCGTCGTCTGTGCCTGGCACGGCTGGCGCTTCCACCTCGCGGACGGCAGTTGGGCCGACTACCGCAAGGTGAGGATCGGCACGTACGCGGTTCAAGTGATCGGCGAGGAAATCCAAGTGGAGGTCCCGGACGCCGACGCGTCGGCAGGTCGGGAACCCACGCAGTCAACCGAATGAAGCGAGTCGCTATCTACAGCTTGTGCGCCCTGTTGTGGCTCGCCGCCGGTGCGCGAGCGGCCGACCTGGTGGTCCAAGCCGGCGTGTCGAGCCGTCGGCCGTACCTGGGCGACGTCGTCGCCTTCGAAATCGCCGTGCAGCAGGACGTGCAGGCGCCGCCCCAGATCGACGCCGCCCCCATCGAGTCGCTCGGCTTCAAGTCCGTCGGACAACCATCGGTCGGCAGCTCGACAACGATCATCAACGGCGTGCGCACGGACAGCTACACCTTTCGATACCGGTTTCAATTCACTCCGTCGAAGGCCGGAACGCTCAAGATTCCGTCTGTGGTCGTGCGTCAGGGCAAACAGTCCGCTGCGACGGACGAGCTTGAGATCGAGGTTATCGGCCCGGAACCGCAGAACTGGGCGACGGTGGAGATCACGAGCGGCGAACGAACTGTCTACCCCGGCCAAACCGTGACGCTCAAGGTGAATCTGTACCTGCGGCGACTCGAGCACGACGGCAAGTTGCTCGAATACAATCCGTTCAGCGCCCAGGATCCGCCGCACGTCCGGCTGTCGTGGCTCGAGGGAACGGAATCGCTGCGGCCCGCCGCCTCGCTCGACTCGTCGCTGCAGCAGCGAGCACGTGAAGATGGTCCCAGCTTCCCCGTGAACGATCTGTTTCGCCGCGCTCGCGGGGCGTTCCTGTTCGAAGAGCGCGTGGAGCAAGTCCCGATCCGGTTCGACCGCGACGAGGTCGAACGGCCCGGCGCCGACGACAAGCCGCTCGCGTACTTCCGCTATTCGTTGCCGCTCGAATACCGCGCGACCCGGGCCGGCCCCGTCGGGCCGCTCACCGCACAACTTCGCGGGACTGTGTTCACGGGAGTGCGTCGGCAGGGCGGCGAACTCGTGGCCGAGCGGCGCGAGTTGTTCGCGGTGTCCGAGCCGTTCTCGCTGAACGTCGCGGCCGTGCCGATGCTCGGCCGGCCGGATACGTTCACGGGCGGCGTCGGCATGTTCAAGATCGCCGCATCGGCTCAGCCGACGAAGGTCCGCGTCGGTGATCCGATCACGCTGACCGTGCGCGTGACCGGCGCCGGCACGATCGAGGAAATCGGCCCGCCCAATCTCGGCGGCCAGCGGCGGTGGGCCGATAACTTCAAGATACACGACGATCCATCGCCCGGTCGGCTTGACGGCGACGGCAAGAGCTTCACCTTCAGCGTGCGACCGAAACACGCCAACGTGAACGAACTGCCCGCCATCCGGCTGACCTACTTCAACCCCAAGACGAATCGCTACGAAGATGCATTCTCGGAACGCATCGTGCTCGAGGTGTCGGAGACGGCCAGGCTCGATCCGTCTGAGATCGTCGACGCCGCGCCCAAGACATCGGCGTCACGCGCGCTCGAAGACTTGGCCGCGGGGCTGGCCGCGAACTTCACCGGCCCCGATGTGCTCGAACCCGAAGGACCCATCGCGGCGACGCGAGCCGTCGTGGCGCTGGTGGTTCTCGTCCCGCCCGCGATTTGGCTTGCCGCCTGGTGCGTGGTTGGTCGTATCCGACGATTGCACATGAACCCGGCACTCGTTCGCGCGCAGTCGGCCTACCGACGCGCCTGCGACCGCCTGGCTGCAGCGCAGCGAGACGTCGCGGGTGACTCTCCCGACGAAATCGCCGCGATTGTCGCCGCCTTCCTGGCCGACAAGCTGAATCTCCCGGTTGGCGAACTGACCCCGGCAGAGGCTCGAACGCACGCACTCGACCTGGGCGCCAGCGAACAGTTGGCCGATCAACTATGCCGGCTGGTCGAACAGAGCGACGAGGTGCGGTTTGCCGGTTTCGGCGGCAGCGCCACGAATGGACTCAGGGCGGCCGCTCAATCGCTCATCGACCAACTGGAGAGAAACGCGACGAAGGCCAGGCGGCGGGCCACGACGGGCGTGACGGCGTTGTTGATCGGATGGGTCGTACCAATTGCAGCCGGCGCGGAAGTGAATCGGTACGAGTGCCTATCGCTGGCGAATGCGGCGTTTCAACGAGGCACTCAGTCGCAGGACGCGGCCGTGGCCGGCCAGTCGTTTCGTCAGGCCATTGAACAGTACGAGGTACTTGTGGCCGACGGGGTCGTGAACGGAAAACTGTATTACAACATGGCCAACGCCTACTTTCGGACGGGCGACGTGCCGCGCGCCATTCTGTACTACCGCTTGGCCCAGAGACTGCGACCGCGCGATGAGTTGGTCGAGGCGAACCTCGCGTTCGCCCGGTCGCGCGTGGTCGATCGCATCGAGTCGACCGACACGCGAAGGCTCGTGCAGCAGTTGCTGTTTCCCCATTACGCATGGAGCGTGCGCGAACGGACGAAGGTCGCCGTGGTTGTTTACGCCGTTGCGTGGGTTGTGATGCTGGTTCGTATCTGGCGACCGCGTCGCTGGACCTTGTTCACGTTCGCGCTGGCGATCAGCCTGTCCGCCGGCCTGGCCTACTCGGCGGACCACTCTGTTCGGCTCGATCGCGACCAGCCCATCGGCGTCTTGGTTGCCTCGGACGTGGTGGTCCGCAAGGGCGACGGCGAGACGTACGAGCCGCAGTTCAATCGTCCCCTCGGGTCGGGCGTCGAGTTTCGACGTATCGAACAGCGCGGCGATTGGTTGCACATTCGCTTGAACGACGGCCGGACCGGTTGGATCCGAAGCGCCGCGGCCGTCGTCGCGAAATAACGGCCAGACCCTCTACAACGCCGCCGCGCCGCGGTATGCTCTTCCGTTGCCGCGTGAGAGCGCAGGGTGAGTCAAGCTCGCGGCAGCGTGGTGGGGCATCGCAAGCCGACGGGTTGTTCGACTCGGCGTCAGGAAAACCACTTTACTTTGAGAACCTGAAAGGCAAGCACATGGCTGAACCCAACGAACTGCAGTTGAAGTACAAGCAATTCCTCGACCTACTTCCGTTGACGGTTTCGCTGGCGGGATTACCTACGTCGGAGCCCGGCAAGTCGTTCAACGAAGACCAACTCGAGGCCCGCGCCATGACGATTAAGAAGGCTTATCGTCAAGCTCGGCACATTGCGAAGACGTGCATCGAGGGCTGATACGCCCGGCGTGATGGGTCCGACCGGACCCGACGCGGTCAAGCTGCGCCCAAGTCGGCCGGTGAGGCGGTCGATATGACACGTGCGACAGCCCTCCCGGCTGACCCCCAAAGATGACGTGGCAACCTGACCGCTCCTCACCGCGAGAACCCTCATGCACATTCCCACCGCTACACGGCAACCAGTTCGCAAAGCCGGATTGTTGGGCGTCGGCCTCGACGGCGCCGATGGTCACAGTCGCATCACCCGCGGCGACGACTTCCTGCTGGTCGGCGGGTCTGAAGACACGCACAAGGAACTCCAAGAAACCGTGGCGCGGTTCCAACAGGAACTCGATCGCCGTGGCAAGACGCTGCTCGACCTGACCGACGCTGAGTTGGCCGAGATAGCCGAGCAACTCTAAGTACACATTGAAAGGGGTCCGAATTCGTTTAACCCGCAGCCGCAGGCGAGGCATGGCTGGCGATTGTGGTGCCTCGCCTGCGGCTGCGGGTTAAACGACCGGCTGCGGGTTAAACGACCGAAGCCGATTTCAGACCCTATTCAATGAGCCACATTACTATTACTAGGCTAGGCTAAGGCGAACACCGAGTCGTCGCGCGTGCTTTCGACGAAATCGCGTGCGGCCCGCAGTGCCGCCTGGCCCTCGAGCGAGGTCGGCCGGACCCGTGCGAACTTGACCATGTCGCATTCTTCCAGGAAATGGGCGAGCGACTGACCCTGTTCTCTCGCGAGCACCGGGCGCCGCGCCAGCGCCTGCAAGAACTCCTCGGTCGTCTGCTCCGGCGCTCGCAGTCCGAAGCGATCCTCCACGTAACGCCGAACCACGTCGGACAGGTCGGTGTAGAACCGATCGACTTCACCCCGGTCGAGCAGGCCGGCCAAGTTAATGCGATGAATCGCATCCATCGCTTTGCGATAGGCAGTGATTCGCAACGGCGGTTGCGGCCGACGCGATCGCCAGACGAACAGGGCGACTAGCAACCCGATGGCGAGCGCGACGCCAAGGACGACCGCCGCGATGACGATCCACGGCACCGGGCCACGCGGCAAGTCGGCCGGTCCTGGGTTGGGACGCGGCGCAGCTTGGTCGGGATCGTCGCCAAGTAGGGAACGGAATTCGATCGATACTGGTTCGGTCGACGCCGTCGTCCATTCTTCCGATTCGCTGCGGCGAAATTTCATCGCGAGCTCGGGCAGTTGATAGGCGCCCGCACGCAGCACGTCCAATTCGAAGCTCAACTCCCACGACGTGCGGCCATCGCCGCCGGTCGTTGGTCCCGATTGCTCTGGCCTGCCGACCAGCGAATCCTTCGGCCAGTTTTCCAGGGTGGGCAGTTCCACCTGCAGCTTGTCGCCGGACGACGCCTGAAGTCGAACTCGGACCGTGTCGGCTGCCAGCGGGGCTGCATCGCTGATCGACAGGTCGAGCTGCAGCGGTCCGCGGGTCCAAGTACGCCGTAGCGGACCCGGCGCGGGCGATGGGCGGTCCGACGCCGCTTGTGTATCGGGCGCGGCGAACGACGCCAGCGTAAGCAACAGCGAAGTCAGCAAGAACATGGCTGTCAGTCTACCTGCGAGTCCGAGTTTCTCGCTGCTGGAAGAACCGCACCAGTGGATCGACGTAACGGCCGTCGGTGTGGACCTCGATGAGGTCGACGTTTGCCGAGCGAAAGACTCGGCGCAGTTCGTCGGCCCGCAGGGCAGCCTGCTCGGCGTAGATGCGCCGAACGGTCGGACTGGCGGTGTCGACCGTGCACCGGGCGCCGGTCTCGGCGTCCTCGAGTTCGACCAGTCCCACGGCCGGCAACTCGCGCTCGCGCGGATCGACCAGACGCACGGCCACGACTTCGTGCCGCCGCGCAGCCACACGCAGCGGACGCTCGAACCCGGTCGTCAGGAAATCGCTCAGCACGAACACAATCGCCCGCCGGTGCGTCACGCGGCGCAGGTAGCGCAATGCGGCCGCGATGTCCGTGCCACGACCGGCCGGCCGAAAGTACAGCACGTCGCGGATGAGCCGCAGAACGTGGCTGGTCCCCTTGGCGGCGGCCACGAAATGCTCGACGTGGTCGCTGAACAGAATGACGCCCGCCTTGTCGTTGTTCTTCACGGCGCTGAAGGCCACGAGCGCGCAGAGTTCGGCCGCCACCTCATGCTTCCAACGCGCCGCGGCGCCGAACGTCTGGCTCGCGCTTACGTCCACGAGCAGTACGACCGTCTGCTCGCGCTCTTCGCGGAACCGTTTCACAAAGGGATGCCCCATGCGAGCCGTCACGTTCCAATCGATCGTGCGTACATCGTCGCCGGGCTGATACTCGCGCACCTCTTCGAACGCGATGCCCGCGCCGCGAAACACGCTCTCGTACTGGCCCGCCAGCACGTCGTTCACCGCGCGGCGAGTGCGGATTTCAATGCGGCGGATGTGGCGAAGGAGTTCGGGAGGGAGCATTACGGCACGTCCACATGGTCGAACACTCGTTTCACGATTTCCTCAGAGGTAATCTCCTCGGCCTCGGCCTCGTAGCTGACGATGACGCGGTGCCGCAGCACGTCCATGCCGATCGACTTGACGTCCTGGGGCGTCACATACGCGCGGCCGGAGAGGAATGCGTGGGCCTTGGCTGCCAGCGTCAGATTGATCGTGGCCCGCGGACTGGCGCCGTAGCGGATGAACTGGCCAATGTCGAGCTTGAACGCGGCCGGGTCGCGAGTGGCCGCGACGACGCTGACAATGTAGTCCTTCACCTTGTCGTCGATGTAGATCGTGTCGAGTATTCCGCGCAACCGTAGAATCTCCACCGGCTCAATCACGGGCGAGACGTCGCGCGGGGGGGCGGTCGTGGCCATGCGGTCGAGGATTTGCCGCTCCTCGGCGCGACTCGGATACGCCACTCGCAGCTTCAACATGAACCGATCGACCTGGGCCTCGGGCAACGGATAGGTCCCCTCCTGTTCGATCGGGTTCTGCGTGGCGAGCACCAGGAACGGGTCATCGAGTAGGAACGTGCGGTCGCCGATCGTGACCTGCTTCTCTTGCATCGCTTCGAGCAGCGCGCTCTGGACCTTGGGCGGCGCCCGGTTCACTTCGTCGGCCAGCACGATGTGGGCGAAGATCGGACCTTGCTTGACGGTGAATTCGCCCGACCGGGGATTGTAAATCTGCGTGCCGATGAGGTCGGCAGGCAGCAGGTCGGGGGTGAATTGGATGCGACTGAACTTCGCGTGAATCGCACCGGCAAGGCTGCGCACGGCCAGCGTCTTGGCGAGGCCCGGCAACCCTTCGAGTAGTACGTGGCCGCCCGTGAGAAGCCCGACGAGCAGTCGGTCGATCACGTAGCGTTGCCCGACCAGCAGCCGTTCCACCTCGGCGACGAGGCCTCCGAGACTGCGGCTCGATTCTCGGACAATCTGCTGAACGGCGGAGAGTTCAGTGCTCACTTCCCGGGCCGTCGTTCCATCATGCGTCGCAAAATATCAGCCGCGGCGCGACTGGTGTCTTCGCGAGTCTTTTCGATCTTGTTCTTCGGGCCGACGTTTTTCTGCTTGGGTCCGATCGTCGCGTACTGAGCTTTCCCTGGCGCGGCGCCGGTGGCCGGGTCGCCGCCTTCGACCGCTTCAGGCAGAGTGGGCGCGTTCGTCGTAGTCTCGGCCGCCTTCAGGTTCAGCAGTTGCGTGTCGCCGCTGAACACCCCCGAACCACTGTCGGGCACCGCACGTTTCCCGTCCGACATGAGCCACTGGTCAATGTCTGTGTCGGCAGCGTCGCTGCTGCCCAGCTTGGACGCGTCGGCCGACCGCGGAACACCTTGTGCAACCGGCGAAGCCGCGGCCACGGCGACGGCCGGTACGGCAGCGAAGGCGGCTACGGGAGCGGCGGGTACGGCAACAGCGGCCGGAGCGACAGGCGGCGCGACGACAACAGACGCGGGGGCTGCCGCTGGCGCCGCTACAGAGGCTGCCTGTTCGACCAGCACCTGAAACCCGAGCGGGCCAATCTGGATCATGTCGTCGTTCTGAAGCACGATCTCGTCCGTGAGTCGCTCGCCGTTCACCACCGTGCCGTTTGTGCTGCCTAGATCGCGGAGCTTGACGCAGTTCGCCTCGATTGTGAAGAGGCAATGGTGGCGGCTGATGAGTTCACTGTTGGGCCTGAGGTGGCATTCCGGCCCGCGCCCGACAAGGAACTTCGGAATCCGAAGTGGGATCTCTTTACCTTCCGGTTTTCCCTGAACGACCAAGAGCTTAACGTTCATCTTCTACCCTTGCCTTCGTGCGACCCCTCCAGCCAATTTAACGACGCGGAACAGCAATAGCAAAGAAATGTTTGCCGCCCGGGCCTCCTCCAGCCGAGGGGTTGGGGTGAAACCTTACCAGAGCCCAAGTACGGATGTCAACGGTGCGGGTTGCAAGGTTGCAAGTGTCACGTGTCGCGTCGAACGTCAAGGTGCTCGCCGGCCACGTAGTCGGGCCAACTTCGCGACATCGACGCTGCCGCCCAACCCGACGCCGGTCGGGATTCGTAACCGCCCGGCATCGTAGCGCAGTGGCTGCGCCAGCACATCATCGGTGTACATCCCAGGGCCGATCAGATCGCTCGGTAGAGTCAGATTGCGAATCGTCGCGGCGAGGTGCAACTGGGCCAGCGTGCCAGGACCAAGCTCAACCGTGCTGCCGAGCAGAATCCCGACGCCCGCCGCGTCGGCAATAGCCACGACCTGACGGGCCGGCCAGATGCCGCCGCAGCCGGTCGTGGCGATGTTGAAAACGTCTACCGCGCCGGCCTTGACCAGCGCGAGCCCGTAGGCCGGATCGGAAACGTGCTCCAGGATCGGCACGCCCACCTGCCGGCGCACCGCGGCGATGTTAGCCGGGTCCTCGCGAGGCACGGGTGTCTCGACGCCGGACAAATTGTATTTGTGCAGCCGGCGAATGTGCCGCGGCGCGTCGGCCACGGACCACCCGGCGTTCGCATCGACCTTGATGTTCGCGTCCTTGCCGGCGACTTCGCGCAAGATGGCCAACCGCGCCTCATCGAGATCGATGTTCACACCGACCTTGAGCTTGAACGCACGAAAGCCCTCGGCAACCTTGTCGGCGATCTCCTCGCGCAACAGCGTCAAGTCATCGCGGATGTATGCCACCCACGAAATGACCACGTCGTTACGCACCTTGCCGCCGAACAGATCGTACACCGGTCGGCCCGCGGCCCTGCCCTGAATGTCGAGCATCGCCATGTCGATCGCGCACGCCGAATAGGCGGCGAGCGACCCCTTGCCCGTGTCGAAGTGCTCGCGCAGCTCGCGGTGCATGCGCTGCACCTCGAATGGACTGCGGCCGACCAGGAACATCGCCAGCAGTTCGGCGTACTCGTCGGGGTTGGGCAGCTCAGACGGCTCGATGTCGGAAACCTCTCCCCAGCCCACCACGCCGGTGTCGGTGGTGACTTCGAGGAAGAAGAAGTGCGACTCGGCGACCGTGCGTTTCGCCTTGCCGCCGGCCTGCGCGATCACGGTGCCGTACTGACGCGGCACGTTGACGGGATACAGCTTTATCTTTCGAATCTGCATGACGCCCCCTTGGCCGCTTGGTTCAGAAACTCAAACGCCCGCCGCGCGACAGCGACCGCGTCGTGGCTGTGGCGACTCAGCTCGACATGCACTCCGCCGGCATACCCGATCGCCTGCAGTTTCGCGAGCACCGGTCCGAAATTGATCTCGCCCTCGCCAAACATCAAGTGGTCGTGTACGCCGCGCCGCATGTCCTCGATGTGAATGTTGAACAGCCGGTCCTTCCACCGGCCGATGACGTCGGGGATCGGCCCGTCGTCGAGGCAGTGCAGGTGGCCAATGTCGAGGGTGAGTCCGAAGAGCGGGTGATCGACGCGGTCGAGCAGCTCATCGAATTGTTCCATGCGGCTGACATACATGCCGGGCTCAGGCTCGAAGGCAAGCCGAACCCCTCGTTGGGCGGCATATTCAACGGCGGCGAGACATCCGTCGACGAGCCGCCGCATCGCGACCGCATGAGTGACGTCGTCTTGCAGTGCGCCCGACCAAAAAGACACCGCCTGCGACTTGAGGCCCGCCGCCGCGTCGATCGCCCGCCGCAGGAATTTGCCACGGCGCACGCGATCACTGAGCGCCCGACTCATCAGGGTTGGATGGTGTTTGCGACTTGGGTCGAGCAGGAACCGTGCGCCGGTTTCGATGACCGACCCCATGCGGCGCCTCGCGAGCAAGCGTCGCGCTTGAACGCACTGACGCCGCAGGTCGGAATCGAACGGATTCAGCACGAAATGATCCAGCGTGATCGCGACCGACCGGTACCCGATCCCCGCCAGGATTTCGACCGCATCCTCAAACCGGTGATGGGCAAACCCGTTTGTGTTGTAGCCCAGAATCACGTTCGACACCCCCCCAGCCGATCAAGAAAGGCGGACCGTTCTGACCAGCCCCTCCTCGTCGTCGTTGCCCCTCGAAATGATAGTCGAAGTGCGTAACAATGCCGAGCGCCGTGGGCATGTGCCTGGCCCATCCAAAGCTGCGTGCCCAACAGAACGTCCGAACCCAGGACTCGCACCGGCTCAATGTGAAAGGACGATGCAATCTAATCCTGCATGCGTTATGCAGACTGTCGTGCTGCGGTTAGCACGGTGGCGGCCGACGCGCGGGCGGTTTGCACGGCGGAGGTCGCCCGCTATAATCCGTCGCGAAACGACATCGCGGAGCACACGCATGGCCAGACCGATTCGGATCGGGGCGGTCCGTTACCTGAACTCGAAGCCGCTGATCTATCGGCTGGACGAACTGGCGCCGCAGGCCCAGCTCGTCCTCGACGTTCCCAGCCGGCTGGCCGACGGTCTGGCGGCGGCCGAGTTGGACGTCGCGCTGATCCCTTCGATCGAGTACTTTCGTGGGCGCGATTACCAGATCGTGCCGGACATGGCCATCGCAGCGCACGGACCGGTGCTCAGCGTCAAGCTCTACTGCCGCGTGCCGATGGCCGAGGTTCGATCGGTAGCGCTCGACGAGGGATCGCGCACCAGCGTCGCGCTCACGTCCATCCTGTTTCATCGCCGTCACGGACTGCGGCCCGAACGCCGGCCGCTGCCGCTCGGTCAGCCGGCCGAGGAGTCCAACGCCGACGCCGTGCTGGTGATCGGCGATCGGGCGATCAGGCCGCTCGAACTGGGACAGGTGGAAACATACGACCTCGGCGAGGAGTGGTTGAAAGAGACCGGCCTGCCGTTCGTGTTCGCCATGTGGGTGGCCCGCGACGGCTTGAATCTGGGCGACGTCGACGCGGCGCTACGGCGAGCGAAACGGCTGGGCACGAGTCGCGTGCGCGAGATCGCCGATCGCGAAGGGCCCCCGCTGGGCTTGTCGCCCGACGATTGCCGTCGGTACCTCACCGAGTTCATTCGATTCGATCTCGGCCCGCGCGAGCTACAAGGGCTGAAGCTGTTCTACGACTCGTGCGTTGCCATGCAGCTCGCACAACCTGGAGTGCCACTGGTTTTCTACGGTCAGCAGGACCTCGCGGCTGTGCGATGACGGCTGACGGCCCAGAGCGGCGTCGAGCCGCCTGAATCATGCAAATCACCAACGTCCGAGTCGTGCAACTGACCAGGCCGCTTCGGCGTCCGCAGCGCAATGCGCGATCGAGCCGTTCCGAGCGGCGGTTCACGCTGGTCGTGGTCGAGACCGACGCCGGCATCTCGGGCCTAGGTGACGCGTTCGGCGACCCGCTCGTGACCCCGCCGATCATCGAGCGTCGCTTCGGACCGATGGCCGTCGGCCTGGACCCGCTCGACCCCGCCGCCGTGTGGCAGCGTCTCTTTGCCTCGCGCGAATTCTGGGAGACCGGTGGGTCGGCGGTTTGTGCCATCAGTGCGATCGAGGTGGCGTGCTGGGACATTCGCGGTCAGGCGGAAGGCGTGCCGGTGTGCGAACTGCTCGGAGGCCGGCGGCGCGACCGCATCGAGGCGTATGCGAGCGACCTGCACTGGGACGACCCGGCCGTCATGGCCGACGCGGCGGCACGCTACGTCGGCGCCGGCTTTCGCTACGTGAAGACGCACGTCGGTGCGGCCGGCGAACGCGACGGCGATCTGGCCCGGTGCCAGGCGATCCGAACGGCGATCGGGCCGGACGTTGGATTCATGATCGACATCAACACGGCGTTCGATCGCGAGACCGCGCTCGCCCGCGGCCGGGAGTTCGCCGCGTTCCGGCCGTTCTGGTACGAAGAGCCAATCTCGCCTTTGGATTGGCAGGGACACGCGTGGCTGCGTCGGCAGTTGGCGCCGATGCCGATCGCGACCGGCGAGAATCTGTACACGACACACGGCGTCGAGCCATTCCTGAGTTCGGCGGCATGCGACTACCTGATGCCCGACATCCTGCGGTGTGGCGGCATCGACCAGACTCGGCTCATCTGCGAGCAGGCGGAAGCCGGCGGGGTCGTCGTCAGCCCACACAACTTCTCGAGCGGGGTCGGCCTCGCCGCCACGCTGCACCTCATGGCCGCGATGCCTCGGACCAGGCTGCTCGAGTTCGATCCGACCGGCACGGCCGTGTACGAGGAACTCTTCATCGACCCGCTGGTGGTCGATCGCGGTCACGTCGTCGTGCCCACTGCGCCGGGCCTGGGCGTGCGTCTGACCGAGGCCATCGAGCGCGCGCCGTGCTCGTGAGCTGTTCGGCCTGTTGGTTCCGAACGCCGTTGACCAGCTTCGGCCGCGGCCGCTACGATGCAACCGCAATGGCACGAGCCGCGGAATCGGCCGTGCGACGTGGGGGAAGCAAGCGTTGAACCTGTCCGACGTCTTGAAGAAGTGCGTGGACGGCGAGCGGATCGCGCCCGATGAAGCTCTAGCGTTGGCCGAGTCGGACGACCTGCTGGCGATCGGCCGCGCGGCCGACGCCGTCGCTCGGCGGCTTCATCCAGAGCCGTACCGCACCTACAACATCGACCGGAACATCAACTACACGAACGTCTGCGCGGCCGAGTGCGACTTCTGCGCGTTCTTCCGCAAACGGCGCGACGACGACGCCTACCTGCTGCCGCGCGAGGAACTGTACAGGAAGATCGAAGAGACGATCGCGCTCGGCGGCGATCAGATTCTGATGCAGGGCGGGCTGCACCCGACGTTGCCGCTCGAATGGTACGAGGAGCTGCTCGCTGACCTGCGGACGCGATTTCCGGCCGTGAACCTGCACGCGTTCAGTCCGCCCGAGCTGTGGCATCTGCACAGGATCACGAAGTTGCCGCTGCGCACGGTGCTCGAGCGGCTCAAGAAGGCTGGGCTTGGCTCGATCCCCGGCGGCGGCGGCGAGATTCTGGCCGACCGAGTGCGCGCGGCGATCACGCGCGGCAAGTGCATGACCGATGAGTGGCTGGAGGTCATGCGCGTGTGGCATTCACTCGGCGGCCGATCGAGCGCCACCATGATGTTCGGCCACGTCGAGACGCTGGCCGAGCGCATCGAGCACCTCGATCGCCTGCGGCAGTTGCAGGATGAGACGGGCGGATTCACTGCGTTCATCTGCTGGACGTTTCAGAAGCCGCAGACCGCCGCCGAGTCGAGCCCCTACTTCACGATGGGGCACGTCCCCACGGCGGGGGCGTATGAGTATTTGAAGATGCAGGCGATTGCGCGGCTGTATCTCGACAACTTCGCCAACGTTCAATCGTCGTGGGTCACTCAGGGCGGCAAGATTGGTCAGGTCGCCCTGTTCTTCGGCGCGAACGACATGGGAAGCCTGATGATTGAGGAGAACGTCGTTTCGTCCGCGGGGACGGTTTATCACCTTTCGCTCGAAGAAATACGTTGTGCGATTCGTGAGGCCGGCTACATTCCGCGGCAACGCAACGTATTCTATGAGTACATCGACGAGTCGCCCAACTGACGCAGGCCTGTTCCGGAGCGATGCCGCAGGGATGATCGACGTACAAAACCTGACGAAGACCTTCTTGGACCTCCGCCGCGGCGAAGTGTGGGCGGTGGATCGTATCAGTTTTTCCTGTCGTAGCGGCGAAATCTTCGGGCTGCTCGGGCCAAACGGCGCGGGCAAAACCACTACGCTCCGCATCCTCAGCACCGTGCTGCGTCCGACCGGCGGTCGTGCGATGATCGTCGGGCACGACGTGGTGCGCGAGGCCGCCGCGGTGCGTCAAAAGATCGGCTACATGTCGGCGTCCACCGGCATCTACGACCGCATGACCGCATGGGAAATGGTCGAATACTTCGGACGACTCTACGGCTTGTCTGAAGATCGCCTGCACGAGCGAATGGAACACCTGTTCGACGCCCTGCAAATGAACGGCTTCCGCGATCAGCTTGGGTCGAAGATGTCGACGGGCATGAAGCAGAAGGTGTCGATCGCGCGGACGATCGTACACGACCCGCCGGTGCTGATCTTCGACGAACCGACCGCCGGTCTCGATGTGCTGGTGGCTCGCTCCGTCGTCGAGGTCATCCGCGGACTGCGCGCGCAGGGCAAGTGCATCGTGTTTTCGACGCACATCATGCGCGAGGCCGAGAAGCTGTGCGATCACATTGCCATCGTCCACCGCGGCCACATTCTGGCCGCCGGCACGCTGGCCGAGTTGACCGATGAACACGGCGAGAACGACCTTGAGGAACTCTTCTTCCAGTTGATTCGGCGACACGACGAGAAGGCAGGATCGGAATCGCTCATTGCTAATCGCTAACTGTCAGGAGACGGGACTCGTCCGACGTCCTCCTCAATTGGCAACGAGCGATTAACAGCCGGCAAGCTCCAATGAACTGGCACAACGTCAAACTGGTGTTCCATCGCGAGTTGCGAGACCAACTGCGCGACCGCCGCACGTTGTTCATGATCATGGTCTTGCCGTTGTTGCTCTACCCCGGCATTGGCATCGGCATGGTTCAGTTCACGGTGCTGTTCGTCGAGCAGCCGCGTCAGGTCATTGTGGTCGGGCGCGAGCACCTGCCCGACTTCCCGCCGCTCATTGCCGTCGACCGATTCGTGGCTGAGCTGTTCGAAGTTCCCGAAGAGGCCGAGCAACTGCAGATCGTCTCGGACGAGGGTGCGGCGCAGCGGTTGCAAGACGGCGAGGTGCAGGTCGTGCTGTTCGTGCCGCCCGACACACGCGAGAAGATCGCACGTGGCGAGGCCGTCAAACTCGAGACCCATTACAACTACGCCGACGAGAAGTCGCGGATCGCGTATCTCAGACTGAAGGAAGCGCTCAGCAACTGGAGCGACTTGATCGTGCGAGATCGCGTAGAGTCCAAGTCGCTGCCGCCCGACTTCATCAGGCCCGTCGAATTCAAGGAACAGAACATCGCGACGGCCCAGGAAGTCAGCGGCGGCCTCGTCTGGGCCAAGCTGTTCCCATTCCTGTTGGTCATCATGTCGCTCACCGGCGCGTTCTACCCGGCCGTCGACCTCTGTGCCGGCGAGAAGGAGCGCGGGACGATCGAGACGCTGCTGATCAGTCCGGCGGCGCGGGCCGAGATCGTGCTCGGCAAGTATCTGACGATCTTCCTGTTCAGCGTCGCCACGGCTGTGCTCAACCTGGCGTCGATGGCCACTACGGGCTGGGTCGTCGCCGAACAGATGCAACGAGCGGTACCGAACAACGAGCGACTGGCGGACTTTCAACCGCCGGGCCTAGACTGCGCCGGCTGGGTGCTCCTGTTGCTGCTGCCGCTGGCCGCGTTCTTCAGTGCGATGGGTCTGGCGCTGGCTGCGTTTGCGCGGAGCACCAAGGAGGGGCAGTACTACCTGACCCCATTGTTCCTCGTGACGATGCCGCTCGTGCTGGTCACGCTGGCGCCGGGCGTCGAGCTGAATGCGTTCTACAGCGTCGTGCCGATCACCGGGGTGGCACTGCTGCTGAAGTCGCTGATCCAAGGGCACTACGACGTCGCGCTCCATTTCATGACGCTCGTGCTATTGCCCACGGCGCTCTACGCGGCGCTGGCGATTCGTTGGGCGATCGACCAGTTCACCCGCGAGGAAGTGCTGTTTCGCGAGGCCGAGCGGTTTGAACCGTGGCTGTGGGCACGGCACCTGTTCCGCGATCGCGGCGCGTTCCCGTCGGCGGCCGAGGCGATATTCTGCTACGCGATCATGCTGTTGCTCGTGTGGTTCCTGGGCGGCTTCCTCGGCCCGACCGGCGCCGCCGATGCAACGGCACGTCAGGCGGCCCTGCAACGATCGCTCGTCGTAATGCAAATCGCATTTGTCGCGACGCCTGCGATCATCATGGGTGTGATGCTGACCAATCGACCTCGTCTCACATTGCTCGGCCGTTGGCCGTCGTGGGGCTACATGGCGCTGGCCGCCGCACTCGCCGTCGCGCTGCACCCGATCGCCGTCGAGGCCAGTGAACACATCCAAAGGGGCCTGCCCAGCCAACCGAAGTGGGTCGCGGAGCAACTCGAACAACTATTGGGAGGCGGCCAGCCTCTCTGGTGGCAATTGATTCTGATCGCCGCGCTGCCCGCCGTGTGTGAGGAACTGGCGTTCCGCGGCTTCATCTTGAGCGGCCTCTTGCGTCGCATGTCGGTCTTCACAGCAATCATCGTCAGCGGGTTCCTGTTCGGTTTCTTCCACATGAACCCACAGCAGTTGCTGACAACCACGTTCCTCGGCTGGATCTTGGGAGTCGTCGCCACGCGCAGCGGCAGCCTGCTGCCGGGCATCGTGTTCCATTTCACCAACAACGCACTCGCGCTGCTGATGGCCAACTTCCAGTCGCACATGGAACAGGCCGTTCGAGCCGGCGCCGCCGGTGAGCCACTGGTGCGATTGTTTGATGCGTTGTTCCGGCAGCCGACCACCGGCGAGTTCGCGCATCACGTGCCGTATCGAGTACACGTCTTGTTGTTGTGTGCAGGTCTAGCGACTCTGGTGCTGACGTGGTTGTTGAAACAGCCGGCTCGTTCACCGGCCGTCACGCTGAGCGACAACAGCGGCGACGACGCTCGAGCTCTGGATCCCGACGCGGCCGTGTCGCGTTCATCCACGTTGCGTTCGGCGCCGGTCGCGCCGTCGACTGGCCTCGCGCGCGGGTCTCCCCATGCGAACGTCTGAGTTGGTGCTCAAGGCCCGCTATGTGTTTCCGGTCGATGGGCCGGTCATCCGCGACGGCTGCGTGCATGTGCAGGCTCATCGCATCATCCACGTCGGGCCGTCTGCCGGTACACCGACGCTCGATCTGGGCAACGCGGCGATCGTGCCGGGGTTCGTGAACGCACACACGCACCTGGACCTGAGCGGCCTGAGGGCCAAAGAACTCGGCGGGTCGTCGTTTGTGAACTGGCTGCGAGCGGTGATCGCCGCGCGGCGCGAGATGGATGCCAAGGCGGTTCATCACGCCGTCGGGCGCGGCATCGACGCTTGCCTGGCCGCGGGGACAACGCTGGTCGGCGACATATCGAGCGGCGGCATGAGCTGGAAACCGCTGGCTCGTTCGCCGCTGCGGGCTACGGTCTTCTGCGAACTGCTAGGTCTGGGGTCTGATCGGGCAACCCACACCGCCCGGGCCGCGCGCGGCTGGCTGGCGCCGATGGCCGTCGCCCCCGACTCGACCGAACCCTCGCATGGGGCCGAAAACGAACTCGCCTTCGACGACGCAACGCCGCTCGATCCGCTGCCGCTCGTTCCCGCGACGGCGACGCCACGACGCCTGATGCCTGGCCTGTCGCCGCACGCACCGTACAGCACGCACCCGCTGCTCTATGATCTGGCTGGCCGCTGGGCACGACGTTCGAGTGCACCGCTGTGCAGCCACCTGGCCGAAACGCGCGAAGAGCAGCAACTGATTCGAGATCGCGCCGGACCGCTGCGATCGTTCCTTGAATCGATCGGCGCGTGGAGTGACGCCTGGCGGCCGCCCGGCCCCAGCCCGCTCGACTACCTGCGCCGCCCCGACACCGAACCCGCCCACTGGCTGATCGCGCATGGCAACTACTTGAGCGATGACGACATCGCGACGATCAGAGATCAGGGGTCGGCGATCAGCGGTCAGCCATCAGCGGTCGGAAATCCACATTCCGGCCGCCGTGCGGTCGCCTACTGCCCACGCACTCATTTCTACTTCGGACATGCGACGCATCCCTATCCGAAGCTGCTCGCGGCTGGCGTCGTGGTGTGCATCGGGACCGACAGCCTGGCATCGACGCCGACGCTGAGTGTGCTCGATGAACTTCGGTTCGTTCGACGTCGCGACGCGGGGTTGCCCGGCTCAGCACTGCTGCACATCGCGACGCTGGCGGGCGCGTGGGCGCTCGGGCGCGAGCGCGACTGCGGCAGCCTGTCGCCAGGCAAGTACGCCGACCTCGCCGTCATTCGCCTACCGCCCGATCGCGATGAAGCCGACCCGCACGAATTGCTGCTGCAATCCGACCAACCGGTGACCGGCACGATGATCAGCGGCCAATGGGTGTATCGGCTACAAGGGTAGCCTGACGGCTGGTCTGCGGCGCTCTTGCAAATGCGAGTTGTTTTCCCATACTGGCCGGTCCGTTGCACCCCGCGCGGGGTGCCGGAGATTGAACCACTTGGGATCACGCAACTAAGGAGATAGCCATGGCTGCCATCACACTCAAAGGCAATCCGGTCACGCTTTCGGGCAAGGAGGTTAGGGTCGGCGACGCGGCGCCTGACTTCAAACTTCAGGCGGCCGACCTGAGCGACTACACTTTGGCCAACTCAAACGGAAAGACGCGGATCATCATCTCAGTGCCGTCGCTCGACACGCCGGTGTGCGACATTGAGACGAAGCGGTTCAACGAAGAGGCCGCCAAGTTGCCGAATGTGGCGGTGGTGTGCGTGAGCATGGACCTGCCGTTCGGTCAGAAGCGATGGTGCGCGGCGTCGAACGTCGGCAGCGTGGCCGCCGTAAGCGATCACCGCGATGCATCGTTCGGCAAGAACTACGGCACGCTCATTACAGGCGGCCCGCTCGATCGTTGCCTGTGCCGGGCCGTGTTCGTCGTCGGCTCAGACGGCAAGGTCAAGCACGTCGAATACGTGAAGGAGATCACCGAGCAGCCGAATTACGAGGCTGCTCTGGCGGCGGCGAAGTGAGTCCCAGAATACGGGTCCGCCCAGCAGCTCTGTGCAGAGAAGGCCTCTGGGCGAGGGAACGCCGTTCGCGAAGCCCTCGCTCTCGAAGGGTCCGCGATCCGTACCGCGTCGATGTGGCGGCCCGATCGGGGTCCGCTTGAAAACTCGGCTCTCCGCCAACTTTGGGGCGCAGGCGGCC
This sequence comes from Planctomycetia bacterium, assembly GCA_036758585.1. GTDB lineage: Bacteria > Planctomycetota > Planctomycetia > JALXBF01 > JBGPMX01 > DAIOWH01. Next base: position 30,295 of record DAIOWH010000032.1, read on the forward strand.
CGCCTGCCGATTCATCCGCCAGATGTGAGGCAGCCGGGACGGCCACACCACAACCCCCCAAACTTGGCGGCGCCGAAACCTCGGATTCGGATGCTACGACCTAAGGCAACTCCGGGTGAAAATCTTACCGGGTGGCCGGACTGATTCGCACCGAGTATTTGGGTAGCGCGGCGTCGCGTTGCAGGCGTTGGGCGATGGAGCGGAACGCCTTTTTGGCCACGCGAACGCCTTTGTCGTAGGCTCGCTCACACCCGCACGATTTCCAGCCCCATGCGATCCGCGAACTCCACCATCCGCTGCATGAACTGCGTGCGGAAGCTCGAATTCCCAGGGCCGTTGTCCAGGTTGATCACCAGTTGCCGCACGTGCGCGTAACGCGCGCGGTTCGCCTCCCACCATTGCGCCAGGCAATCGGCGATGAAATCGCTCGTCTCGCGCGACGTGCCGAAGAGGATCGTCAGCAGTCCCCCGAGCACATCGAGAATCCCGAAGGGCACGAGTTTTTTTTAGCCTGCGTGTCGTGGTCGAGGGCAACACCGTGATTTGTACGACGGCCTCCGAGGCCTGGGATTCCTCGGAAGGCTGGAGCCGTAGGGTGGGACAAGTCCGCGCAGGCCCGCCGGCCGGACGCACGCGGGCCGCGTGCGCCACATGAATGTGATCGCCACGAGCGCGGCATCACGAGGCCGTCAGCTCGCAGACTCGGGGCGACTCGACTCGCGCGTAGTCGGCGTAAGGCATCGAGATCGAGACGGCGTGGTGGCCGGCGTTGAAGTTTATCTGGTCGTTCGCGGCCAGTCCGGGGTCGCAGATTGTGGCGAGGTCAAACAGGCTGCCGAACGGCGGGATCGCGCCGGGACGAAGGCCCGTGATCTGGACGACTTCGTCAGCGCTTGCGAAGCGGATGCTGCGAGCGCCCGTGGCCAGGCGCGCCTTGCGGCTGTCGAGCTTGCGGTCGGCCGGCAGTACAAACATCGCCGGCTTGCCGTCGAGTTGAACGATCAGCGCCTTGGCTCCGCTCGAAAGGGAAGTGCCCCGGATCGCCGCCGCTTCTTGACTGGTAAAGACTGGGGCGTGCTCCAGGACCGTGAACGCGACAGAGGCGGCATCGAGCTTTGATCGCAGTTGCTCGAAGACCGCGCGGTCATTTGTCGCAGTTTCATGGGACGACATGGAGGAAATCGGCCCTACGAGCGCCGCCCGGACTCGACCGACGAGCGGCGAGTAGTCTTACTGAGGGATGCGCGGCGGCGCGGTTTCGACCTTGGTCGCCTTCTTGATGGCCCGCAGCTTGGCTCGTCGGTTTTGTTCGCTGGGCTTTTGGTAGTACGCCCGCTTGCGGATTTCGCGCGGCAGGCCGCTGCGCTCACACAGCCGTCGGAACCTGCGAACTGCTGCTTGTAACGACTCGCCCGGTCTAAGCCGAATCTTGACCACTCGGACCTCCCAAAAGAAACTGGTTCCTGGCCTACCGTTCCCGATACACAATGCGCCCCTTGTTCAAATCGTAGGGCGATATTTCGACCGTTACTGTGTCGCCCGGAATGATGCGGATGAAGTTCTTCCGCATCCGACCCGACACATGGGCGATCAAGCGGTGGCCGTTCTCCAGTTCGACGTGGAACTGGGTGTTGGCCAGCGCCTTGAGCACCTTGCCGCTCACCTGAATCGCTTCTTCTTTTGCCTTTGCCACAGCCTACTGCTACCTGATAGTATCCGCACCGAATTCGACACGATGAACTGACACGACGACCATGTCAGACCAATCCCAACGGGGGATCGAAGGAGTGAACGCAGCATGCACCGCGCTGTCGCCTTTGCCCTTTGGCCACTGGGTGGCCCGCAGGCAGTGGGGCATGATCTTCACAACGGCGAATAAAATCAAGGGCAAAGCGAAGTACTGCTAGGCCCAACGAAAGACCAAGGAGCAAGCTCATGAGCATTGCGGGCAGTGCATCAACCGCATCGAGTAGCCGTCCCGAAAAAGTCGTGCTGCGGTCGTACCCGAAGATCGTGCTGTTGTACCCGACGTTCGTCGCGGCCGTGATCGCGGCGATGGGGCACTACACGAGCCTGAGTTTTCGCTGGGACCTGTTCTTCCTGATCGTGATCGGGCTGAACCTGATTGTCCTGGCGTTTGATTTTCCGCGAACCACGTCGTTCACCTTTGCCGCCGTGATCATTGCGATCATCCTCGGCGCACTGTGGCTTAACCACATGCACCCGTTCCTGGGGGCGCTCAAGGAACTGACCGACAAGCTCAACCCCGACGCGAACTCGCAGTTCTACTGGCTGTTCGTTACCGCCATGCTGATCATCTATGTGTTTGTGTTCGTCAGCACTCGGTTTGACTACTGGGAGGTGATGCCGAACGAGATCATTCACCACCACGGCATCCTCGGCAACGTCAAGCGGTTCCCCGCGCCACAACTGAAACTGGAGAAGGAGATCACGGACGTGTTCGAGTTCTTCCTGCTCCGTTCGGGACGCATGATGATGCACCCCAGCACCGAACGGATCACGATCGTGCTCGACAATGTGCCGAACATCAACAATCGCGAACGGCAGATCCAGGAACTGCTTCGAGTACTGGACGTTCACGTCCACACGGGTCCGGAGACCGACGGAGAGGTGTAGCCAGCAGACCGACGCGGGACAATCTCGTGGAAGCACCGAGGACCGTCAGACAGTGGCTCGATGATCGCGGAATAACACCGGCCGAACTGGCCGAGCGAGCGGGTCTCGACAAGCGCGTCGCCCGGCACATCGTCGAAGGCCAGTGGACAACGAGCCCTGCACAGCGTGAACGTATCGCGGCCGCACTGGAACTCGACCCTCACCAGATCGCGTGGGGGTTCACGACGCCGGTCGATCACCTCTACGGCCACGGCCCGCAATTCGGGCGCAGCCCCTGATGCTCACTCGGTTGGCGTCGGTTCGGCGGATGCCTTCTTCGCATCCCGTTCTTTCTGCACCTTCATCGCCAATCCCACGTGGTTGGATGCGACGCGGTCAAACAGGCATCCGCAGTGCGGGCAGTGGCTCACCGTCACGTCGCGGATCAGCATCTTGCACTGCGAGCACCGGACGGTCTTGATGTCGACAATCAGCGAAGCTGTCTGATGCATTCGGATGAGTCTCCTGGTGATTCACCGCGAGCAATGTACAGCCGGCAGTGTCGGTGTGCCAGAGACGTCCCCCAGATTCTGCCACCCGCAATTGCGATAGACGGCCGCGCAACCATGCCGTAATCTCCCCGTGTCGTTTTTTCGCCCCGCCCGTTCGCACTGTTGAGGTGAACAAGATGACCCGCCGCTCAACTTGGTTCCGAATCGTCGGTCGCGTGGCCATTTCGCTGTGCCTGTGCGCCGCAGCGCCGCTCGTGAGCGCGGCCGACTGGCCGCAGTGGCGTGGGCCGCGCGGCGACAGCACGTGCGATGAGACCGGACTGCCGCTGCGGTGGAGCGAAGCCGACGGCGTTGTTTGGAAAACAGCGCTGCCCGCGTGGGGCACCAGCACGCCGGTCACCTGGGGCGACGCCGTGTTCGTCACTACGCAGCAAGACGACAAGCTGTTGTTCGTCAAGCTGAACAAGCGATCCGGCCAGATCGAATGGACTCGCGAAGTAGGCAGCGGCGTGGCCAACCGCAAGGACGCGGCCAAGAAGGGCGCCGGCAGCCGTAGCGCCCAGAAATTTCATGACCTGCACAACATGGCCAGCCCGTCGCCGACGACCGACGGCCGGCACGTCGTCGCACACTTCGGCAATGGCGACCTCGCCGCGTACGACTTCAGCGGCCAGCAACTCTGGAAGCGAAACCTGCAAAACGACCACGGCGCCTACACCATCTGGTGGGGCCACGCCAACAGCCCGGTGCTCTACAAGGACTTGGTCATCACCGTCTGCATGCAGGATTCGCTGGTCGATCTCGGGGCCGACCCGGCGCCGAGCTACGTGGTCGCCCACGACCTCGAAACGGGCGAGCAGCGTTGGAAGACGATGCGCATGACGAGCGCTCAGGCCGAAGCGTGCGATTCGTACACGACGCCGATCTTGCACGATTCGGCCGGCCGCACCGAGATGATCCTCGTCGGGGCCGACCTCGTCGACGCCTACGATCCGGTCACGGGCAAGCAGCTTTGGTTCTATCCCGGTCTGGCCAAGTCGCGCACGATCACCGGCCCGGCGATCGGTCACGGCATGGTCTTCCTGACCCAAGGCATGCGCGGCCCGATGCACGCCGTCAAACTCGGCGGGCGCGGGCAACTCGCCGCCGACGCCGCCGTCTGGACGCACGACCAGAGCACGCCCGATTCGCCCTGCCCGGTCGTGTCGGGCGACCTGCTGTTTACGATCACCGACAACGGCATCGCCCAGTGCTTCGACGCGCGGACGGGCAAGCTGCACTGGCGCGAGCGCATCGCCGGCGACTACAAGGCGTCGCCGCTCGCCGCCGACGGCCGCATCTACTTCCTCAGCACCCGCGGCCTCACCACGGTTGTTGCCGCCAAGCCCCACTTCGAGAAGCTGGCCGAAAACCAACTGAACGCCGACACGCTCGCATCCTTCGCCGTCTCCGACGGCCGCATCTTCATTCGTGGGCGCGAGGCGCTGTACTCCCTAGGATCGAAGTAGCGCGGCGCGGACGCGGCGACGAGGTGACGCTATGCACGGATTAGGTCGCCAGAAACGCATTATGGGCGTGGTTGCCGCTCCGTCAGGCTGATCGGCCTGTGCCGTGCTTCAGCTTCCGCTCACGAACTGCACCTGAGCGGGCGAACCGGGCTCGTCGTCGAGCTGACAGGCCAGGCCGGCCCGGCGTTCGGTAATGTCCACCGCGATAGTTAGCGTGTGTTGGCCGCTGGTCAGGTCCAGTCGGAGTGCGTCCGACGGCGCGATCGACTTGCCGTCGAGCCAAAGTTTCAGGCCAGCGGTGGAATTGAATCGAATGACGACGGCGCCCGGCGTGGTCGCGGTCAAGTGGCAACGAGCCAGGCCGTACGACTTGGACTGGAAGCGGACCGGAATCGGGTCGAGCGAGTCGAGCGGCAACTCGCCGGCGACGGTGCTGTAGGCGGGCGACCAGCGAAGTCGCTCGTCGTCGGTCGCGGCGGCGTCGAGGCCGGCGTGACGGATGTGTTCGGCGGAGGCGCGGGAGGCTTCGAGCACCTGCCAGCGACGCGCGAGCCGAGCCTTGCTCACCGAGTAGGGGCCGACCTTGCCGAGCTCCGACATGAAGCGAACCAGATCGACCAGTTCGGCCCGCGTCAGCGGCGAGGCGAGTCCGTCGGGCATGATCGAGCCGCCCGGCTTCTGCTCCTCGATGGCGCTGAGCGCGATGGCGACTTCGCGATTCTCTGCGTTGCGCAGCACCAGTTCGCCGTCGCTCTCGCGCACCTTGATTCCCGTGAGCACGCGCCCGTCGTTGGTGGCGACGATCAGTGAATGGTAGCCCTCCTTGACGGCCTTGTTCGGCACGACCAGCGACTCGATGAGATAATCCACCTGTGCGCTGCCCCCGATGCTGGCGAGGTCTGGGCCGACCAGCCCGCCCGCGCCGGCGATCGCGTGACACTTGAGGCAGTTCAGTTCCGGCCGCCGAAACACGCGTTCGCCGCGCGCGGCATCGCCTGACTTGGCGACCTGGGCGACCATCTCGCGCAGCTCGTCGGGCGTCAGCGCCTGAGCGGCAGCGTCGAGACTGCCGGCCTTGGTGAATGCGTTCGCGAGAGCCGATTCATCTCGGCCGGAAGCGCGGGCCAGTCGAACGCCGATCTTCGCCACGTCGGCCGGCAGCGTTTGATCGGCCAACGCACCTGCCAGCGCGGCGGGGCCTCCCTTTCGTTCCAGGAAACCAGTGACGATGGCCGCGGCGTCGGCGTCGAGCTTCGTGACGGCGAGCAGTTCCACACCCTCGCGCGCCGAGGCGGCCAGGTCGAGGCGTGCCAGTGCGGCGATCGCCAGTTGCCGCACCGACGTCGCGTGCGGCGGTCGGCACAACTCCGCGAGCGCCTGCTTGCTGGCCGGGCCGCCCAGCGATGCGACGGCGTCGAACGCGGCGCGCCGGTGATCGTCGCGCGTGTCGGCCGAGCGGGCGAGCTGGACGAGTTGCGGGCGGAGCGATTCGATCTCCCATCGCCCGGCCGCGCGGATCGCGGTCTCGCGCAGTGCCGGGTCGCCGGCGTCGAGCCATCGGCCGAGCGAGCCGAGGTCGCCGGCGGGGCGGACTCGGCGCTGCTCAGTCGCCTTGACGAGTGCGGCGAGCAGTTTCGTGCGCCGCGCGGCGCCGGTGTCGACGTCGGCTACGGCCATATCAAAGATCATCGCCAGCTCGGGCGGCTGGCCCTGCGAGCCGATCATCGCCAGCGCCGACTCTTCGCTGTCTGCCGGAACTCGCCCGGCCTTGAAGAGCGCGACCATCGGCTCGACCACGGCCGGCGAGCCGACCGATTGGAGTGCGAAGAGCTGATGCCGCACATGGCCGCCGAAGTCGAACTCGCCGGCGCGCACGGCCGGCAGCCAGTGCGGCTCGAGTTCGCGTGCGGCCAGCCAGAGCGCGTAGTCGAGGAACTGGTCGACCGGGCGATCGAGCGCCCGCATCGCGGCGGCCGCCGACGCCGTCGTCGGAATCTGACCGAGCGCTCGCACCGCCTCGAGTCGCACGCGGGGGTGCTCGTCGTCCACCCGCGCGGCCAGCAACTCGGCCGCGCCCGGCAGCCGCTTGTGCCACGCCGACAGCACTCGCGTCGCCGCAGCACGCACGCGGTGATCGGGCGACCGCAGCAACTCGCCGAGCAGTTTCGGTTCGACCACGTCGAGCGATTGATAGACCCACAAGGCCTCGAGCCGGTGATGCTCCGCATTCGGCTCGGCCCCGTCGATTCGCTCGATCCACGACGCGACAGCCTGCGCAACCGCGGGGCCGCGCTCCTTGAGCACTCGCTTCGCGTGATGCCGGGTCCAGTCTTCGGGCGACTTCAGAGCGTCGAGCAGCGCGTCGGTCGGCGCCCCGACGAGCTTCGGCCGCTCGAGCACCGGCCGGCCTTTGGCGGTCACGCGCCAGATGCGGCCGTGTACGTGATCGCGGCGCGGGTCGCGGAAATCGACCTCGCCGTGCTGGATGATCGGGTTGTACCAGTCGGCGATGTAGATCGCGCCGTCGGGTCCCATCTTGATGTCGATCGGTCGGAACGCGACGTGCTTGGTCTTGATCACCTCTGCCTGCTCGCGCGAGGCGAACCCCGAGCCGTCTTCGGTCACGACGAAACGACAGACGCGATTGCCGCGGAAATCGTTGGTGAGCATGTTGCCCTGCCAGTCGTCGGGGAGGTGTCGGCCGCTGGCGATTTCGAGGCCGCAGTGCTTTGGGCTGCCGGGGTTGAGTCCGCGCAGGATGCGGGTCGCGCCCGGTGCCGAGAAGAACACGGCGCCGGGGAAGATGTAGTTGACGCCCTCGCCGTACGCGCCGTCGGTCGCGAACGACTGGCCCCAGCGGTCGAAGTGGTGGCCCCAGGTGTTGACGAAGCCGCGCACGAACACTTCGAGCTGCATGGTTTCGGGCCGGAACTGCCAGACGCCGCCGCCGCCGAGTCGCCGCACGCCCCACGGAGTCTCGACGTGGCTGTGTATGTAGATTGACTGGTTGAAATACAGCATGCCGTCGGGACCCCAGCGGAACGTGTGAATGATGTGGTGTGTGTCTTCGGTGCCGAAGCCCGACAGCACGACGCGGCTGGAGTCGGCCTTGCCGTCGCCGTCGGTGTCTTTCAGGTGTATCAGTTCGGTGCTGTTGGCGACGTACGCGCCGCCGTCGCCCGGCTCGACGCCGGTCGGGATCAAGAGGCCGTCGGCGAACACGGTCGTCTTGTCGGCACGGCCGTCGCCGTCGGCGTCTTCGAGCACGATGATCTTGTCGTTGGCCGTCTGTCCCGGCTGAATCTGCGGATAGACCTCGGAACTGGCGACCCAGAGCCGACCCGCCGAGTCCCAGTTCATCTGAATCGGCTTGGCGAGCATCGGGTCGCCGGCAAACAGATTTACCTCGAAGCCATCAGCGACTTGAAACGAACGCCGCTCGATCTCGGGGTCGGGATCGGGGATGTCCTTGAGTTCACGCTGAGCGAAGGCCGTGGCTGCTGGGAGAAAGAGCAGAAGGAGGCTCACGCAAAGGCGCGAAGGCGCGAAGATTGCGAGAAGTGGCGCTGCATCCAACCCTTTGCGACTTCGCGACCTTGCGTGAGTTCTCATTTGGCTCCTGTGCTCGCGTTGTCCAAGCTGGCGCCCTCGGCCGCGCCGTCTTGAGGACCGATCCTGTACACGTGTGAGGCCGGACTCCGTAGCTTGGCGATGCGTGATTCTTGTACCTCGACCAGCGGATCAAACTTCGGCACCTCGGCGGCGTTCTGTCCTTGCTCGTGTTTGCGGAAGCCGAAGAGGTAGGTTTCGTTCTGCGGCCGCCAGCGGTGAAAATACAGTTGGTTCTTGGCGATGACCGCGCGGCGAAGTTCTTGGACCTGGTCGAACTCAGGGCCGGTGGTCAAGTGAACGACCGCCGGTTCGTCGCCCGCGCGGAATTTCGCAAGGACGCGATCGCCGATCCGGATGGCGTAATCGCCGGGCTTCAGACCCCCGATGCGCATCGTTCGAGACCGGTCCTTCACAGTCGGCGGCGCACCGGCGGGCGCGGGCGGGACCGGCAGCCGCTCGTCGGTGACGGTGAACCGTACGCCATCGGCGCCGCGGACGGTGTCTGACACGCTCGTGCCTTGCCACTTGGTCGGTAGCCCATCGGGTCCGAACTCGATCAGCCATTGCGGCTGGTCCAACCCCAGGCCGCGCTCGATCGCCGCTGCCGCTCGCCAATAGCCGTAGGCCGTCAGGTGAATGCCGTTGTCGGTCAGCCGATGTGGGGGATTGTCGCGCGTGCCGTCGCCCAGCAAGTCGAACAGATCGACGAACCCGTAACCTCGCTCGGTCGCGGCCTCGCGCAGCACGTCGCCGTACAGTCGTAGGTACTGGTTGTGGGCCGTCGGGTCGGGAAATGGCCGGCCCATGTCCTCGTGGCGGTTTGGCGAGATCAGCACGACGCGGGCCTTGGTCGCCGCGAGCATGTCGAGCAGTTTCCCCAGCCCGTCGCCAAATCGCTGCAGGCCGGCCGAGCCATCGAACGACTCGTTCATGCCGTAGCACACCAGGATGACCGTGGGCCGCAGCGCCTCGACGTGTTCTTTCAAGTGCTGGAACCCGTCGGCGGGCGAGCCGAACCGCGCGCGGGCCTCGCCGAACACCGTGTCGCCGCTCCAGCCCAGATTCCGAAAGGTGATGTGCCGGTCGGGGTATCGGCTCATCAGCAGCGTTTCCAAGTAGCCATGCGCCTGTTCGCGTTCGATGAACGTACTGCCGATCAGGACAACGCGGTCGCCGTCGCGGAGTTCAAACTTTGGCGCATCGTCGGCGGCGCTGGCGGCGCGAGCGAGGCACGACAGATAGACAAGTGCGATGAGTGTGTTGCGCATGCTGGTCAATCGGTGGGGATGCCGGGCACAGTGAGCGGCCGGCCGTTGTCTTTCGGGCCGAGGCCGAGCAGGAACGGCACGGCGCTCTGCGCCCAGCGATCGGCGGACGGGTATGAGGCTGCGTCGCCGCCGAAGCAGCTTCGCAGCATGTCGGTGTCGATGATGCCGGGGTTCAGCGGCACGGCGGCCATGCCGCGCGGCAATTCTTGAGCGAGCGATCGCGTCAGCCCTTCGATCGCCCACTTCGTCGCACAGTACGGCGCGACTTCGGGCGAGGTCGATCGGCCCCAACCGGAACTCAGGTTCACGATCACGCCGGTCGCCCGCGAAATCATCGCTGGGACGAAGTGGCGGATCACGTTCGCGACGCCTTTGATGTTCGTGTCGATGACGAAGTCGAAGTCGCAGACGGGTACGTCCCAGAGGGGTTGGTTCGAGTTGATCACTGCAGCGTTGTTGACGACGAGGTCGGGCGGTCCAGCCGCGGACAGAACAGACTCGGCCCAGCTCCGCACCGCCGCATCGTCGCACACGTCCACCGCAGTGAACCGGGGAGGGCCGCCGGATTTCGCGTTCAACTCGGCCATCGCGGCGGCCGATCGCGCGCAGCCCCAGACCGCGTGGCCAGCCGCGCAGAAGCCCTCGACCAGCGCGCGGCCTAGTCCGCGGCTAACGCCCGTGACCACGATGGTGCGTCTGTTGGTCATGCTAACTAGCCTTGCACGATTCTGGGACAGTAGCCCGACGCGCCAGCGAGGGAGCACATG
>DAIOWH010000032.1:40587-41697 GCA_036758585.1 Planctomycetia bacterium
TCGCTGGCGCGTCGGGCTACTGTCCCTGCGGACTCCCAGAATCACGCAAAGCCACTTAGTTGCTTGATCACGCTGCCTGTTCGCCCGTCGCCCGCCACGCCGCGGCCTCCTCGCCGTCAATGCGCAGGGTCAGACATTTCGCACTGCCGCCGGCCTTGAGGAACTCATCCAACTCCAGCTCACGCACTTCAAAGTGTCGCGACTCCAACTCGCGACGCAACCGCTGGCATCCGGCGGGCGTCACCACAGTACGGCCCACGACCACGGCGTTGCAAGCGAACCGCAACGCCTCGTCGGGCGACACATCAATCAGGTCGGCGACGTTCTGACGGATCACCTGCTGGCCATACGAGTCGAACGCGCCAGGAAACCAGATCGCCGCACCCAACTCGATTGGGCAGAAGCAGGTGTCGAGATGATAGAAACGTGTGTCGACCAATTCAACCGGCAGCGTCTCGCAACCAACCAGGCGTGCGATCTCCTGGTGGCTGAACACGTCGCTGCGGATACGGTAGCCGCCGAACAGGGTCGCGCCGCAGAACAGCGCGTCGCCCGCCCCCTCGAAGAACAGCCGGTTGCTCAGCAGCCGCACCTGAAACCCCGCCGCCGCAAACCATCGCTCGTAGTACGGACTTTCGCGGGCCCGAACGTCATGGCGAAATCGCGAGCTGATGAACAGGTTTCGAAACACCATGCCGGCGTTCGCCGTAAACACCAGGTCGGGCAGGCCCGGCTGCGGCTCAAGCAACGAGATTCGCGCGTCGAGACCGGCGAGCGTATCGTAGAGGGAGTTCCACTGCCTCGCGGCCCGCGCGTTATCCGACCCGCGACTGCGACTCATCCACGGATTGATCTCATACTCAATGCCGTAGTAGTCGGGCGGACACATCAGCAGCCAAGGTTTCTGTTTGGTCATGAAGAGTTCTCCGGGGCGGCGGCGTATCGCAGGTCCAGGCGGCCCCACCGATCCACCAGCTACAGGCCCAAACCTCGTCGCACGGTGGAGCGAATGGCGCAGCAGTTTTTCATAGCCGTTTTCGCTTCGCGCACCGTCGCTGAGTACAGTGCCGCATTGAATAGGGTCTGAAATCGGCCTCGGTCGTTTAACCC
>DAIOWH010000033.1:0-41593 GCA_036758585.1 Planctomycetia bacterium
GGCTCTACAGCCTAGCGAGGGACCGGGCCTGATTTCTTGTGATTTCGCCATGTGCCCCCTCGCTGGCGCGTCGGGCTACTGTCCCAGAATCGTGCAAGGCTATTTAGAGTCTCCGGTGTTCGTCCGAAGACCTGCGACAGTGCCCGTCGGTAGCGTCAGGCAGGGAAACTTCACGACTGTGATTCAATTCAAGGGATCCACCACCGAGCATCGTCGCACCGACGCCGGGAATCCCCTTCACGACACACTCGGGGGACCGTGATCAGTTTGTCGGACGAGCTATTCAAGCGGAGCTTCGGAGCACCCGAGTCTGCGGTCCTGCCGGCCGGCGCGATCTCGCTCACCCCTTCGCAAGCAAGGCGCGCACCTCGCCCAGTCGGCGGGTGTTGAGCACGTCGGCGGATTCGAGCCAGCCGCGTCGGGCGACGTCGATGCCGTAGCGCAGGTCATCGAGCCCGGTGGTGGAGTGGGCGTCGGGGTTGATCACCAGCCGAACGCCTCGCGCCTTGGCCCGTTTGCAATGCTGCCAGTCGAGTTCGAGGCGCGATGGGTGCGCGTTGATCTCGATCATGGTGCCGTGTTTCGCGCAGGCGTCGATGACGGCGTCGAGGTCCACGTGTACGCCGTCGCGCTTGAGCAACAGCCGGCCCGTCGCGTGGCCAAGCATGGTGCAGCGCGGGTGCGACACCGCGCGAATGATGCGTTGGGTCATCTCTTCGCGCGGCATGGTGAAACTCGAATGGATGCTGGCCACAATGTAGTCGAAGCTCGCCAGCACGTCGTCTGGATAATCGAGCCGGCCGTCGACCAGGATGTCGCTCTCGATGCCCTTCAGAAGTCGGATGCCTTTGAGCCGGCGGTTTACGGCGTCGATCTCGGCATGTTGTTCGTGCACACGATCGACGCTGAGACCGCCCGCGTAGCCGGCCGACTGCGAATGATCGGCGATGCCGAGATACTCCAGGCCGCGTTTCTTGGCGGCTTCGGCCATCTCTTCGAGCGTGGCGGCTCCGTCGCTCCAGGTCGTGTGGCAGTGAAACGTGCCCTTGAGATCGGCCAGCTCAATGAGTCGCGGCAGGCGATGCTCCGCGGCGGCCTCGATCTCGCCCGTGTCTTCACGCAGCTCGGGTGCGATGTAATCAAGGTCCAGCGCCGCGAAGATGTCGACCTCGTCCTTGCACGGCACGTTCTTCTTGGCGCCGGCCAGTTCATACTCGTTCAGCTTCAGTCCGTAGTCTTGCGCCCGGGCCCGCATGCGAATATTGTGTTCCTTTGAGCCGGTGAAGTAGTGCAGCGCGAACGGAAACGCCGCGTCGCCGACCACGCGCAGGTCCGCCTGAATACCCGGCTCGATCACGATGCTCGACTTGGTCTCGCCGCGCCCGACCACTTGCATCACGCCGGGCAGCGCGATAAAGCCGTCCATGATGTCCTTGGACTGCTGTGCGGATACCAGGATATCGATGTCCCTGATCGTCTCACGGCGGCGGCGCAGGCTGCCGCACAGTTCGGCCCGTATGGCCTGCGGATGGTCGCGCACCCAGTCGACCAGTCCGGTCGCGATCGCAAGCGCCTCGTCGAGCCGGAACCGCTGGCCAAGCTGCGCGACGAAATCGATGCCGGCGAGGATCTTCTGCGCCGTCTTTTCCCCGAAGCCTTTGAGCGACGCGACGCGGCCGTCGCCGCAGGCCTGTTTCAGCGCCGCGAGATCGGCGATATTCAGTTGCTCGTGGATCGCCTTGATCTTCTTGGGGCCGAGACCGGGAATACGCAGCATCTCGACGACGCCGGGCGGCACCTTGGCCCGCAGTTGCTCGTGAAACTCGAGACGTCCGGTCGTGACCAGGGCCGTGACCTTCTGGACCATTGTATCGCCGATGCCGCGCACGTCTGCCAACTCGCCGCTCGCGACCAGTGCGGCCAGGTCGCCTTCGACCTGTTCGATCGCCCGGGCGGCGTTGTGGTACGCGTTGCAGCGAAACGGATTCTCGCCCTGCAACTCGAGCAGCGTGCCGCACTCGTCCAACACTTGCGCAACGCGGTGTTTGTCCATGATCGGTTGTCCGAAATCGCTACTGCGGCTTGCGCGCGAACACGTAGAACGTGTACGGGACGAGTTTCGGCTCGCCGTCGTTGCTCACACGGCTCGCGGAAAAGACGTTGAACACCTCCCAGCCATCGCGGCCAAGATCGTCGAGCGTGGCCTGAATGCTCGTAGGCTGCGCCTCGATGGCCTGATAGCGCCAGACCTTTTTCGGTTCCTGACCCGCACGGGTCGAACCGGCGGCAAAGGCCAGACACGTGAGCAATCCGCCCACGAAGACGACGAGCACCCAACCTTGAACTCCACCGGCAACACGAGTAACCATGGCGACCCTCCCGATTAGATTGTGGACCGCCGCACGCGCGGAACCTGATGGTCCGGACCTGTGCGACGCTGCTACCATGTTGCCGCGGCCGGGCCGTTAGGACAAGGCGCCTGTATCGGGGCGCACCACGCGGTTTGCGACTTGGCGCGCGCAAGTCGTTTAACGCCGAGCCGAAGGCGATGGCAGGCAGTTGTCCAGGCAGTGCCGTCGCCTTCGGCTCGGCGTTAAACGAAGCGCCTGCGTGCGTCGTGCACTCCGGTACCGCGTCCCGCTTGTACGGCCTGTCGGCTTGCGGTAAGCTCCCGCACCGTGGTGCGAGGTGCGACCGGTACTTCAATCTGGAAAGGAGTGTCCTGAATGGGGAGTCGACGCCGGGGGAAAGGCCGACGCAAGGTCGGTCGCAAGAAGCGGCGCATGCGTTCGAGAATCCGCCATCGCAAGAGGTGATCGGCGCCTATCGCTTCAGGAACCTGTTCACCTTCGCCATGTCTACTTCAATGCCCAAGCCCGGCGCTTCGGGTACGCGCATCCGGCCGCGCTCGATCGTGAACGGACTCGTGATGATGTCGTCGACCAGGCCGTAGTACGTGCAATCGTTGGCCAGGTTGAACACGGGGGACGAGACGACGATGTGCAACATGGCCGCGGTCTTGGGGCCGAGGTCGTGGGCACAGTGCATCACGCACGGGATGCCGGCCGCCTCGGCGACGGCCGCGACCTTCTTGACGGCGAGGATGCCGCCGCATTGGTAGGTGTCGGGCAACAGCACGTCGGCTGCGCCCTGGCCGATGATCTCCATGACCATGTCGAGTGTCGTGACCGATTCGTTCAGTCCGACCGGCGTGGTCGTGCGCGTGCGTATCTCGGCGGCCGCGGCGATCTCGTACATCGGCACCGGCTGCTCGAAGTATTCGAGCGCGTAGGGTTCGAGGTCGCGGGCGAGTTCCAGCGCGGTCTCGGGCTGGTAGCCCATGTTGGCGTCGATGCGCAGCTTCAGTTTGTCGCCGACGGCGTCGCGCACGCCGCGCACCATCGTCAGGTCTTCCTGAGCGTCGCGGCCGGCCTTGGTCTTGAGCGTGCTGAAGCCCATCTCGACGTACAGTCGCGCGATCTCGCCCGCTCGGTCGTACGGCTGGATGCCCATGCAGGCGGCGAGTTCCACGTCCTTCGATCGCACGGCGCCGCCGAGCAGTTGATAGAGCGGTCGGCCCGCCGCCTTGCCCATCAAGTCCCATAGGGCCATCTCGACGCCGCTGAGCAAAAAGACGTCGTCGATGCCGCCCTCGAGGTACAGCCGCTCGACGTCGAACGGGTCCCAGCCGCCGAGCCGCTCGGCGAGTTGCGCCGCTTCCGTGCCGTCAAACGGTTTCCCTTCGATCCAGCGCTGCGGCGACTCGCCCCAGCCGACCAGGCCGGTGTCGGTTTCGAGGCGAATGATCAGCGCCTCCTTGCTCGTGCCTGCCTTGTAGCGGTTCTGGTACGGCGCGATCGGCGGCTTCTGCGGGATGTCGACGAGCCAAGTCTGGACGTTGTTGATCTTCACGTAGGCTCCTTGCGATCGTTGAATGGTTAGCCAGTCGGCGATCCACCGTAGTTCGCGGCCAACTCAATCAGCGTGCGGACCAACACGCCGGTGCCGCCGGCGTCCTGTGTGGCCGACTCCTTGTCGGCCCATGCCGGGCCGGCGATGTCGAGATGGACCCAGGGGACGCTGGCGACGAAGTTCTCGAGGAACTTTGCCGCCGTGATCGCGCCGCCGTACTTGCCGCCGATGTTCTTGACATCGGCCACGCCGCTTTGAATCTGTTCGGCGTAGTCGTCGAACATCGGCAGCTCCCAGAGCCGTTCGCCGACTCGCGCGGCGGCGGCCTTCACGCGGTCGCCCCACGCGGCGTTGTTCGTCATCAGGCCGGCGACCTTCGCGCCGAGTGCGATCACGCACGAACCGGTGAGCGTCGCCAGATCGACGATGTGCGACGCACCCTGATCGACCGCGTAGCACAGCGCGTCGGAAAGCACCAACCGGCCCTCGGCGTCGGTGTTGAGTATCTCCATGGTCTTGCCGTTGCGTGCGGTGAGCACGTCGCCCAGTTTCATCGCCGCCGGGCCGGGCATGTTCTCGGCCAGTGCGGCCAGTCCCAGCACGCGGACCGGCAGGCGCAACTGGGCAATGGCGTCGATCGCCGCCAACATGGTCGCCGCTCCGGCCATGTCGCCCTTCATGTGCTCCATCTGCTCGCTCGTCTTGAGCGACAGGCCGCCCGAATCGAACGTGATGCCCTTACCGACAATCGCCAGGCGCGGTGCGGAGCGGTCCGGCGTCCCTTCGTACTCGAGCACGACAAAGCGCGGCGGTCGTGTGGATCCTGCGGCAACGCCGGCCAGACCGCCCATTCGTTCGCGGCGAATGCGTTCCTCGTCGAATATCTCGCAGTGCACGCCGCTGGACGCAGCGATCGCCTGTGCTCGTTCGGCAAACGATGCGGGGTAGATGAACTGCGGCGGCCCGTTCACAAGGTCGCGGGTCAGGTTCACGGCGGACCCAACGATCTCGCCACGCCTCGTGGCCTGTTCCAGGTCGCCGTCGGTGGCCGGGCCCGCGGCGACGTAGACCAGTTCATCGAATGCGTGCAGCTTGCGTTCGGCCTTGTGCAGGTCCTGACCGTGCGATCCGACGATCGCACCCTCGACGACGGCGCTCGCGCGGCGCGCCGCGTCGGCGACGTCGCCGACATCGAGGGCAAACGCCGCACGCGAGCGTTTCTTGCGAGCGATGTGCCGCGCGGCCGCGGCGGCTGCACTGAACCACGCGCCCAGCCCGGCCGCAGCGGGCTTGCCCAATCCAACGATGAGCACTCGCTCGGCGCGAACGCCGCTCAGCCCGGCCAACGGCAACAACTCCGACGCCTTGCCGGCGAAATCGCCATCGCGACGCAGCCGCGTGACGAGGCCGCCCGTGGCCTCGTCGATGTCACGAGCCGCCGGCGTCTGCCAGGCCTCAGCCTCCCACACGCCGACCACGACCCAATCCGCGACAACCTCACGCGCCGCAGTTCGCAACCACGAAACCTTCATGTACAAGTCCCCCACTCAGGAATCGGGAGATCAGTCGGATCGGACCTGGTCGGACTGGTCTGACTGGTCGGACTGGTCTGACTGGTCTGACTGGTCGGACTGGTCTGACTGGTCGGACTGGTTGGACCGATCCCGACGCGCCCCCTGGCCTACACCGCCACTGGTGGTCCCGATAGAATGCCGCCGAACCTGAAAACCTTCCACTGGTGAAACGAACCATGCCCACCATCAAGTTCATTACCGAAAACAAGTCGATCGAGGTTCCCGAAGGCGCCAACCTGCGCGACGAGGCGATCAAGGCCGGCGTCGACGTTTACCGTTGGCGGCACAAGTATATCAACTGCCGCGGCAAGGGCACGTGCGGCACGTGCCGCGTGCTGATAAAAAAAGGAATGGAGAACACCAGCCCCAAGGGCGGCTGGGAAAAGTTTCGACTCGGCGTGTCGCTGGTGTCGATCGGGTTCGAGGACCAGATGAGGCTCTCGTGCCAGACCAAGGTGCTCGGCGACATCGAAGTCGAGACACAACCGGCGCTGAACATGAGCGGGGAACAGTTTTGGTAGACGGCGGCGAGTTTCGATGTAGGCTGGGTCGCCGTCGCGGTGACGCACGCTGGAAACTCGACCACGGCACCGCGCGACGGCGACCCAGCCTACGCCATTGGGTTGCGGGCGCCGCCCGCGCTAGGACGCTGTGCTCGAACCACGTCTTGAATCAAGTCACAATCATTGCCCGGCAGGTGCTGCAGCGGCCGCCGCGCCGCCATCGGGAGCCGCGCCGCCGGCTGGTGCGGCAGGCGCAGCCGGCGCGGGCGCGGCACCTTGAGCAATGGCCACCTTCGCGCCGAGGGCCAAACCCTCAAGACTCTTCTGCAACTCGCTGGAGATTTGTTCGTACAGCGAATCGGGAATGATGTAAGCGATCATGATCTTTTGCGGTGGTTCTTCGGTGAAGTAGACCAGCCAGTTACACGCCACCGGCTGACCCGGCTGGCCGTCGGCGCCGGCAAACTGGCGCGGGGCCTGCGCGGAAAAGAGATTGAACGTCATCGTGCTGTTGTCGTGCATCGAGGTCACGCTGGCCGGGTCCATTCGTTGTACCTGACCGCCTGGCCCTTTTTGGGTGCTGTTGAGCAAAGCGAGGCCGGCCGTTTCAAACTCTGGCATCGATTCCCCGCCTTGGCTGTGGTACAGAACGACCTCGACCATAGGCGTGCCACCCTGAAACAGGGCTGCGAATTTCGGCGGGTCGTCAGGCTGCTGCACCAACTGAACGGTCTTAGGCGGCCGGAACCAGATCGGGTCGCCGGTGCTGAACGGGTCGCCGAGCAGGCGGCGCAACTCTTCGTCGCGTTCCCAGTTCTTCATCGTCGTCCGCATCTTGGTCGAGTACGAATCGCGCTGCCAGAAGCAGCCCGCCCCGAACATGACCGTCGCGCCAAGCAGAATCACGCTCTTGATGCCGCCGCGTCCGAACCGTAGTCTCATTTCACGCACTCCGTGAATTTGCTGCGATGCCGTGCGACCAATGGCCGCGACCCGAAAAGATTGTCCGGGCCACGCGGCGGATTGTCAACGACTTGCTCGGCGCCGCGTTGGCGGGAAGGAGCGTCTGACGATGCGACGCATTGTCGCCGTAGTGCAACCATTCCGTGCCCAGGCGGTCTTACAGGCGATCGCCGAGCTTGGGATCGAGGCGTGTACGGTGTGCGAGGCCAAAGGCTACGGCCGGCAGAAGGGTTACCTCGATCGCTATGCCGGCAGCGAATACAGCCAGGCTTTCTTGCCCAAGGTCGAGATTACGCTCTGGGCGCCG
Organism: Planctomycetia bacterium; assembly: GCA_036758585.1. GTDB lineage: Bacteria > Planctomycetota > Planctomycetia > JALXBF01 > JBGPMX01 > DAIOWH01. The sequence continues at coordinate 7,260 of DAIOWH010000033.1, forward strand.
GACGGACTGGAACGCAAGGTCGTCGACCGAATCGTCCAGGCGGCTCGCACCGGCCGGATCGGCGACGGCAAGATCCTGGTGCAGCCGGTTGCTGAGGTGATCGACATCTGACGGCGCGCTCGGCGGCGACGGCGTCAGTCTGTTACCCTCGTGCCGCTGAGCGTCACGTCGTCCCAGTTGCCCGTGTCGTCGAACGAACCGACGCCGATGCGACCGGACGTGAATGTCTTGTCGGTCGCGGTCATGACGGGCGTTTTCATGTCGTCGAAGTAGACCTCGATCGCACCGTCGGCCGTTCGGCGCACGATCTTGACCTGGTGCCAGGCGTCGTCCCAGTTCGTGCCGGGCGAGGTCTTCGTCGATATCTTCTTGCGCGGCGCGTCGTTCACGATGAATATCTGGTTCGCGTGGTCGTCGGTCTGCTTGCCCAAATGGACGTAGTAGAAGTGAACCGGGTCGCGGTAGCCAAAGAACAGGCACATATCGCGATGGCCGTAGTCCTTCACGGTGCTCTGAAGCCGGGCTTCGAGCACGAAGTCGCTCGCCGACACGTCCTTCAGCAGCGCGATGTTCAGCGGGCTGCGATGCGGCGGCGAGTACTTGCTCGCTTGGAACTGGCTGTAAACGTTGCCGCGCTCCGACTTGACGATCTTCCACGCCTTCGGGTCGGTCGGCGACCAGCGGTCGGCGCCTTGCTCGAAATCCTCGCGGCACAAGACCGGCAGCTTCGGCGAATCGGGAGCTTGCGACCAGAGCCGAGCCACGCCGAGCAAGACAAAGCACAACGCAGTCGTCGAGACGATTCGCATGGTGAACTCCTATACCGCACGCGGCCATCAATGAGACGTTTCGTTTAGCGGCGTTTAACGGCCAGCCGAAGGCGCCGGCGAAACATGGCTGGGATTGTGCTTCTGCGGTCGCCTACGGCTCCGCGTTAAACGAGTCAACCCTGCCGCGCGCGGCACAAACGAGTCAACCCTGCCGCGTGCGGTATTAAAGGTAGCCGCCGACGTTCGATCGACCAAGATTGTACCCTTGACCATGCCCGGGAAAAGGGTTCATATACTCGGCGGTTTGACCGAGCGACTGGGCGACCGTCCTCCGACCGACCGTGAGCGGAAGTTGATCCCCGACCAGCCTGCCCGCCCAGTCGATCTTCGTACGGAGAAACGCTGGTGCATTCTTCCCTGCGAGCTCTGGTGTGTGCTGTCCTCTCTGTCGCGCCGCCGGCAGACGATCGGCTCGCGGGCGTCGATCAAGTCGCCGAGCGGATCGACCAACTGATCGAACAGTGTTGGCAGTCTGCCGCGGTCAGTCCGGCCGCCCCGGTGGACGACCTGAGCTTTCTGCGACGCGCAACGCTTGATCTCGTGGGCCGGGTGCCGACTTATCGCGAGGCAACCGGTTTCGCCGCGGACACGTCGCCGCAGAAACGGGCCGGGGCCGTCGAGCGCCTCATGTCGAGTCCGGAATACGCGCTGCATTGGGGCGCGGTGCTCGATGAATTGATCCAAGGCAGACACGCGGGCGACCGCGAGTTTGTCGCGTACCTGCGGCGCGGCGTCGCCCAGCACAAGGGCTGGGACGCCGTGTTTCGTGAGATCATGATCGGTCCCTGGGACGCCGACGAGCAGAAGCCCGCCGCGCGGTTCCTGAGTCGCCGTGTGCGTGATATCGACGCGCTCACGAGCGACACGTCGCGCGTCTTCTTCGGCGTCGAGGTGGCGTGCGCGAAGTGCCACGACCACCCGCTCGTCTCCGATTGGACGCAACATCACTACTTTGGCATGGCGTCGTTCTTCAACCGCACCTTCGAGTTCGGCAAGGAGAAGATCGTCGCCGAAAAGGACTCGGACGACATCAACTTCGTCGACCGCAAGGGGAACCAGCATACGGCCAAGACGATGTTCCTCAGCGGCCGCGTCGTCGACGAACCCAAGTTTGTGGTCGACCCGAAGCTCAAGGACTTGAAGGACCGCTACAAGACAGAAGGAAAGTACCTGGCGCCGCTGTTCAGCCGCCGGGCCGAGTTGGTTTCGGTCGCACTGGACCAGCGCGAGTTCTTCAGCCGCGCGATCGTCAACCACATCTGGGCAAACTTGCTCGGGCGCGGACTAGTGCACCCGACTGACCAGATGCACTCCGAGAACCCGTCGTCGGTGCCCGACCTGCTCGAATTCTTGAGCGACGACCTGGCTGCGCACGGATACTCGCTGGACCGGCTGATTGCGGCGATCGTGTCGAGTCGCGCGTATCAGCTTTCGAGCACGTGGCAGAGCGCCGCCGAACCGCCGGGCGACGAGTTGTTTGCCCGCGCGCAACTGCGTGCGCTCACACCGGCCCAGTTCGCCGCGTCCGCCATTCTGGTCGCCGGCGACAGTGCGCTCGATCAAGCTCAAACCGACGACGAGCGGATCAAGCGTCGCCAGGAACTGGAGGACAAGGCCCGCGCCCTGACCGAATCGCTCGACCGACGCACGACGAACTTTCAATCGAGCGCCACCGAGGCCCTGTTCATGTCGAACAACCCGGCCGTGCAACAATGGCTCGTGCCCGGCGGAAATAATCTGGTTGCCCGGCTTGCGACTCTGGGCGAGACCGACAAGATGGTCGACACGGCCGCTTGGACGATACTCGGCCGCGCACTCGACGCCGATGAACGCAACCACCTCGTTCGGTGGATCGACGCCAAGGAAGACCGACCGGCGGCGTGCAGCCAGTTGGTCTGGGCCTTGATCACCTCGGCCGAGTTTCGATTCAATCACTAGCGATGGAGACAAGGAGTAGAAGGCCATGACCCGACGACTCCGGCAACACCACTGTGGCTCGCCCGAACACGGCTCCAATCGTCGCCAGTTTCTGCAAGCGGGCGTGGCCTCGGCGCTGGGAGTCAGCCTGGGCGGCCTCGATGCGGCGTACAACGTCGCATGGGCCGACGAACTGAAGCGGCAGAACAAACACGTGCTGCTGCTCTGGCTCGCCGGCGGCGCCAGCCAGCTTGAGACGTGGGACCCCAAGCCGGGTCGGCCGACCGGCGGCCCGTTCAAGACGATCCCGACGGCCGCCACTGGCGTGCACATCTGTGAGTTGATGCCGAAGATGGCCAAGCTCATGCAGCGCGTGGCCGTGGTGCGGTCGCTCGATACGCGCATCGCCGACCACGGCACGGCGGCCGCCCTGATGGAGACCGGACGCACCAAAGAACCGGCGATCCAGCATCCGGAACTCGGCGCAGTGATCGCGCGCGAACTGGGCGATCGCGACGCCGACGTGCCCAGCTACGTGTCGCTGTACCTGGCGACCGAAGGCCATCGCCGACCCGACCCCGGATTCCTCGGCGGCCGCTACGCCGCCATGCACCTGAACCAGTCGCTCAAGCCGGCCAACATAGACCGGCCCGACGGACTCTCCGAAGTCGCTCATGCCGAGCGCGAAGACCTGCGCCGGTTCCTGACCGACCGGTTCGACCGCGAACGTAACGCGCCGGCGATCAAAGGCTACAACAACACCTACGCCCGCGTACGAGGGTTGATGAAGTCCGACTCGCTCTTCGATCTCGAGCGCGAGCCGCTCGCCATGCGCGACCGCTACGGGCACACCGATTTCGGCCAGCACGCGCTGATCGCCCGGCGCCTCGTCGAGGCCGGCGTGCCGATGGTCAAAGTGGCCCGCGCCTGGTGGGACAGCCACGCCGACAACTTTGAAAGTCACCGCGAACTGGTCGGCGAACTGGACCACGTCATGAGCACGCTGCTCTTGGACCTCGATGAGCGCGGCCTCCTCGAATCCACGCTCGTGGTCACGCTCAGCGAATTCGGCCGCACACCGGCCATCAACAAGAGCGTGGGCCGCGACCACTTCGCCAGCGCGTGGTCGTTCTCGATGTCCGGCTGTGGCGTGCGCGGCGGATCGGTGCACGGCAAGACCGACCAGGACGGCAACACCGTGGCCGACGGCAAGGTCGGCGCGGGTGAGGTTCTGGCCACGATCTATAAGGCCGTCGGAATCGATCCCAAGAAAGAATACCGAGTCGGCCAGCGTCCCGTGCCGCTCGCGCCCGAAGGTTCGCACCCAATCGACGCCGTGCTCGCGTGACCTGCGATGGACCCCGCCAAACTCAAAACCAGGTCGAGCTACAAACACAGTGGCACGCTCTACGCTCTTTGTGCCGCGCCCGATGGGCGGGTGTTTGCCGGCGGATCCGATTACTCGATCCACGTCTTCAACCCCGCCGCCGAAAAGCTCGAGCCGATTGCCGAGTGGCGGAAGCACGACAACTACGTCTCGTGCCTGGCCGCACTGCCGCCCGCCGTCGGCAACCTGATCGTCTCGGGCAGCTACGACCGCCAACTCATCTGGTGGAATGCCGCGAGCGGCGAACCAGTTCACAGCATCGTCGCCCACGAGGGCTGGGTCCGCGACCTGGCCGTGTTAGGCGACGGCGGCCGATTGGCTTCGGTCGGCGACGACATGCTCGTGAAGGTGTGGGACTCAACGAGCGGCGAACTGGTGCGCACGCTGGAAGGCCACGCGCGGCGCACGCCGCAAGGTCACGTCACCGCGCTCTATGTCGTGGCCGCCTCGCCCGACGGCAAGTACATTGCGAGCGGCGACCGCGTCGGCGATGTGTGCGTGTGGGAGGCCGACACGGGCGCGCTGGCCCAGCGGTTCGATGTGCCCGTGTTGTACACCTACGATCCCAGGCAGCGCAAGCGCTCGATCGGCGGCGTCCGCTCGCTGGCCTTCTCGCCGGACGGCAAGCAGCTCGTGGTCGGCGGCATCGGCCAGATCGAGAACGTCGACGGCCTGGGCGGCCCGGCGCATCTGGAGATATGGGACTGGCAGAAGCCGCAGCGCATCGTCAGCGGCGGCGCCGACGGCTTCAAGGCGATCATCCACCAGCTTCGGTTCACACCCGACGGCGCCTGGCTGATCGGCGCCGGCGGCGGCGAAGACGGCCTCGTCGCATTCTGGAAACCGGACCTATCCGCACCGCCGAGCGCGAGCGCGGCCGACTCGCAAACCGACAACGCGGCGGACCCAAAACCGCTCGCCCCCGCGCACCGCATCAAGACCGACCTACACATCCACCGCCTCGCGCTGAACCCCGCCGGCACAGAACTCTACACCGCCGGCCACGGCAAACTCGATGTGTGGTCGCCGACGGAATGAATCGAGCGCGCCCGCTGTCCGGACTTTTCGCGGCCGCTGCTTGACAGAACGTCGTCGGCAGGCAATGCTGTCGGCCGTCTTGCAAGGTTGCGTCTCGTTCAGGATCGCTCACCCTCTCAAACTGACGGGCAACCGGATGCGGGGTAGTGGCAATGTCGTTCCGCTCCGTTGTATTCAACTTGTTGCGTTGCAGCTTACTTCACTGGGGCTCGACAGCGGCGCCGGCGACGACTCGCTGGAACCGAAGCTGCCCCAGCAGCGACGGCTCTTGTTGAAGCCCTGAGAGATCCGGGTTGGCATGTGTTCGACTCAGCGATGCTAGCGATCGAACATATTGTCCCTGCGGCCCTGCCCAGATTGATCTCTTCCCTCGATGATTCTGATTTCGACTTCAGATACCGAGTAGTCGAAGCGATCGGACGCTTGGGATGTGCGGCGGAACCGGCCATACCTCAGTTGCTGCGTTTGTTGGATCGTGACACATACGCCGTGCAGCGTGCCGCGGCTGAGGCATTGGTGCAGATTGGCCCGGCATCCGTGCCCGGACTGCGCGAACGCGCATCGAATCTCGCTCTGGAATACGAGGACGCCGGGAACATCGCCCAGTGGGCCCTTGCGCAAATCGCCGCTAGCGAAGCGGCACCATGACCCAACAACGTCTGGCAGCGGGATCCGGACAGCCCGCTTGAAACAGCCAACAACTGGATCAAGCCCGACAACGAGCCCTAAGCGAACTGAGCGGCTTAGATGAATCGTCGAAGACGTTGCTTGTTTTGGTTTCTTCACGCGCTGATCATTGGCGGGGTTGGCCTCGCGGCCGTTTCCCTTTGGCCGCTCTGCCGTGTACGTCTAGCCTGCCACACCATCGAGATGACAATCCTAGCCGAGGGACACAAGGACAAGCGCTTTCGGGATTGTGGCTACTGCAATTCGATGTACGCCAGTGAGATCGTGCCCATCTTTGATCAGGCAATGGACACGCTATTTGCTCATGATGCCGAAGAAGCCGCCGTGCCGCTTCTCGGGATGGCCCTTGTGTCAGAGAATTCCGAACTGCGTCACGGTGCGGCTCGGTACCTTGCTCGAATCGGTCCGAGGGCGAAACAGGCGGTACCAGTGCTGGTCATAACGCTGCGCGATCAGGATCGGCACGTGTTTGATTCGGCGATGACGGCGATGGAGCACATTGGCGCCGCCGCGCTACCGCCGTTGATCACGGCTCTTGGTGATACAGAATCGAGGGAGCGCGTGTGCGGGGCCGGCGGGCGCCTGGGCCCGATCGCGCAACCCGCTAATCCGCACTTGCCGAGCGTGCTAGATCACGGAACCTTCCCGGAGCAATGGGCCGCCGCCGAAGCTCTGGGGAGTATTGGCCTGGCTGCGGCTCCAGAGCTTGCCCGTCGATTGGGGACGCCTGTCACTGGCAATGCAAGGCTCGATGACGTTACGGCGGTCGCCGAGGTAGGCCTGCGGCGGATGGGTGAACCGGCTATTCCTTATCTAATCGACGCGCTCCGACTCGGAGCTGGTGCCGACGCCTTGTGTGACATTGGGCGTGCGGCAATTCCCACCCTGGTGGAGGCACGTAAGAGTGATGACGTTCGGCTTCGTGAGGAAGCCATGAAGGTGTTGCAGAGGTTGTACGAAACGTACCCAGACGAAAGAGGCTCACTTCCGCCCGAAGCGCCACCATGACCGGGTACGGGGAAGGATAGGGCTGGCAGGCTGAGAACCTGCCCCACAGCCAGTCACTTGGGAGATCACGATCCGAGCGCCGCGAGGCGTTCGCGGGCGGCGGCGGCGCGGGGGCTTTGGGGGTGCTTTTCGACGACGGTCTTGTACGACTGGACCGCCTGCGGGACGTCGCCCAGCACCTCGAAGCAGCGGCCCGCCTCGAAGTGCGCCGAGGCGACCCATTCGGGATGTGAATAGCCGTAGGCTACCTTGAGGAAATTCTTGATCGCCTCTTTGTGGTTCTTCTGAGCGAAGTGGCACTCGCCGATCATGAACCGGGCCTTGGCCGCCGTCTCGGTGTTCGTCTCATCGGTCACCTTCTCGAATTCCGCGATCGCCTCGGCCCACTTCTCTTGGTTCTGCAGCGCCCAGCCGAGGCCATAGCGGGCCTCGGGCCGCTGCGCGAAGTCGGCGAACTGGTCGAGCACCGCTTTGCAGAACGCGGCGCTCGCGGGCCACTGCTTGAGCTCGGCCGCGCACTGGCCCGAGCGATATAAGGCGAGCGGTTGATACGTCGGGTGCCGCGCGGCCACGACCTTGCCGAAGACGTCGAGCGCCTCTTTCCACGCCTTGCGCTGGAAGTGGCACTCGCCGATCATGAACTGCGCGTCGCCCGCCAGTTCGCCCTGCGGAAAGGCCGCGAGTTGGCGAGCGAACGTCTGAGCCGCCTTTTCGGAATCGTTCAGCTTGAAGAAGCTCCAGCCCAGCTTGTGTACCGCCTTCTCGCCGATCTCCGAGTTGCCCGCCTTTTCTTGGGTATCGGCGTAGGCCCGCGACGCCTCGGCGAACCGGCCCGCGTCGTAGTGCGACTCGGCCACGCGGAACAGCGACTCGGCCGCCAGCGGACTGGTGGGGTAACTCGCGGCCAGCCGCGCGAACGCGGCGAGCGACTCGGCGTCCTTGCCCTGCTCTTTGAGCGCCCAGGCCATCTCGTAGGTCACCTTGTCGGCGCCGGCGTAGTTCGGGTTCACCTTGAGCACGCCGGCGAACGTCTCGACCGCCTGGTCGTGCCGCTTCAGTCCGACCTGACAGAGTCCGAGCACGTAGCGGGCGTCGAGCAGGTCGTCGAGCGGCGGGTTCGACGTCGTGAACGCCTGCAGGTCGGCGACGGCCGGCTCGTATTCGCCGGTCTGGTGGTAGGCCATCGCCCGAACGTAGCGCGCTCGCGGCGTCACTTCGCTCTGCGGATGCCGCCGCACGAGGTCGGTCATCGTCTGCACGCACGCGGCGAAATCGTTCTTGCCGAACTGCGACCAGCCGATGCCGTACAGTGCGTGCGCGGCGAACCGGCTGGCGGCGTGATCGCGCACGACGCGGCGATAGTGTTCGATCGCCTGGTCGTGTTGGCCCGCGGCGTAGGCGTACTCGCCCAGGCGAAACCGGGCCTCGGCGACGTGCTCGCCCTGCGGGAATCTGGCGATCAGTCGATTCAACTCGGCCGTGGCCTCGGCGGTCTGTTTGCCTTGTTGCAGGCAGTGGGCCAGCGCGAGCAGTGTCTCGTCGGCCTGCGACCAATCGGGCTTGGCGGCGAGCGACGCACGCAGCGCCGGCACGGCGCGGGCGAAATCGTTCTGAGCGGCGTAGCTGCGGCCGATCAGGTAGTGTGCTTCGGCCGCGAGCGCCTTGTCGGCAAGCGTTGCGGCGATCGGCTGCAGCGTCGCGATGGCTTCAGCGTGTTTCTTCTGCAGGTGCAACGCCAGGCCGGCACGCACTCGCGCCTGGCCGGCCGACGCATGCCGCGGAAACTGATCGGCGAGCAGACGGTAGCTGGCGTTCGCGCCCGCGTGGTCGCCCAGCGCCATCAGAGTCTCTGCCTGGATGAACATCACCTCGGGGGCCAGTTCGTGTCGCGCGAACTTTGCGAGAAAGGTCTGGCAATGTGCGCGAGCCGCCGCGTGCTGGCCAGCGCCGAGTGCGGCGAAGGCGGCCATGTATTGGGCCTGGGGCGCGAGCGGGTCGGCCGCGTGCACCGCGGCGAAGTCTGCGTAGAGCTTGATGCTCTCGGCGCGGCGATCGGGAATCTCGTAGATTGCGTCGGCTCGATCGAGCATGAGCTGCGGACCCATCGGGCTGGCACGGTGTCGCGCGATCGCCTTGTCCAACTCAGCCAGCGCCTGGTCGGGCTGCTTCTCCTTGATCAGGCTGCGGGCGATCCAGTGAGCCGCCTCGGCGGCCGCGGGCGTGTCGCGGCCGGCGACGAGTGCCAGTCCCTCGCGAGCGCGAGCGTACTTGCCAAGCTGGTAGTAGCACTTGCCGCCGGCTAGCACCGCCTCATCGTAATACTGAGTCTTCGGAAACTTGCGCGGTACGTTCCAATACTGTTCGGCCGCGTCGGCGAACTGACCGAGTTCATACGAGCATCGCGCCTGGCGCAGCAGCGCGAAATCGGCGAGGTTGAACTCGGCGTCGCCGCTCGCCTGGCCAAACAGCTTGGCCGCCTCGGCGTACTTTTTCTGTTCGAACCGCGCCTCGCCCAGTCGCATGCGCACCTCGGTCGCGAACCGGTGCTGCGGATGTTTCTGCAGGAAGCCGGCGAATGACGTCGCCGCCGCGTCGAGTTGCTTGAGCGTTTCCTGACCGACGCCGAGCGCGTACAGCGCGTCGGCCGCGAGTTCGTGCTGCGGATACTTCTGGATCAGTTCGGAGTAGCTGGCCAACGCCTCGGCCGACTTGCCCTGATGGTGATCGGCCTCGCCGCGGTAGAAGAGCGCCCTTGGCAGGTGCTCGCTCTTGGGGAACTTTTCGGCCAGCGTGGCGAACGCCGTCTTGGCCCGCGCGTAGTCTTCGGCCTTGCCCGACTTCTGAGCGCGTTGGTAATGGGCGACGCCGAGGTTCAGGTACGTGGCGTCGAGTAGTTCGAGCTTGGGATACTTGGCCGCGACCTCGGCTAAGAGCGTGATCGCCTGATCCGGCTTGCCGGCCTGCAGGTAACAGGTGCCGAGATAGTGTTTCGCCTTGTCTTGCCGCGCGTCGGTTGGGAACTGCTTGAGGAACTTCTCCCACTCTTCGCCGGCGAGGTCGTACAGTTTGCGGTTCTGCAGCCCGACGGCGACGGCATACTGCCGCGTGGCGGCGTCTGACTGCTCCTGAGCCGACGTCGGCGACCCGGCAAGCAGACTCACAGCGAGCGCGAGGCAAGCGATTTGGACTGATCGTCCGGTATTGTGGCGCACGCGGCCCGCGTGCGCCCGGTCGAATTGCGAAACAGCGCCTAGTCTCAGCGGGAAGGTAGACACGTGCGGAACTCAGCGGGGTGGTGCGAGCTTCTGGCTGTTGATGTTGACCGCCTCAAGGATCTCAATCACTTGCTCCATCGGCAGCGACTGGCTCTGCGCCCAGAGGATGATCGTGAGGTTCTCGTCGCCGTTGCCGATGTGGTCCAGGACGCTGTCGAGCAACACACGGTCGGCGGTCAGGCGGCCGTTGACGATGCCGAACGAGTGCAGGTCGAATTCCTCGAACATCGCCTCGCCGCGCAGGTGTCGGACAAAGCGGTGCCGGTAGAATCGCAGCCAGTAGCTCTTGCTCCACCCGACCTCCGCGTCGACGCCGAGGTCTCGGCCGGCCTGTTCGCTCTCGACCCAGCGGTGAACTTCGATCTCCTTCTCTGCTTCCCGGTAGACGCTGAGACGGACCATGCCCGTACGCCTCCATCGCCTCGGAACCTCAGCAACGCGAACGATACTATCTGAACCCGACGAAACAGATCAAGACGGCGGCGAAGCCGGGTAACCAGCCAAGAGAAAACGCGAAGACGCCCAGCGGGTAAGCCCGTTCATTCCTTTGCGTCCTTGGGCCTTGGCGACCTTGCGTTCACTCCTTAACGCGGCGATCACTTGCCCTTGGGGTCGAGGTTCTTTTCGAGTTCCTCGGGCGCGATTCTCGATGCGACGCCGGCCGGAGGCACTTCGGCCTTGGCGGTCCAGACCAGGGCGTTCAGCACGAGCTTGCGGAAGTTGTCGTCGCCCCAGTTCATGTGCTTGTGCCCGCCCGTGAACCCAAAGCCGCGGCCGCCGTCGGGTCGCTCGGCGGCCCAGGCCACAACCTCGGCGCGGCCGGGAAACTTGCGCGCGGCCTCGTTGCGCGTGTTGTCGGGCGGCGTCGCGACCAGAATAGACTTGACGTTCTTCATGTCGTCCGGGAACCGCATGTTGTAATACCATTCATCGAGGATCGTGAACGGCCGCACGCCGCGCGTGATCGGGTGGTCCGGCAGGTCCTTGAAGTCCGCCGTCCAGTGCGGATTGATCGAGTACGGCCGTTCGTAGTAGCCGCCGATCCACTTGAGCAGTTCCGGCCCGCCACGCTCGGCAGGTATCTCCACCGCGTAGTGGCAGCACGCCAGCCCGACGCCGCGGTCCATCAGCGCACCGATTTCCTTCAGCCGGTCGCCTTGGATGAGCGGGTGGCCGCCGCCGCCGTCCATATACAGTAGTATCGAGTCGGCGTTGTCGAACGCGGTCGCGTCCTTGGGCCAGCCGTTCAAGTACGCGGCGGCCAGCACGCCCGGCGTCGCATCGAGACACTTCTTGAGCAGCAGCACGCCGGCGTTGAACTCGTGGTCTTTCGGTCCGTGACTGGGCGTGCCCGCGACCAGCACAATCTTCTTGGCCGACTCGAGCTTCGTGCGCTTGATGCGGATGTTCTTGAACTGCACAGTCATCGGCGGACCCGCGTGCAGTTGCAGTGCGAGGACGCCGGCGGCGGCCCGTTTTTCCACCTGTTCATCCGTCACGTCGGCGGTGACGCGGCCGTTGATCCTGTGGACGAGATGGTTGCCGCTCGCGGTGATGACGTAGTCGTTCCAGTCCTCGGCCTTGATGTTCGCTTGCAGCTCGGCCGTGTCGGCGATCTTGGTCGCCTTCTTCTGTCCGTCCGAACCGATCGTCACCTGTTCGCCGCGCTGGGCCAGGATGCCGCGGCCCCGTTCTTCGTAGAGGATTCCCGAGTAGGTCTGGCCCGCCTCGAAGTCGGCCTGGTAACCGCCCACGACCCAGTTGCCGTGGTCGGTGCTGCGGTATTGAATGCCCGAGTTGCCGCCGACGATGCGATACGACAAGCGCAGCTCAAAGTCATCGACCGACCCGAGCCGCCAGATCAGGAACGTGTTGCCGCGGGTCGGATTCTCGGCCGTGGTTTGGCCGGTGATGACGCCGTCCTTTACCGACCAGAATTTCGGATTGCCGTCCCAGCCAGCCAGGTCCTTGCCGTTGAACAGGCTCTTGAAGCCTGCGTCATCGTCGGCGGCAACGGAAAACGACGCGACGCCGATCGCCCACGCGCCGGCGACAAGACAAAGAGCGACACGGATTCTCGTGGACATGTCTTTCACTCCTGGTTGCTGCTCGATGAACTACGCGACCGCCGCGGCCGTCTTGCGATCGGCCGGCGGCCTGGTCGGCGTGCGTGGCACGAGCGACTGGAAGAGACGGAACATCAGGTCAAGCGACTCGGTCGCCTCGGTTTCGGTGATCACCAGCGGCGGGCTGATGCGGATGACCTTGCCGGCGAGCGGACCGAGCAGGTGAATGCCGTCGCCGCCCGGTTCGCCGACGTACGCGGCGCGCACGCACTCGACCGCCCACTCGTTGCCGCTGCGCCCGGCGAAATCGCACATCTCGACGCCCCAGACCATGCCCTCGCCGCGCACGTGCCGGACGAACGGCAGTTGCTTGAGCCGCTCCAGACCCCCCTCGACGATCTTTGCGACGCGCCGCGTGTGGCCGATGATGTCGTTGGCCTCGAAGATGTCGAGCGTCGCGAGCACCGCCGCGCACGCGATCGGGTTGGCGCTGAACGTGTCAGACCCTTCGCCGTAGTCGAGGCTGGCGAACAGCTCCGCGCGGCCGACCGCTGCCGACACCGCGCCGCCGTTGGCTAGGCCCTTGCCGAGCACGACGACGTCTGGCTGCACGCCGTACGTCTCATACGCGAAGAGCGATCCGGTGCGGCCGAAGTTTGCCTGCACCTCATCGAGGATGAACACAACGTCGTGCGCGCGGCAGAACGTCTCGAGCAGTTGCAGGTACTCGGCCGGCGGATGGAACGACCCAGCGCCGCCGAGGTACGGTTCGGTGATCAGGCAGTTGATGCGGCGACCGAACTCGGTCCGGAGCGCGTCGAGTTCCCGTCGGTACGGCGCGGCGTTGAACGGCCGGCCGCGCAGCGATACATCCATGCACTCGTTCTTCGGAAAGCCGATGAACTTCACGCGCTCGTCGCGATCCGGCGATTGTTCGTTTCCGGTACACGCGCCGGCGAGGCCCTTCTTGCCGTGAAAGCCATCGCGGGTTGCCAGGATGATGTCGCGCTGGTGGTCGCGGTGCAGTGCGGCCCAGAGCGCCTTCTGGACGGCCTCGGATCCGCTGGCCGCCCAGAGCACCTGCTGCATGCGCGACCCGCCGCGGGCCGACTGCATCAGCTCCACCAGCCGGCGACTCGCATCCGCCTCGATCTCGGTGATTGCGTTGTACGCGGTCAGCGGCACAGCCTCGACGTACGCCGGTCCGTCCGAGCCGAGCAAGTTCGTCCAACCAAGATACTCCGCGAATCGGTTCAGCCACGGGCGCGGATTGTGGCCCAAGTTGGCCACCAGCACGCCCGACGAATAGTCGTAGAGTCGCCGGCCTTCGGGCGTCCAATGAAAGATGCCCGCGCTCTTGGCGAGCACGGCTTGCGTGGGCGTGAACGTCCGCAGCGCCCGCGGCTCATGCTCCGCGATCGCGCGTCGAACGGCATTGGACCGATCTTCACCCGGAAACGAGATTGGCGCCGCAGTCATCAAGACTCCTTGGGTACTCGAAGGTGGGAATTTCGTCGCGAGCCGTGGGGCAGGCTCCCAGCCTGCCTGCCATGTTTCCATAGCCCCAAGGGCAGGCTGGAAGCTCGCCCCACATCGAACACCGTAGTGGGGATAGTGTCGTGGCCGACGATGGCCGCGGTCAAGTGGCCTTTACACATTTGCCCATTTCTGCTATTGACCCTGCCCCGATCAGTCTCGAGCCGCCGCGGACCCGAAAATGGCCAGGATCGGCAGCAGCCGCCCCTGTGGCGCGGACGCAGCACGGTCGAACGTGAATCTCAGCACGGCGCAGCGGTCGGGCCGGAGGATCAGTCATGCCAAGAAACGGCAAGCGGTTCATTCTCTTCCTCGTCGCGATCGCACTGACCGGGGCCAACACCGCGTTGGCTCAGCAGGGTCGGACCAAGCCGCGTACGCCGTCGGCCAAGCCGACGCGGCCGACCGAACCGCCGATCCGCACGGCGTCGGGAACTCAGCCCGCGCCGCACGACGACGAACTGCCGATTCGCAGCACGCGACAGTCGGCCGTGCACGCGGCGAACGTTTCGATCGAGGTTCACGCGCCGGCGACCGCCTCGTTTGGCCTGCCGGTGAACTTCGAGCTGATCGCCCGCAACCGCGGCGAAGGCCCGGCCGAGAACGTCCGCGTCGAGGCGGAACTGCCGGCATCCGCCGATTTCATTTCCGCCACGCCCGAGCCGGCCGCCGAGTCCGACACGATCGCCTGGTCGTTCGATCGCCTCGAGGCCGGGGCCGAACAGCGCATTCAGTTGCGACTCAAGCCGACCGGCGAAGGCCCGCTGCGCTGCCATGCGATGGTGACCGCGACCGCGATCACCTCGGCCGAGGCCGTCGTCACCAAGCCGCGACTGCAGTTGGCCGTGACCGGCAACTCGCAGGCAGTCGCCGGCGACGAGATAACGCTAGCGCTCAAGGTCACGAACCCCGGCACCGGCCCGGCCACTGGCGTGCTGATTCGCGACCTGGTGCCGGCCGGCATGGAACACCCGGCGGGCGATGAGATCGAGTACGACGTGGGCACGCTTGCCCCGGGCGAGTCGCGCGAAGTGCAACTGGTGCTTGCCGCGACCAAGGCGGGCGACCAGACAAGCTATGTCCAGGTGACGGCCGACGGTGGGTTGCGCGAGACCAAGGAATTCACCGTCCACGTGCGCGAGCCGCAACTCGCCGTGCAGAAGACCGGTCCGAAGCAACGCTACATCGAACGGCCGGCCACGTATTCGATCGTCGTGAGCAACCCGGGTTCGGCGCCGGCGGGGCGCGTCGAGGTGGTCGATGAGTTGCCGGCCGGCGTCGTGCTCGTCGAGGCGAGCGACGGCGGACGACTGAGTTCCGACAAGAAGACCGTGCGCTGGGCATTCTCTGAACTAGATGCAGGCGAGCAACGGAAGCTGTCGCTGACTGTTCGGCCAACCGCGCCAGGTGAATTCGTTTCGCAAGTGGTGGCCACGGCCGAGGGCGGACTTCGCGCCGAGGCCGAGGCGGCCACGGTGGTCGAGGGAATCGCGGCAATCTCAGTGTCCGTAACGGACGCCGAGGACCCGATCGAGGCCGGCGGCGAAACGACCTACGAGATTCGCGTGGTGAACCGCGGCTCCGAGGCGGCGACGAACATCGTGATTCAGGCGACCACGTCGCGCGGCCTGCGCCCGACGAAGGGCAGTGGTCCGGTCGGCTACGAAATCCGCGGCCAGGAGGTAGTCTTCGAGCCGCTCCCGCAACTTGCCGTTCGTTCCGACGCCCTCTACACCGTCCGCGTGCGCGGCGAACGACCCGGCGACCTCCGCTTCCGCGTCTCCATGCACTGCGACCAACTCGAGTCGTCCGTGACCAAAGAAGAGAGCACGCGCGTCTACACTGACGAGTAGGAGAGACCCACCTCCTCCGCACTGTTCGCATCGCTCCGCGCTATGGTAAGATAAGTCCACAGTCGGAGCCGATAATGCCGTACGTGGAGATTATCTGGGACCTGGACGATGATCCTGAGGGCAACGTCGTCCATCTCGCGGACCACGGTGTCACAAAGGATGAGGCGGCCGAGGTGTTGGCCGAGCCGCTTGCCACGGAAGCCAGCCGCAGCTCGGGCCGGCCGATCGCCATTGGCGTCACCTCGACCGGCCGACGCATTGCCGTGGTTTACGAACAGATCGATGAGGTTTCCGTGAAACCCGTCACCGCCTACGACCTCGATGGAGAGGAGTTGTCATGAACCAAAGATACAAGCACGTCTCAACGGGCCGCCGTCTCACCACGGAAGAAGCGGCCCGCGTCCGCCAACTGCGCGACCAACTCGAGCGGGAAAGGCCTGAAATCATCGCCCGTGCCCGAGCAAAGCTTGAACAGGCGGCCGAATTGGACCGCGTGTTCACCGAACTGAAGAAATGCCGTGAACAACAGGGCCTCAGTCTCTCCGACGTCCAAGAGCTGACTGACATCGACCGCTCCGTAATCTCCAAGCTCGAAACCGGCAAGCGTACGAACTACACGATCGACACCGTGCTGCGCTACGCCGAAGCACTCGGCAAGAAGGTGGTGGTATCGCTGGTCGATGCCAGGTAACTCAAGTCCGCGGGGATGATTGCAGTCGCGCCTGGAGCCGCGCCCTACTTCGCCGATTTCACTTCCTGACTTACTCGTAGACTGCCAACTCTTCTTGCAGTCGCGCGATCATCTTGCAGATGCCGGCCTTGCTGACGCCGTGGCTCGGTGCGGGCTGCTCGCGTTGCAACCGCGACAGCCACTGCTCTAGATGGTCCAGTTCCTCCTTCGCCAACTCGTATTCTTCCGCGGATGAAATCATAGAGCAGCATCATGCGTCGTTGGCCGCTCCTTGGCAAATCGTGGATCATGCTCATGTCTGGCGACATTCATGGCGGATGCATGATGACCCTGCGTACTCAAGGCGCCTCCGACTTGCCGACTTGCACCACACCTGTAACCCGTTCAAAATCGCGTTCCATCGAGGGCTTCACCCATGAGGAATCCACTTGGGTTGCGTCTGATCTCGCCGGTCATCGCGGCCGCGGCAGTGATGCTGGTTCTGCCTGTGCCTGCCTCGCTCGCTCAGGAAAAGAGCGTTCGGCCGGGCGTGAACAAGTCGTTTGAGGACCCGAATCCGGCGGAGTTCGTCGACCGGTTCGAGCGCGAAGGGCGTGAGATATTTGATGAACGAGCGGCGATCGTCGCTGCGTGCAAGCTCAAGCCGGGAAGCACCGTGGCCGACATCGGCGCGGGCACGGGGCTGTTCACGCGATTGTTCGCGGCGCGGGTCGGGCCGCGCGGGCGAGTCTATGCGGTGGACATCGCCAAGAACTTCATCGACCACATCGACAAGACCGCCGCGGAATCGGGCCTGAAGAACGTGACCGGCGTCGTGTGCCGGCCCGACTCGGTTGAGTTGCCGCCCGATTCGATCGACGTGGCGTTCATCTGCGACACCTATCACCACTTCGAGTTTCCGCAGAAGACCATGCGGTCGATCCACCGGGCGCTGCGGCCGAACGGGCAGTTGGTGCTCGTCGAGTTCGACCGCATCGACGACGTGAGCTCAGATTGGGTGCTTGGCCACGTGCGGGCCGGCCAACAGACGTTCACGAACGAAATCGTCGCGGCCGGATTCCGATTCGTCGAAGAAGTGACGTTGATGAAGGAGTCGTACTTCCTGGGGTTCGCCAAGGTCGCGGACGGCGATCCGCGGCCCGAGCCGCCTGCGTTCGTCGTCGATCGGCTGCGCGGCAAGCGGATCATCGAGTGGGGCTGGGACGAGCCGGACACGAAGTTCATGCGCGAGAACATCGAGCGAATGGAGCGGTTGCCGTTCGACGGGCTCGTCTTTCACGCGACCAGCTCGAAGGGGGGCAACTTCGTTTGGGAAATGTGGGGCGGCCGCCGGTTCGAGCGCGCCGAGTTCGAGCAGGCGATTGCAGATCTGAACGCCACGCCGTTCCGCCGCCTCGCCGACCGGTTCCTCCGCGTGAACGTCACGCCCGGCACGGTGGATTGGTTCGACGACGCGGCCTGGTCCGTGGTGCTGAACAACTTCCAAGTCGCCGCCGAGATCGCAAGCGACGGCCGCACGCGCGGGTTCATGTTCGACGTCGAGCAGTACAACTCGGCACTGTTCGACTACCGAAAGCAACCGCACCGCGAGTCGAGATCATTCGCCGACTACCAGGCGAAGGTCCGGACCCGCGGCCGCGAATGGATGAAGGCCGTCGGCAAGGCGTTCCCCGACATCACCATCCTGCTCACGTTTGGCTACTCGATCACGCAGCCCTCAGGTACGGCGACCGACCGCTCCGAAGCGCACTACGGCTTGCTCGCCGACTTCCTCGACGGACTGCTCGACGCCTGCCCGGACCGTGCCATGATCGTCGACGCTTGGGAGCAGTCGTACCCGTACAAGCGCTCCGAACAATTCACCAGCGCCTACAACAGCATCCGCCGAGAATCCGCCGCGTGGAGCGCCGACGCCGAAAGGTACCGCCGCTTCGTACGCGCCGGATTCGGCGTCTGGATGGACTACAACTGGCGCAAGATCGCCTGGGACACGGAAGACTTTTCACGGAATCATTTCACGCCGGCCGAGTTCGAGTCGGCGGTCCGTTCTGCTCTGCTCACGAGCGACGCCTACGTCTGGGTCTACACCGAACAGCCGCGCTGGTGGACGAACGAACGACTGCCGGACCCCTACGTCGAGGCGCTGCGTAGGGCGCGCGAACGCCCGTAAGGCGAACGGCCAATGAAGCTTTTCAACCCAGGCGATCCGGTGGGTGTTAGCCCCCGGACAACGACGCAGGTCCGGGGGCTCGCGCCGGCTAACGCCCCCCGGCTCGCCTGGGAAGTATTCTCCGGCCGATCGCGTAAGCGACAATGCGCGATTCTGCAAACAAACCCGAAGCGCCAGCGAGGGAACTGTCGCACGAATGCTCAGCTCGCCCCAGCTCCCTCGCTAGGGATTCGGGCTAAGGCCCGCCTGAATCGGTAGCCCAGGCTCGTCACCTCATCGGCCTCGGAATCGTCTCGCGCGCGATGAACGGCGCGCCGCGCTTCAGGACGCTCTTCATGTCACTCACCAAGTCCATTGGCCGCTGGTAGCGGTGCGACCGCTCCTTGCCCATCATGTAGCCAATCAACTCGCCGAAACCCTTGGACAGATCTGAACGCACGTAGTGGGGTTCGATCAGCGGATCCTTCAGGTGACTGCGAAGCTGTTCGGCGATGGTCGTGCCGGGAAACGCCGGCCGGCCGGTGGTCATGTGAAAGAGCGTGGCCCCCAACGAGTAGATGTCGCTGCGCACGTCGACATCGTCGACACCGCGGACCTGTTCCGGCGAGATGTAGTACGCCGTGCCGACGCTGCGGCCAGCCTCGCTGCGGATCATGTCCACGTCGGATGTCATGCGCGCGAGGCCCAAGTCGGCGAGCTTCGCCGTGCCGTCCTTGGCCAGCAGGATGTTCGCCGGCTTGACGTCGCGGTGCACCAGACCGCGCTTCGATGCGTGGTCGAGCGCCTGGGCGACTTGCACGCCGATCTCCAGTGCGTCGCGCTCCTCGAAGACGCGCGGGCGCTCGAGTTCGTACTGCACCGTCACACCGTCGACGAACTCCATGATGAAGAAGTGGATGCCATCGACCTCGCCGACATCGATCGCCTGCACAACGTTGCCGCACGCGAGTTGCGCCGCCAGGCGGGCCTCGCGCTGGAACCGCTCGATGAACTCACGGTTCTGTGCAAATCGTGGAGCCAGGACCTTGATGGCCACGACGCGGTTCATGCTCAGTTGTTTCGCCTTGTACACGACGCCCATCGATCCCTGTCCCACCCGCTCCAGAAGCTGATAGCCGGGAATCTGATTGTTCGATCCGCTCGACTCACGCACCACGCGGCGCGCCTGGTTCGGCGTGATTGCCGCTTCTGCCATCAAGATACTGAGCAGCGTTTGTGGGTTGGGTCCGGCCTGTTGCTTCGCAAAGACGTCGAGGCAGTGTTGCAGTTCCTCTTTCGTGGCCAGCCGCTCGCGACGTACCCAGCGCACGAGGTCGTCGTTGGAAAGTGATCCCTGATGGATGAGGGGATTGGAAGACTGGTCGGCCACTGTCCTGCTCCTGCCCGGTACACACCCCACATTGCGACCCCCAGAGTATGACGAGTCGAACCGGTGTGCTGCAAGTGGCCGCTTGCACAGGTGCGTTCACCCGCCGCGATGGCGGCGCCTGGTCCGGACGGGTTAGACAGGAACCTCGCGTGTACGTCGCTCGATGCCCAGCAACATGCCGACCGCGATGAAACTGGTCAGTAGACTCGATCCGCCGTAGCTCACTAGCGGCAGCGTCAGGCCGGTGACGGGCGCGAGTCCGACGGTCATGGCCATGTTGATGATCGTCTGAGCGGCGAGCAGTGCGACGACGCCGACGGCGACGAGACGGGCCAGTGGCTCGGCGGCGCGGCCCGCCACGCAAATGCCGCGGCCGAGCAGCACCGCAAACAGAACCAACAACGCAGTGACGCCCGCTAGACCCCAGCGGCCAGCCACAACACTGAAGATGAAATCGGTGTGGTCGAACGGGACGTGTTGCTCGATGGCGTCGTCCGTGCCGAGCGTTCCGCCGAGGGCGACCATAAGCTTCGACTGATAGAGTTGATAACCGTGATCGGTGGGCCGCGGTCCGGTGTCGCGCTGCTCAAGGAAGCCGCTCACACGCGATCGCTGAACCGGCGTCATGGTCATCCAGAGCAGCGGCGTCGCAATCAATCCGGCGGCGGCCAGCACGGCCAGGTGGCGGCGCGGCACGTCGGCCACGAACAGCATCGCACCGAGCACCGGGACGAACACCAACGCCGTGCCCAGGTCGGGCTGCTTCAACACCAATAGCATCGGCAGCACTGCCATGGCCACGCATACCGCGAGCCGCGTCCAGCCCCATGGCCCCGCGCCGCGGCCGAGATACCGGGCAAGCGCCAGCACGAACGCCAGTTTTGCCAGCTCAGACGGTTGCACGCCGATAGGCCCGGCCCGTAACCAACGCTGCGCCCCATTCACCGGCTCGGTCCAGAAGATCACGACAAGCAGCCCCAAGCATACAGCGAACGCGGCGTAGGCCAGATCGCCGAAGAGACGGTAGCTGGGCCAGGCTGCCAGGCACATCGCGACAAACCCAATCGCCGCCCAGACCAGTTGTCGCGCGACGAACTGAGATTCCGGCGTC
Organism: Planctomycetia bacterium; assembly: GCA_036758585.1. GTDB lineage: Bacteria > Planctomycetota > Planctomycetia > JALXBF01 > JBGPMX01 > DAIOWH01. The sequence continues at coordinate 28,198 of DAIOWH010000033.1, forward strand.
GACTCGGTCGCGACATCGATCGCCGCCAAGCCGAGCACGACGAGACAAAGCGCCGCGGCGACGAGCCACAGATCGATCTGGTGCAGCATGCTCAGTCGCATTGGTCCTCCATGACCACGACGGGAACGTGCCCCACGGCTGATGGGCGATCAGCCTATCATCCAGGCAGTTCCGTCGGTTCCAACGATGCGCCGGGCCTCACGAGCCACATCTGGTGGTAGCCCGCGCGACGCAGCGCGGCGACTCCATGTTCCAGCCGGGCACCGACCTGCTCGGGGCCGTGCGAATCGTCGCCGAGCGTGACGGCTACGCCGATGCGGCACGCCTCCTCGAGAATCCAGTCGGCCGGATAGATCGCCTTGCACGGCTTGATGAGGCCGCGGCAGTTGACGTCGATCGCCACACCGCGGTCGCGCATGGTTTCCAGCACGCCGCTCACCTTCGCGCGAATTGCCGGCGTGTCGACCTGTTCGTCGGGCCGCAGGTGGATCTTCACCAAGTCGATGTGACCGACGATGCTGGCGAGCCGCCAGTCGAGCAGGTTGAGCACGTGATCGTAGTAATGCAAGTACAGTCGTTCGGGCGATCCAGCAGCGGCAATGGCGCCGTCGACACGCGGGCGGTCCCAGTCGATCGCGTAGTCCACGCCGTCGAAGTTCACGTGATGCACCGACCCGACGAAATACTGAAAGGGCCAGCAACCGATGCGAGCCTTGGTCCACTGTTCCGCCCCGCGCAGGAACTCGAGCTCCGCGCCGAGCAAGATCGTTAGCTTGTCGGCGTGCTCGCGCTGGGCCGCCTGGACTTCGGCGATGTACTGCTCGATCCAGTCGGAGCGGCCGTACTTCTCGGCGCGTTTCCCGTCGGGACTGAACTCGCGGTGCGGCGGCATCGTGAAGTGTTCGGTGAACCCGAACGCGATGAAGCCTCGCTCGGCCGCCGCGGCCGCCAATTCGCGCACCGTGCCCGATCCATCGACATAGTGCGAGTGCCCGCCGTGGAACGATGACCAGCCGCGTCGTTGAGGTGTCTCGGTCGTCATCCGTCGTCGATCACCGGCGCGCGGGCAAATCGTTGTAATCCACCAGCGGGCCGGACGGAAACTGGGGCGGTCTGGCGGATGCGTCAACGCCTGCGTCGAGAAAATGGTTGTTCCGGGCGAACGTAGATCTGTAGGTCTGGTAGATGGCCGGGTGACGCTCGCGCATCTCGTCGCCAGTGAGCGCTGCGGCGATCACTGTGCCGTCTTTTCCCTGGACGGTGAACCGCGGTTCGGTCGCCCCAGCGTAGATGATGATCGTATGCTCGCGCGATCGCAGTTGGCCGACCACCGACAACTCGTCTGTGGCCTCTAGGCCCGCCGTCTTCTGTCCGAGTTCGCTGACCGCCAGATCGGTTTCCGCGCCGGTGCTGCACCCCGCACATGCCACCAGCAAGCCAGCGAGTGTCGAGTAACGGTGTTGGCTTCCGATCATGAGAGCTGCCCTCCGCGAATAATGTCGTGTCGGCAAGAGTCTCCCGCGCTTGCGGCTTCCAGGCAAGGTGAGGTATAGCCGCGCAGACCACCCGATCGGGTGCCACGCTGTGGACGCCGATACGGAACGCCATGGAACCTCAACGCTGCGCGGGCATGTGGCAGAGTGAGAAACCTGAACCGGCGGATGCATAACTTATTGATGCTACTTCAGTTGTGCTCGCGTTCTCGTCACCGAACAGGCTTGATACCGTAGACCTCTTGACGATCGCTCGCCAGACCCCTATTATCTTGCGCCTAAAACGCTGAGAGGCGCGCTGGTAGAAATCGGCTGAAACCCACCGCAAGATCCCTCCACAAAGCGCAGGCTTGTCCCCAACTGTTTGGGCTGGGCAAGTCTGAACTCAAGCGGCCCTCTATCGTAGCGAGTACTAGATCGCTCAACCGCGAGCGAACAACACTAATGAAAACACTGGTCGGCCGGGCTCACGTGAGTCTTTGGGCGATCAGAGTTGGAGGATCGAGGACTCAATGAAACGCAAAGAGCACGACACACTGATGGATGAGCCTCTTACGCTAACCGCCTCACATACACGGCCGGTCGCCGGACTGATGGACCGTCTCGGTCACCTCTCGTTCGAGCAGTTGCTCGACGAGAAACGGCGTTTGGAAAAAGCACGACGTGGCCCGGGCATCGGGCCGGATGAGTGGTACCGACTGCACGCCGTCAAGGCGCTGATTACCCGTCACGAGGTGGAGCACCTGCGACATTCGACTTGGTCACCCGCTTCGGCCGAAGCCGAATAATGGCCTGAGACTAGGGCCAACGGGTGGGGCCGGAACAGAGAATCGCCTGTCCGTTGTGGACAATGAACATGCGACGGCCATTGGCGTCGCGGCAAACCAAAGAAAGGAGTCTTTGCATGCTGGTCCTCTCTCGCAAGATCGGAGAAGAAATCGTCATCCCCTCTTTGGACATCGTCCTGCGCATCGTCGACATTCGCGGAGACAAGGTCCGCATCGGCATTGCAGCGCCGGACGATGTTGTCGTGCATCGCCAGGAAGTCTGGGAACGCATCCGCGGTTTCGCGTCGGATCAGCCAACCATCGCGGCGACGATTTGACTCAGGCCGATCGACCGCGCCGCATCTTGGCCAGCGCGCATAAAGAGGGCCGGAAGCACAGGCCAGGTCGTGCTTCCGGCCAACGTGGGGAAGGGAACGGAGGATTCCGCCGAGACGAGTCATCTCGGATTCACGCTTTGCCGTCTCACTTGAGTCGCTGCACTCAAAAGCAACCGCCGTACCGTGCCGCCGCCGCCTTCGCGCACACATCGTTTTCTTCGTAAGTCGGCTACTCGCAACGGCTGATGCTCGGTTGAAAGCCGGATGGCGCGGCCGCCGGACGATACAGCGAGAAATCCTTACAACCCCTTGTGTCAAAACTGCCGGCCGTACACTCTATGGCGCACTACGTGGAGCGACTGAATGACTGTCCGACTAGACGCATCCAAGATTCGTACGCTCATCTTTGACGCCGACGGCGTGTTGATTCACGGGAAGACTCCGCACCCCGGAGCGGTTGACTTGGTCGACTGGGTCCGCTGTTCGGGCCGACGGCTGTTCGTGTTGACGAACAACTCGTCGACTGCTCGCGGCAAGTATGCGGCGCGGCTCCGTCGCATGGGATTCCACATTCATCGCTCAGAGATCATCACATCCGGCTACTTGACGGCGCGGTATTTCCAACAGTGCCAGTCGAAGCCGCTGTTTCCGCAGTTCCGCGTGCGCGAGCCGCATGTCTTCGTCGTCGGCGGCGCAGGGATTCCGGAAGAATTCAGGGCCGTGGGTGTGCGGGCGACACTCACTCGATCGCCGCGCGACCCGCGCAAGCCGCAGTTTGTCATCGCCGGCATCGACCGCGGACTCACCTACAAGAAACTCGCCCGTGCCCAGCGAGCGATCATGGCCGACGGGGCCTTGTTCATCGCGACCAACCAGGACCCGACGTTCCCTGTCGAAGACGGTTTTCAACCTGGGGCGGGAACGATCGTCGCCGCGATCTCGACCGCCGTGGGCAGGCAGCCGGACATTGTTGTTGGCAAGCCGCAGCCGCTCGCGATGAAGATCGCGCTCGATGCAGCCGGTTGCACGCCGCGCGAGGTACTGATCGTCGGCGATCGCCTGGACACCGACATTCAGTGTGGTCGTCAGGCCGGTGTGTTTTCGGTGCTCGTAATGTCGGGCGCCACGACGCGAAACCAATTGCGGTCCGTGCGCGACCCGATGCAGAAGCCCGATCATGTGTTGAAGGACGTGACCGGCATACGCCGGCTGCTCGGCGGTTGAGCCGTCTCACTGAGTCAGTCGTATTCGGTACTCGACGACTCAGTGACTCAACTACTCGGTGATTAGTACTCGGTACTCAGTACTCGTGGGTGCGAGATCACTACGAGGCCAACACCCTTGGCAAGTCGGCTTCGGTCAGTGCAGCGCGGCGGCGCGAGCCCACCTGGGGCCGCCGCTCGCGACCATCGTCAATTCGCCGACCCGCCGCCCGTGACGACCAACCGCGCTGGCGGTCCACCAGGTAGAGCGGCCGGCGCTGCACCTCGCCATGGATTCGCCCGATGTATTCGCCGAGAACCCCGAGCGTCACGAGTTGCACGCCACTGAACAGTGCAATGCAGAGTTGGGTCAGCGTGCCGTCCGCGATCGCCGCGCCGAGCAATACGCTGCGGCCGAACACGGCAGCGGCAAACAACGTGGCGCCCACGACCGAGACCAGTCCAAACGCGGCGACGGCTCGCAGCGGCACGACCGAGAAGCCGAGCACCGCATCGAGACCGAGTCTGACCAAGCTCCAGACGCTGTACTTGCCGGCGCCGGCATAACGCGCGGGCCGCACGTAGTCGACTGCCGTTTGCCGAAACCCCAGCCATGTCAGTAGCCCGCGTACGAACCGTTGCCGTTCGGGCAACTGACGAAACGACTCAACGACGCGGCGGTCCATCAGTCGAAAGTCGCCTGTGTCGAGCGGCAGGTCGAGCGCGGACGCGCGGCGCATCAGCCGATAGAACAAGAACGCCGCCACCCGTTTGAACGTTGACTCGCCCTCGCGCCGCGAGCGGCGGGCGTAAACCACGTCGAACCCTTGTACCCACCGTTCCAGCATTTCGTCGATCAGCTCCGGAGGATCTTGCAGGTCCGCGTCCATCAGCACGACGGCGTCTCCGTCGGCCACGTCCAGACCGGCTGTCGACGCCGCCTCGTGGCCGAAGTTCCGCGTCAGGCTCAGGAACTTCACGCGGTCGTCGCGCTCGGCCAGTTGTTCCAGGACACGAAGCGAATCGTCGCTGCTACCGTCGTCCACAAAGATTAGCTCGTAGTCGCACGCGATGCGCTCCATCGTTGCCGAGAGCCGGTCGTAGAGCGGCGTCAGGTTCTCGGCTTCATTGAATAGCGGCACGACAACACTCAGTCGCATTGGGGTCTCGCCTCCTTGCTTTGAGCGGCGGGCAATGTCGACGCGGAACGTATCTGGCCCGCTGAAACGAGTCAATGAAACAAAAAAAGGGCAGTCACACACAGCCGGGTGAATGCCCCTCGACGGGTTGGAATGGTCGTATTGAGCAGGGCGGCACGGGGGAGAGGCCGTGCCGGCCCTGCACTTGTGCAGCGGCGAACTACGAAGCCGTCTGGGTATCGGTCTCGTCGGTCGCCGGCGTCAGGCGGCGATGCGCGGCGACTGGGTCGTCGGCATGCTCATCGCGCTGCCCTTGTGTGCTGTGCCACTGGTCAACAGAAACGGCGCAAGCCCGAGTCTTGCCTGCTGGCGTACGCTCGTGAAGCCCGCACCATGGAACAACTCGCGGAACCGCCGCGCCGATGCGTGGTGCACTTCGCCCTCCATCGCTACGACGCAGACATCGAAGATGAATCGCCCCCAAAGCCGGTCGCGGTAGCCGTCGATAATCAGCAGCCGGCCGCCCGGCCGCAGCACGCGGTACATCTCGTGCACCGCCGCCGCCTGGTTCGGATAGTGATGAAAACTGTTGGAGCAAGTAATCACGTCGAACGAGTTGCTTGCGAGCGGCAGTGATTCGCTGTCGGCCTGAACATAACGAATCGTCGGTGCCGACCCCGATGTACGGGCCGCCGCCTGTCCGACCATTTGGCCGGAAAAATCGACGCCCCAGACCTCGGCATCGCGGTAGGTCGCGGCCATTCGCCGAGCGAACACGCCGGTGCCACAGCCGATATCAAGCGCCCTCACTGGCCGCTGCTCGCCGTCCGAGATGGCACTCATGAGATAGTCGTGCGACGGAACAAAGAGGATCCGCTGAAGGATGCTAGCGTCGTAGGTACGACTCCACCCGTCGAACTCGACCAACGATTCCTGTTTCGTGTAGGACATCCTTGCCCCCCGGTTTCCATGTGCATCTTGCGGGACGGAGTCCGTTCCCGCCCGTTTCGACCGCCTTGCAGTGTCCGCGAAATGCACCTTCGGTGCCACGATTCCAACATCGGCAGTCGAGCATCAAAGATTCCGCCTTTGTCGATGATGCGTTTGATGTTGTGAAGATGTGTCGGCTACAGCGAGCTCCCACGCGATACGGCTTGCGAGATTTCAGCCGGTGCCACGACTAAGCCCATCGTCGGGCGCAACTCAATGACAGGTAGCCGCTTGCGGCCGGCACACGTTGGACTCGCCAGCTAGCGACCAGATTGTAAGAATCGCCAGTCGGCTTGTAAGATTGGGCGGTATGCCTCAGCTACCTATCTACATGGACAACCACTCGACGACCCGCGTTGACCCGCGGGTGCTCGACGCCATGCTGCCGTTCTTCGGCGAGGAGTTTGGCAACGCGGCCAGCACTACGCACGAGTTCGGGCGCCGGGCCGCCGCCGCCTGCGACCGCGCTCGCGAGCACGTCGCTCGGCTGATCGGCGCTGAGGCCAAAGAGATCATCTTCACCAGCGGGGCAACCGAAAGCGACAACCTTGCGATCAAGGGCGTTGCGGCGATGGCACGCAAGCGAGGCAACCACATCATCACGGCCGGCACCGAACACCACGCCGTGCTCGACCCGTGCAAGCGACTGGCTCGCGAAGGCTTCGACGTCACGTTCGTGCCGATCGATCGCTGCGGGCTCGTCGATCCCGCCGATGTCCGTCGAGCGATCAACGACCAAACGATCCTGATCTCGATCATGGCCGCCAACAACGAAATCGGCACGATCGCGCCGGTCGCCGAGATCGGGCGGATCGCTCGCGAGCGAGGGGTGCCGTTCCACACCGATGCGACGCAGGCCGTCGGCCGAGTGCCGGTCGATGTGAACGCGATGAACGTCGACCTCCTGAGCCTGTCTGCCCACAAGATGTATGGACCAAAGGGCGTCGGCGTGTTGTACGTGCGGCGTCGGCCGCCGGTGCGGTTGAGTCCGTTGTTCGACGGCGGAGGCCATGAACGCAACATGCGCAGCGGCACAGTCGCCGTACCCTTGGCCGTCGGGCTCGGTCGCGCCTCTGAACTGTGCGTCGCCGAGATGGACGACGAAGCTCGACGCCTTGCGGCGCTGCGAGATCGTTTGCGCAATGGACTCGAAGCGCAGATCGATGAGGTCACGCTCAACGGCCATCCGGCGTTACGTCTGCCCGGAAACCTGAACATGAGCTTCGCCTATGTCGAGGGCGAGGCCCTGCTCATGAGCATGAAGGACGTCGCCGTCAGTTCCGGATCGGCTTGCACGTCGGCCAGCCCCGAACCGAGCTATGTGCTCAAGGCGATAGGGCTTTCAGACGATCTTGCCCATGCGAGCATTCGCTTCGGGCTGGGTCGGTTCAACACCGAAGAGGAGGTCGACTACACGATCGGTTGCGTTGCCGAAGCGGTCGGTCGCTTGCGCCGAATGAGCGCCGTGTGGGAGTCCAGAACGAGACCGGCCGTAGGTCGTGATTGAACCCGATGAGGAAACCAGGCTGTTCTCGCGACTGAGTTCGGATTATTCTGGTAGCCGGAAGTGGCAAACCGAAACGATCGAAAGGAGTTTACGACTCATGGCAGTCTTGCTCACTGAGAAGGCGGCGAAAGAAGTGAAGAAGATAATCGACGAGCAGAAGCTGCCGGCAACGGTGGTGCTCCGCATGGGCGTTCAGGGCGGCGGCTGCAGCGGGTTTCAGTACGCGCTTGGGTTCGACAACGAGGCCAGCCCCGAACAGGATGAAATCACTGAAGCTCATGGCGTGAAGATCGCCGTCGACAAGCGTAGCGCTCTGTATCTGAACGGCACCGAAGTCGACTTCTACGAAGGTCTGGAGAAACGTGGCTTCACGTTCAACAACCCGAACGCCACGAAGAGCTGCGGTTGCGGGACTTCGTTCCAGGTCTAGTCGGTCCGGTTCGCGCGAACCGCAAGACGTGCGACTCACGCCAGCTTCTGCAAGCGGCGTGCGTCGTAGACTCGGCATACCTTAAGTCCCTTCGGGACCATTCCGCGTTGCCGCGCTTGCTTTTTGCGTCATGCTTCTGGAAACTACTGGCCCTGCTGCACACAGCCATCGGGGCCGTGTCTTGCAGTCTTGTAGTTCATGATCCCCACCGCACCATTGAGCCGCTGAGTTCAGCAGCACCACAGGAGTTTCGGTGTCCGCAACCCTCGAAAACCGCTTCTACGACCTGTACCTCGAGTATTTCCACAAGGCCGAGGCGCACCGCCGCTGGAACCTGCTTAACGATATTCCTTGGGACCAGATCAGCCGCCAGCCCGACCCGCTCGTCACCAAGGTGATGGAAGCGTACATGGCGGTCGAACTCTATCTGCCCGACTACACGTCGAAGATCCTGCACCTGATCCGCAAGAGTCGCGGCCGCGCGTGGTTTCAAGCGAACTGGGGCTACGAGGAATCGAAGCACTCGCTGGCCCTGGAGATGTGGCTGGTGAGGTCTGGAGCGCGCACGGATGAAGACATTCGCAACTTCGAGGAGGAAATCCTCTCGCGCGAGTGGATGCTGCCGTACGAGACGCCGCTGGCCATGATCGTCTACACGGTGTTTCAGGAGTATGCCACCAAGCTCAACTATCAGGGGCTTCGCAAAGTGGCGGAGGAGTCCAAAGACCCGGCGCTCGACAAGGTGCTGGCCCTGCTCGCCCGCGACGAGGTCGGCCACTTCGAGTTCTTCAAGAATGGCGTGCTCATTCACATGGACCAGGACCGCGACAAGGTCCTCGAGACCGTGAACCACGTGATCAAGACGTTCCGCATGCCGGCGCAGGACATCATTCCCGACTGGGACGTGCGCGATCAACTGATCCGCGACATGAACATTTTCGACGACCGCATCTATGTGCGCGACGTGGTCCGGCCCGTCCTCAAAGCCCTCGGCATCAATCGCGACGAACTGCGCGACGCCCGCCAGCGCGTCGAAGCGTCGGACGCCGTACCGGTCAATCCCCAAGCCCTGAACATCTACTGAGGTTCCGGCACCGCCCGCGCGTTCTGATCGACTCCCTCCCCCTTGAGGTACGCGAGCAGGTCGGCGAACTCCTGTTTGGCGATCTTGGCCTCGATCCCCTGCGGCATCAGCGAGTTCTTGCTCGCGAGCAGTTCCTCGATGTCCGCTCGCAGCACAGTCTCTTCTTTGCCGAGCGCCTGTTTGAGCGTGACGCTCGTCGGAGTTTCCGACCCGATCAGCCCGGTCAGCACGCGGCCGTCTTTGGTGGCGAGCGTGTACGCAGTGAACCCCTGCGTGATCTCATGGTCGGGCGCCAGGATGTGCATCAGGATCGACTCCTTCGGTTGGTTGCGGATCCCAAACAGGTCCGGCCCAACGGCGAATCCCTCGCGGTCGAGGCGGTGGCACGAAGCACACTCGCGACGAAACACCGCTCGCCCGTTGGCCGAGTCCGCCTTCCAGCCGACGACCTCCCTGTGCTCGTCGTAGACCTTCGCTCGATCGGCCGCGACGGCCCCGAACAGTTTCTCGGCCCGTGAACGCACCGCGGCGTCTCGGTGTTGCGTCAGTTGCCGGCGGCGCAGCGAGTCCACAGCGCCCACAGGTACCGCACCCTGCTCGATCGCCGTCAACAGGCCGCTCACGTGGTGTGAGTGCGAAATCACTGCGGCCAGTACCTCGTCGCGCAACGCCGGCGTGTAGCTCGCGAATCGCGCGGACTCCAGCAACGAGGCGGCCACGCGGTCGTCGCGCATCAACCCCAGACCCCGGACAGCGGCAGACTGAATCACGTTCGGTTGGCCCGGCTCGACCAATCGCAGCAGCGTGCCGCCGGCGGAGCCAAAGTCGGCCGTGGCCAGAAGGGCTACCGCCGCGCTGCGCCGCTCGAGCGGCGACGAACCGTCGGCGGCGATGCGATCGGCGTCGCGGAACAGCGAAGCAAGCCGCCGCCGGGCGTCGGCCCGCTCCGGCGAGTCGCCGACGACCGACGCGAAGATGTTCTCTGATTCCCCGAGCGCACCGCGCGAGCGCATCGCGTCGGCAAGCCCCCGCAGCAGTGCCGCTTGTTCTTCAAACGGCGCGGGCGGCCCGGCCGCGACCATCTGGCTCACGAGGTCCGGCCATGAATCCTTCGGCTGGCTGGCCCCCAGCAGGCGACCGAGTTCGCCCAGGAAATCGGGCGATAGGGGCGAGCAACGCGGCAGAGTTCGCAGCGATGCCAGAAACGCAAGTTCGCTATCGGCGAGCGAACTGAACACGGCCGCGCGCAGCCAGCGGTCGTGCCCGTCACGGGCTGCGATTCGGGCTAAGGCTGCGATGCGCCTCGCATCAGCGGAAGCAGCCGCGCCGGCCGGCCGCGCTGAGTCTGGACCCGACAAGGCATCGGCCGGCGGGGGCCCGAGAGCGATCGCCGCTTGGAATCGGACACGCGCGTCCTGGTCATCGGCCAGCGCCAACACTCGCTCCGTCAACCGCGAGCTAGAGCCAAGCCGGGTTGCGGCGATCATGATCGCATTCTCGCGCACGCCGGCGGCCGTGTGCCCGAGCGCTCGTTCCAGCAGATCGTCGGAGACTCGATCGATGCATTCGAGCAGACGCAACGCCAACACAGCCGCCTCGGGTGACGCGCCGGCAACGAGCCTCGTCAGTGGCTCGATCGCCGACTTGTCTCGCCGCTCGAAGAGCAGCCGGTGTGCCGTGTCACGACGCCAGCCGTCGGCGTGGCTCAGCATCGCGGCAAGTTGCGGCGTCGCAGCGTCGGCCAGCGCCACTCGACGCCGATCGCGCCAGTCGGACGGTTTGAGATCGCTACGGACCACGCGCCAGATGCGGCCCAGGTTCTTGCCGCTCTCGAAGTCGGTGTGCTTGCGGATTTCGACCGGAAGATAATCGGGATGCTCGATCGTCTTGCGATACATGTCGCACACGTAGAGTGCCCCGTCCGGTCCGTTCGAGAGAAAAACGGGACGGAACCAGTTGTCGGTGCTCGCCAGGAACTCGACCCCGTCGCGCACCCGGCGTGCGGCGAAGGTGGCGCCGGCCGGCTCCAGCTGGTCAAAGTGGATCAGGTTCCCGGTCGGATCGCACGAGAACGCGCCGCCGTGGTAGGCGGGCGGCAGACCCGTGCCGCGGAACACGGTGACGCCACACGCAGCGGTGAACGTGCCTGCATGCGAATCGGCCGTGGTCACGTTCCGACTGATCGGAAACAGCCGTGCGGCCGCGCCGTGCCCTTTGAGCGGCTCGGCGGCCATGTCGGCCGGACAATTCTGCACGGTTTCCGAAAACGCCAGCCGCGGATTGCGACGCAGCGTTTTGGATTCGAGCACGACGTGTTGCACCTGAACCCGGTTGTAGCAGATGAACCGCCGCCCAAAGTCGTCGAACGACAGGCCGAACTGCGAGCCGCCGTCGGCCGCCTCCCACGCCGATCGGTCGGGTCGGAACCGGAAGTCCGTGCGTTTCAGTTCGACTGGTTCGCGATCGCCGAGTTCGGGCGCCGTCACCTTCCCGCCGCTCAGCCCGCTCGTCAGATAGATCCAGTTGTCGATCGACAGCGTCGGATGACTGACGCGCAGTTGCGTGCTGCCGGTCGTGGCGAACCCGGTGAAGAGCACGGTGCGCTGGTCCGCCTTGCCGTCTCCGTCCGAGTCGCGCAGGAAGAAAACGTCTGGGGCGCACGTCACTACGAGTCCGCCGTTCCACGCCATCACTCCGTTGGGGTACGTGAGGTCGTCGGCGAATTCCGTGCGGCGATCCATGCGGCCGTCGCCATCCGTGTCCTCGATCATCGCGATGCGGCCGGCGGGCGCCTGTCCCTCGCCCGGACCGGTCGGATAGCCCCGATTCTCGGCCACGAACAGGCGACCCCGCTCATCAAACGCGAGAGCAACGGGACTGGCGACCAGCGGCTCGGCTGCGACCAGTTCGACGGTCAGTCCCGGCTCGAGCCGAAACGACTGCCGCGCTTGGTCGGGCGTGAGCGGACCATCGCCCGGCTCGTCGGTCGGTTCCGCCCGGCCGTGGGTGGATGCGGCAAAGAGCACGAGCAGAATCAGGTAGGTCGGTCGCACGATGGATGCTCCACTTGTCCGTTGTCCGCCGCTCTAGCAAACATTCTCCCTCTCCCCGCTGCGGGGAGAGGGTTGGGGTGAGGGGTTCTTCGGTTTAGCAACGGGACCGAAATAACTTCCCGCTTTGGGGCGGACAGTAGCCCGACGCGCGAGCGAGGAATCGGCAAGAAGATCACCTCGCTTGCGCGTCGGACTACTGTGAGTGAACGGGAAGTTATTTCGGCCCCGTTCCTTAGGCAGCTTCATTCCAGGCCCCCTCACCCTGCGCTCAGTCGGGGGAGGGGAGAAGGAACTTTCGTGAACGCCCACGCCGAACATACACGCCTCAGCCGGGCTTTGCCAGCACGTCTGGACCGAACCGATCGGTCGGGGACAGCGGGTTGCCACGCAGGAACTCGGTGGCCGACATCGATCGCTTGCCGGCCGGCCTGAGTTGGTGGAGTTCCACGGCTGCGTCGGCGGCCCAGACGAGCAGGCGAGTCGCGTCGAGGGCGGCTGCGGCGCCCGGCGTCGCGTCGGAGGGTCGGCGTAATGCGCCGACGGGCTGGGCTCGCTCGATGGTCAAACGAATCGGTGCGGCAGTGTCGGCACGATGCAGAAATGTGTACGGCATTGGCCACGGCTGCATCGCGCGGATCTGATTGCAAACGGCGACGGCGGGCCGCGACCAATCGATCAGGCCGTGCTCCTTCTTCAGTTTCGGTGCGCGGGTGGCCTTTGTGCGGTCTTGCGGCCGGCCAGCAAGCGACCCGTCGGCCAGCGCGTCGATCGCCGAACTCACGAGCGGCGCGCCAAGTTCCGCAAGTCGCGTCTCTAGCTCGCCGGCGGTTTCGTCCGGCCCGATCGCTGTCTCGGCATGCAGCAAGATCGCCCCAGCGTCGACGCGCGGAGTCATCTGAATCACAGTGACGCCCGTCGACGTCTCGCCGTGGTAGATCGCCCAGTTGATCGGCGCCGCGCCGCGGTACTTCGGTAGCAGAGACGCGTGCAGATTGACGCCGCCGCGACGCGGCACGTGCAACAGGTCGTCCGACAGAATCTGCCCGTAGGCTGCGACCACCAACAGGTCCGGCCGCAGTGCCGCCACGCGCGCGATCGACTCGGGCGCGCTAATACTCTCGGGCTGAAACACCGCCACGCCGCGCTCGACGGCCAGCGACTTGATGGCCGCCGGCGTCAGCTCCTGATGCCGACCTTGCGGCCGGTCGGGCTGCGTGACGAGCAAGCTCACCGAGTAGCCGTGATCGAGCAGCCGGCGGAATGTCGGCACGGCGAAATCGCCGGTGCCCATCATGATGAGGTTCATCGCAAGACGTCAGTGTCATGGTCAAGATTGAGAGTCCTAAATAGCCTTGCACGATTCTGGGACAGTAGCCCGACGCGCCAGCGAGGG
>DAIOWH010000034.1:0-40962 GCA_036758585.1 Planctomycetia bacterium
TAACCGTCTCAGAGAATTCGAGACTGACCGGTCGATTCCGTCTCAGAGAATCTGGGACTTAGCAGCTTCGACCATCTCGTGACTCCACCGGACAAGTGCCGCCTCTCCTTCATGAAGGACTACCGAAAGGAGCCGATAGTCCTCGACGGCGGCAACGTCGTGGCATCCCGGTCCAAGGTCATCCTCACGGACAAGATTTACAAGGAGAACCCGACCCTTGCTCGGCCTCGCTTGCGTCAACGGCTGGAAGAGCTATTTCGAGCCGAGTGCATCATCATCCCGAAGGAGCCATACGAGAAGACCGGCCACGCCGATGGTGTCGGGCGGTTCGTCGCCGAGGATCGAGTTCTCGTCAACGACTACGCCGCCACAGACCCCGCCTACGGAGCGAGGCTGCGGAAGGCACTTGAGGATACCGGGTTGGCCGTCGAGACGATCCCGCTGTTTCAAGCAAGCGGCGGCGAGGGCGAATTCCAATCGGCGGTCGGCGTCTACATAAATTACCTGCGGGTCGGCAATGCCTTGGTACTCCCGGCATACGACAGGCCCGAAGACGATCTCGCCGTGGATTCCGTGCGGCGTGCCTTGCCCGGCTGCACCGTGCGACAAGTGCCGTGCCGGACACTGGCCGAGATGGGCGGCGTCTTGAACTGTGTTTCGTGGACGATCAAGCAGCGTTCTCCAGACGGTGCCTAGGTGCGGCGATGACCGAATTTGAATCTTGCCAGCTTGTGAACGGGGTCTGGGCATCCAGTAATGGCGGTGTCCTGTCGCTTTGGGTTCATCGTGAAAGCGACGTGTCCAAATTCCAGCTTATCACGATCACACTGTTTTCGGGCATGGACCTTGAGAGTCTACGAATCGCTGTCACGTCAATCGAGATTCCTGCCAACAGCCCAACTCCGATCATGGCGGCTGCGACAACCGATTGGAAGGAAACGGCCTACGAGACCGATTATGCTGCTGGTGGGCAATGGGCAACGGCTGAAAATGGCAGGTTAATCTTGAAGGTGAAACGATCAACACCACACGGCACTCAGAACGAACTCAGGATTGCGGTACGGACCCCGGAGGCACTACGCCACTTGATTGATGCAGTATGCAACCGTGAAGTCTAGCCTTGTCAGAGAATGCAAGCGAATAACAGAGTCACGCTACTTTTGAAGGTAACACGTATCCAAGGGCGGCATCATGAAGGTCTGCATCCACCGAGGCACGAAAGAAATCGGCGGCACCTGCGTCGAGATCGAGTCGCAAGGGCAACGGCTCGTTCTCGACGTTGGCCTACCGCTTGATGCCCCCGACCCCGACGCATTTCCGCTGCACCCGATCCGGGGCTTTGAGGCTCCCGATCCCTCGCTGCTGGGAGTTGTGATCTCGCACCCGCACCAAGACCATTACGGACTCGCCCACCGCCTACCAGCAGAGACCACCTTCCTGATCGGCAAGGCTGCCGAAGCCATCCTCGAAGCCGCTGCCTTGTTTTCGCCCACCGGACTCAAGCTGAAGAACGTGAGGCACCTTGCAGATCGAACGCCGCTTGTCCTGGGACCATTTACGATCACGCCTTTCCTCGTGGATCATTCGGCCTACGACGCCTATGCCGTCCTCGTTGAAGCCGATGGCAAGCGGCTCTTCTACAGCGGCGACTTGCGGGCACACGGAAGAAAAAGCAGCTTGTTCGAGAAGCTCGTCGGCAACCCACCGAAAAACGTGGACGTGCTTTTGATGGAGGGAACCTGCATTGGGCGAGACGACCAGAGCTTCCCCACCGAGGACGATCTTGTGCCTCGCCTCGCTGACATTTTCGAGCAGACCAAGGGAATGCCTTTGGTCTGGTGTTCGGGTCAGAACATCGACCGGATCGTGACCATCTTCAAAGCCTGCTTGCGAGCGAACCGGCAGTTCATCGTGGACATGTACGCCGCCGAGATTCTGCGAGCGACGGGCAACCAGCGTCTACCGCAGGCAGATTGGAATGGGATTCGTGTCTTCCTGCCTGCGAGCCAAAAGTGGCGGATCAAGAACGAGGGGGCGTTCGACGTTGCCAAGCCTTACTACCCGTATCGCATCTACCCGGAAAAACTGGGGGAAGCAGCCTCCAGGTCCGTCATGCTGTTTCGCCCCAGCATGGTGCGTGACGTGGAAGACGCTGGTTGCTTGAAGGACGGTTGCGTGATTTGCTCGGTTTGGCCCGGATACGTTGCGGGGGAAGGGAATCGGCAGTTTGTCGAATGGGTGCAGAGGCGGGGGCTTCCGCTCCATCATTGTCACACGTCAGGTCATGCTTCGGTAGCGGACCTGCGGCGGTTGCGAAATGCCTTCGCCGACGCCATCACCGTGCCGGTTCATCTGGAGGATCGGGGGCGATTTGCGACGTTGTTCAACAAGGTGGAACTGCACGAGGATCGAGAGTGGTGGAGCATCTGAAGGTGAATCACATTCGTCCACAAACGGGTGAAACGGCGGCGGCTCTCCTGCACCGTTCGCTCGGAAAACGGTTCCTTCTGCTGAACGTCACCGTTGACGGTTTGACTACCTCGGTCTGCGTCAACGTCCAGAGCAATGGGTCGGCAGCCTGGAGGAAAAAGGAAGAGAACAAGAAACGCTCGTTGAAGCTCGACTCGCCGGGATTTTCCCTGACAGACCGCACCCTCGTCCTCAGCTACGACGACGTGAATATGCTTGCCAACAATTTCCACGTCATCTTCGAGGCGATTCCATCGACGGCGGTAGCAGACGGTTGCGTGGCTGTCGGGAAACTACCAAGAGACGGGGCCGAAATGGGGCGTGTGCTGGATGCACTCGAACATCGTTCAGCCGACATCCTGGCAATCTGCAACGCTCTGGAGCTTTCACTGGACACCAAACTGCTCTCACTTCGTCGTTCGCTGCCTCACAACGGTGTTCGGCTGATGATCGGAGATCGGCTCTCAGACTACGCTGGGGAGCTATTATCTGCTTTTTCCGAATCGCAGAGAGTCTACGCCGGGCTTCCCCTGTTGCGGGGTTTCGGCACCGAAAACACAGGAAGAGGCAAAGACTTGCCCAACAAAGGAGATGCCCGGCTGCGGTACTATATGCAGCACAATCCCAGCAACCCACTCGGCACTAGCCGCCCTCTTGACTACCTTGCCTATGAACTCAAGCCTCTGAACATCTCCGACACCTTGAAATGGAATTGCTGCTTCGACCCACGAACGGAGTCCGTCGATCTGCTGATGTCGCTGGGCGGAAGCCCCCTCTTCACGGAAGTCAAAATGGCGGGCGACAAGTTTGTATCGGCGGCAACGGTTCAACTCCTGTACTACGGCTCGATCCTTGCCAACGACAGGCAGAAGAATCGCCTAGCCAGGGAAATCAAAGGCTTCACCTTGCAAGAACCCTGGCTGTGCATCATCGCCCAACAACGTGACGAGTCGAAGGCGAATGAAGCTGGCTTTGCCAGGGACTTGGGGGCTACTTTGTCGTTTCTTGAGAATGAGGAGACACGGAGGGCACTGTGTCCGTTCTTTGGGGGCATGGCCGTTGTCGTTATCGAAGAATGCTCCCAACCGTTCTGCACGACGAAAGGCATTCCCTCTTTTCGTGTAGTCGAATACGGCGAACATTTCATCGAATGGAGAAAGTGAGGCGGAAAAGCAAGAGGCCGACGATATGGCTCTTCGGCAGGAGGCAAACCATGACCGACATCCCCGAAGAAGGTGCAGTTGCAATCAACTTCAACCTGAAGGCCCCAGGCTATCTCATCATCTGCCCGGATCACAAGCAGGGAATCCCCAAAGGCGTTTCCGTCTACCTGACGCACGCCTTTCACGAGTGGGTGTTGAAGGACGAAGAAAAGGGGACATTCTACTTTTTCGGTTGCAAGGAAGGTGGCCGCGGCGTAGCATGCTCGCATGCCACGAACAGCACGAGCCTCGGCGGGTGGAATCTGCTATCACGTGATCAACCGTGGCAACGCACGCGGCACGGTGTTTCACAAGGATGACGATTTTCAAGCGTTCGTCGATCTGATCGGCGACGCCTGCCAGCGACTCCGCATGCGCGTGTTGGCGTATTGCTTGATGCCGAATCATTTTCATCTCGCCCTGTGGCCGCACGGTGCGGGCAATTTGAGCCGCTGGATGCAATGGCTGCTCACGGCGCATGTGCGGCGTTATCACAAGCACTACCGGTCGAGCGGGCACGTCTGGCAAGGACGATTCAAGGCGTTTCCGATCGAGCAGGACGCACATCTACTGACCGTGTTGCGATACATCGAACGCAATCCGCTGCGAGCGGAGTTGGTGGATCGAGCGGAGCAATGGCGATGGTCGAGCCTGCGCTGGTGGCCAGAGACGAACCGACTCAGCTTCCTGCACCTGGGCCCGGTCCCGCGTGGCCGAGAGTGGATGAAGTGGACCGGCTCCGAAGCCCCGTAGCGCCAAAGACGCGAAGTGAACTTCCGGCTACTTTGATTGGTTCCATTCGCGTTTGCCGTACTTAGCCTCAACGAGTCGTCGGGCGTCGTCAAGCAACTCGCCTGGCGGGTGAGCTGGCTGAATTTGCAAGTCGAATTCCGCAGCGATTGCGTCGGTAACGGCCGCCCTCAGTCGACGTGGCTCCGACTCTTGACCCACCAACTCAACGAGTCCAACAACCTCTGGAGCGAGCGCAGACGCGGCCAGTAACAGCGAGCCGTGAATTAACACGGACGCCGAGTCGCGGCGCTGGGCGCTGCCCAGAACTTTGAAGCCCTTCACGCACACGGCAAACCGATCGTTGCGCTGAAAGCACAGCGTCTCAACCGGCCGGCTCACGCCGGCCGCTCGCCGGGCTGTCGGCTCGCCTGTTCCACCTCGCGCAAGCTCGCACGGCACGCCCATTGCCCGCAAGGCGGCCGCCACGGCGCGGTGAACTCGTTCGTACAGCGACCTCGTCGGCGGAGCCAAGCGGGCGGGCAGCGTGAGCGCGTAGGTCATGTCTCGATCATGCACCAGCGCCCCGCCGCCGGTGACGCGGCGAACGAACGGCAGATGCCGCCAGGCAGGTCGATCGAGAACCTCGCGGCACGATTGGAAGTAGCCTAGACTGATGGACGGCCGATCGCACCAACCATAGATCCGCAGGTATGGCCCGTCCTCGGCGGCTGCATGCCAGAGCACCTCGTCGAGGGCCATGTTCATCGGACCAGTGAGGTCCTGATGCTCAAAAAAATGCATGAGGCAACCCTCAGGAAGCTCCAAGCTTCAAGCACCAAATCCCAGGTTTGGAGATTCCTTGGGATTAGTTCATCCGACTCAAGCGTACATCCCTATTCGGGGAAGGTAGAATGATCGTCTCCTACGGGTTCCTCTTCTCTGTTCGTAGACGGGTTGTTCGATGCCCGGCGTCGATTTTATCGCGGTGCGATCGCAAGTGTCGATGGAGCAAGTCTTGGCTCTGCCGGGCATTGTCGCCCAGAAAACAAACTGGCGACCAAGTTGTCAGTGGGCGCGTCAATGAATTCTCGCCCGTCGCCGGGTCCGGGCCACGAGCTTTGGAGCGGTTCCACAAGCAGCCGCATTTGCTTCTCGGCATAAATTCCGTCCACGGGTGCTCCGTCGTCGATCTTGATGTCGTCCAGCGAGGGAATATCTTCGGGCCGCAACATTGGACCGGCCGCCGTGGATGGCACCGGCGTTGTCGCGGTAATTGTCGAGTTCGTGTCCATCGGACGCTCCGAAAGGTGAGCATTGAAGTTTGCGGTATTATACCCACGTACCGCGTCGGCTAACATCATAGAACCTGTTTGGTCGTGCGCTTCGCTCCGGTCCACACACAGCGCTACTGCAATGTCCAATGTTGCCGGTCACATGCAACGTCGTGCGAAACACGTAGAGCCGCCGGTCCACGCCAACGATCATCGCCTCCGCCGGATCGAGAACGCGTGTCCCGACTGTTTCATGCCGAGACGCTTCACACTGAACTCGATGACACAGGCGCACGTCGCACTTTGCAAGGGGTCGTTAACCCGCAGGCGCAGGCGAGGTTGGCGTGGCGCACGGTTTTCGTTGTCCTGGACGACCTCGCCTGCGGCTGCGGGTTAAACGAATTGAAATCGCAAAGTGCGTCGCACGCCCCGATGACACCCCGACTCGCCACGTGTCATTTCACTTCAAAACGGCTCACGATCTTCGGCCAGGACGTCAAGGAACAGCTTGACCTCGGCCACTAGATCGCCCAGATTGACGTCGTCGACTCGCAAGACTGACCGGGAATACCAAGTCCACGTTGTCGTGTCAGGCTGGCCTTCTTCGCGCACACAGGCTCGTGGATAGTTCGAAAACTCTTCAAGCGTCGTCCACGACCCACAATCCCAATCTAGTATCGGATCGCCGCCGCTTCCAGTTCGCCGGATGTGCAGAACACTGCCCACTGGCCCGGTGGCTGCGCCGTTGCCGCGAAACTCGTAATCGGTCGGCTCTCTCAGGAGAGTTGCGATGGCCGTATCGACGCGCGCTGCAGCGCAGTTTGGTACATTGCGATTAGTGGCAGCCACTTCTGTTAGCAGCTCAGTTTCACTTCTCAACTGTACTCGATAGGGAACGTCCGGATCGACCACGCAGTCTGGCCTGCCTTGGACTAGCACCACTTGTTCAGTGTCCCAGTTGTCCTTGTCGAATCGTAATGTGGCTGGAGAGATTACGTCTCCTTCGGACGGAGTGGTACTTCGCAAGTTTACTTCCAAGAAAGTTCCCTCGGGTGTGTTTACCCGCCTGCTGAGTTTGACTTTGAATTTGTCGGACTTTCCCGATTCATCGGTTTCGAGTCCGGACGTGCGATCCAGAATGAGATCAATCGGCACATGCTTGTTGGTGCCGGAAACTGTGACTGGCGGTGCGTAGCCATTCGTCGCGGCAAGGGTGATGACAAACGGGACATCTCCGTCCCGTAGCAAGTCATCCTTGCCGAATACAGTGACCTCGCGCGCACCGAACCAGCCCTCGCCGCCGATGAAGCTGATCCGGTCGGGCACTACGTGAGCCTCCGTGGGGTCGTCCACCGTCAGAGTCACGTCAATCTGTTCACCATCGGCGACGCGACTGCCGAGTTGCACCGAGAATTGCGCACGTTTGTCCCCGTCCTCCGAGGTGAATAGGCCGTTCACCGGGTCCACGATGATCCTGGGAGTTGGGGGCGTGCGTTCGGTCATCTGAAAGCTCTGCAGCGTCGTCGTCGATGCTTCAAAGGCCTTTCTGCTCCGTTCTTCCATTGCGGATCGGATCCACTCGAGAAATGCCGCCGAATTGCGCCGGATGCTCACGAGGTCGTTCTTGATCTGCTGAACAGCTTCGGGGTGTGCGACGGCAGCGTTCTTCAACGCGGAAATTGCCAGCGGGGCCGTGGCGATGGCGGCCGTGAGGGCCAGACCGGCAGGTGTCAACGACCGGGAGAGACGGACGACTGCCCAACCCAGTAACCCAAGAGTCACCAGGGCGCCGTCGTGCCGAATCTCTTCGGCGCGGCGTAACGCCGCTGGGTCACAAGTCGCCTTAAAGACCGCCGCGTAGAGTTCGGCATTATTGGCCGCCCCCAGAACATCCCTGGACTCGGACCTCTGACATTGTGAATCTGCGTCCCGCGCCGAGAAGTCGGCGGCCAGCGCATACTGCTATCCACATCTGGGACGTTGCGACGGGTGTACTGCTTCAGACGCTTCGCGACGGCGGCCAGCGAGTTGCTTGGAGTAGCGACGGGCGGCTGCTGGTGGCTAACCGGCCTGGAACCACGCAAGTTTGGGAGACCACTCGATTTCAACCACTGCTGCAGGTCCAGACTGGTTCCGATAGCGCGACGTTCATAGCGATCAGCCCCGACAGTTCTCGGCTGGTGGCGCGCTCCCACGATGGCAGGGCGACCCTTTGGAACCTGAGCACGAAGCAAGAATTGCAATCGTGGCAAATCCAGGCTGTCCGTGTGGTCTTCAGTCCCGACGGCCGGTTGTTGGCGTGGGCCGGCGGCGAAGGGCGCATGGCACGGATTTGGGACGCGACCACGTTCCGAGAATTGCGACGACTGCCGCACGACAACTACGTCCAAGCCGTCGCGTTCAGTCACGATGGTCAACGACTGGCCACGACAAGTGGACCCTCGATCCGGTTTTGGGACTCGGCAAGCGGAACAGAGCTGAGCGTACTCGAAGGCCATACGGGCGAGGTAACCCACATCGCATTCAGTCCGGACGGATCGCGCCTCGCTTCGGGTGCAGTGGATCGAACCGTGCGGATTTGGAGTGCGGACACCGGTAAGGAACTGTGCGTCATTCGCGGACACAAAACGGGCATCAATGCCGTGGCGTTTAGTCCGGACGGCCGAGTGATCGCGTCAGCCAGTGACGACGGGACCGTAAAGCTGTGGGAGGTTGCACGCAGCCATGAGCCGCGGACATGCGCCGGCCATGCCGCCAAGGTGGACAGCGTGGCATTTAGTCCAGACAGCCGCCGGTTGGCGTCGGCCAGCGATGATCACACCATCAAGTTGTGGGATGTGCGCAGCGGCCAGGAGTTGGCCTTGCTTCAGGGGCACACGCACGACGTGAATCTGGTGGCGTTCAGTCCGGACGGCACGCGGCTGGCCTCGGCCAGCAACGACACGACCGTCAAGTTGTGGGATGCCGCGAGCGGCCGGGAACTAACCACACTCGCCGGCCACACCAAACCCGTCGCCGGTGTCTCCTTCAGCCCGAACGGCCGGCTCGTAGCGTCGGCCAGCCGAGACCACACGATCAAGATCTGGGACGCAGCGAGCGGTGCCTTGCGGCAGACACTCAAAGGCCACGCCGACGTCGTGCAGAGCGTTGCCTTCAGCCCGGACGGGCGCCGGCTCGCGTCGGCCAGTGACGACCGCACGCTGAAAGTTTGGGACACTTCGACCAGCCAAGTGCTCCGCACCTTCGTGGGCCACGAGCATTGGGTCTACTGCGTTGCGTTCAGCCCGGACGGCCGCCGATTGGCATCTGCGAGTCACGATCACACCGTCCGACTCTGGGACGCGGCCAGCGGCCGCGTGATCCACACCCTGGTTGGTCACAACGAAATCGCCTACTGTGTCGCGTTCAGTCCCGATGGTCGCGAACTCGCCACGGCCGGACTCGACGGCACGGCTAAGCTATGGGACACGGAGAGCGGGCAGCAGTTGTGTACCCTGGAGGGCCACGGGGCAGGCCTGCGCAGCGTCGCCTTTAGCCCTGATGGCCACTGGGTCGCCACGGCCAGCGACGACCACACCGTAAAACTCTGGGACGGCCGCCCGCTCACCGCCGACGTGCGAATGGACCGCGAGGCCCTCAGCCTGTTGGATTTCCTCTCCGCCAAACGGCTGTCTCCCGCCGACCGGATCGAGCACATCCGAGTGAATTCAACCGTCAGTGAACCCGTCCGGCAACGCGCCTTGGAATTCGCCAACCAATCACAGGAACGGCAGAGTAGATAACCGTAGGCTGGGTCGCCGTCGCGCGGTGCCGTGGTCGAGTCTCCAGCGTGCGTCACCGCGACGGCGACCCAGCCTACAAAGATGCGCGCACGGCGCGCGCATCACACAAGGTAAGACTCTAACCACGAGGACCGCACAACCAACTCGACCCCGGTCGCATCCGGCCGCTCGTCGTCGCCGAGCACGAGCCGCCCTGTGATTTGGTGCGGGAGTTTGGAGCTTATTCCTCCGGTGTTGGACAGGAACACATGATGTTCCGGTCGCCGTAGGCGTTGTCGATACGGCCGACGGACGGCCAGAACTTCGCGCGGCGCGTCGCCTCGGTGGGGAACCCGGCCCGTTCGCGCGAGTAGGGGTGCAGCCATTGCGAGGCACATACGGCGAACGCAGTGTGCGGCGCGTTCTTCAGCAGGTTGTTGTCCTTCATCGTGCGGCCATCCTCGATCTCCTTGATCTCGCCGCGGATCGCGATCATCGCGTCACAAAAGCGATCGAGTTCCGCCTTCGACTCGCTCTCAGTCGGCTCGACCATCATGGCGCCCGGCACGGGAAACGAAATGGTCGGGGCGTGGAAACCGTAGTCCATCAGCCGCTTGGCTATGTCTTCGACCTCGATGCCCGCCGACTTCTTGAGCGGCCGCGTGTCGAGAATGCACTCGTGACCGACCCAGCCCTGTCGGCCGCGATAGAGCACCGGATAATGATCGTTCAGACGTCGGGCGATGTAGTTGGCACTGAGGATCGCGATCTTCGTTGCGGCCGCGAGTCCGCCGGGGCCCATGAGTTTGATGTAGGCCCACGAGATGAGCAGAATGCTCGCGCTGCCCCAGGGCGCGGCTGAGACGGCGCCGATGCCGCCACGACCGCCGGTCGCCACGACTGGGTGGGTCGGCAGCAAATCGGCCAGGTGGGCGGCCACGGCGATCGGACCCATGCCTGGCCCGCCGCCGCCGTGCGGAATGCAGAACGTCTTGTGCAGGTTCAGGTGCACCACGTCCGCGCCGAAATCGCCCGGCCGGCACAGGCCGACCTGTGCGTTCATGTTCGCACCGTCCATGTACACCTGGCCGCCGTGCGCGTGTACGATCTCGCAGATGTGGCGGATATCCTCCTCGAACACGCCGTAGGTCGACGGATAAGTTACCATCAGCGCGGCAAGGTCGCTCGCGTGCTGCCGAGCCTTGGCTTCGAGGTCGGCTACGTCGATGTTGCCGTTGTCGTCGCACGCCACGACCACGACCCTGCAGCCCGCCATAACGGCCGAGGCCGGATTCGTGCCGTGGGCCGATGCGGGAATCAGGCATACATCGCGATGGCCTTGGCCGCGACCGGCGTGGTAGCGGCGAATGACCAGCAGGCCCGCGTATTCTCCCTGAGACCCGGCGTTCGGCTGCAGCGACACGCCCGGCAGCCCGGTGACTTCAGCCAGCCAGCGCTCGAGGTCGTCGATGATTTCGCGGTAACCCGCCGCCTGCTCGATCGGAGCGAACGGGTGGATGCGGCCAAACTGCGGCCACGTCACGGGGATCATCTCGGTCGTCGCGTTCAGCTTCATCGTGCACGATCCGAGCGGGATCATGCCGTGGACGAGCGAGAAGTCGCGGTTCTCCAGCGACTTGATGTAACGCAGCATCTCGGTCTCGGAGTGATAGCGGTGGAAGACTGGGTGCGTGAGGTATGGGCTGGTGCGACGAAATGAGGAAGTGTCAAGTACCGAGTACTGAGTACTCGGTGCCGAATGCTGAGTGCGATGTGGCCCCGTTGCGGCGCGATCTTGCGGCCTACCGGGCGGTTCATCAGTGAACACGGCCAGGATGTCCGACACGTCTTCGGGTTGCGTGGTCTCATCGAGCGCGATCGAGAGCGTGCCCGCGTCAATGCGACGGAAGTTGATTTGGCGTGCGGCAGCGCCAGTCGTCCACGCGTCGATTTCTGGAGGCGTCGCATTGACGCAGAGGGTGTCGAAGAACTCGTCGTGTCGCACGGCGACGCTCAATTGCCGCAGCCCGCGGGCGAGTTGCGACGTGAGTCCGTGGACGCGTTCGGCGATGGCGCGGATGCCGCGTGGGCCGTGATAGACCGCGTACATGCCGGCGATGACCGCGAGCAGCACTTGGGCGGTGCAGATGTTCGACGTGGCCTTCTCGCGACGAATGTGTTGCTCGCGAGTTTGCAAAGTCATTCGCAGCGCGGGGTTGCCGTGCGCATCGCGCGATACGCCGATGATACGTCCGGGCATGCGCCGCACGTACTCGTTGCATGTGGCAAAGAACGCCGCGTGCGGCCCGCCATAGCCGAGTGGCACGCCGAACCGCTGGGCACTGCCGATCGCCACGTCGGCGCCCCATTCGCCCGGCGGCGTCAGGACCGCGAGGCTCAAGAGATCGGTCGCTGCGACCACCAGCGCACCATGCGAGTGCGATTGCTCACAGAACGATCGGTAGTCGTAGATCGCCCCGTCCGTCGCGGGGTACTGCACGATCGCGCCAAACCACGGGCGATTCCAGTCGATGCCGCGATGGTCGCCGACGACCACTTCGACGCCAAGCGGTTCGGCTCGCGTGCGTATCACTTCAATCGTTTGCGGGTGGCACGTCTCGGAAACAAAGAACGCTCGCGAGCGGTCGTGCTCAGCGATCGCAAACAGCATCGCCATCGCCTCGGCCGCGGCAGTGGCCTCGTCGAGCAGCGACGCATTGGCGACCTCCAGGCCCGTCAATTCGATCAGCATCGTCTGATAGGTGAGCAGCGCCTCGAGTCGGCCCTGTGAGATTTCGGCCTGGTAGGGCGTATAGGCCGTGTACCAGGCGGGATTCTCCAGGATGTTGCGCAAGATCACTGGCGGCGTGATGCAGTCGTGGTAGCCCATGCCAATGTACGATCGCCAGACTCGATTCTTGGCGGCGATCGCCTGCAACTCGACCAGCAGTTCATGCTCGCTCGCAGCCGCGGGCGTATTGAGCGGTCGGCCCAGCCGAATCGACGTCGGGACGGTAGCGTCGATCAGCTCGTCAATCGACCCGACGCCCAGGGCGTCGAGCATTACCTGCACGTCCTCATGGCTGGGGCCGAGGTGCCGATGGACGAACTGGTCCGAGTGTTCGTGTGGGGCGGGCATCGCGGGTTTTCTGCTGAAGGTGTCGTGCAACGGACGCGGCCGAGTCGGACGAAGCACGTGCATCATGGGTCGCTCACACAAGCCGATAGGTGACTAATGTAACAGGAACGGATTGCGGTTGCCGTGGCCGGCGCTTTCTAAATGGCTTTGCGTGATTCTGGGAGTCCGCAGGGACAGTAGCCCGACGCGCCAGCGAGGGACCGGGCCTGATTTCTTGTGATTTCGCCATGTGCTCCCTCGCTGGCGCGTCGGGCTACTGTCCCAGAATCGTGCAAGGCTATTTAGTGCTGTTCCTCGGCAATCTGCTTTTGGTATTGGTCGAGCGTAAGTAGGTGGTCGAGCGTGGTGTTGGACGCGACGCGGAGCTTGATCAGCCAGCCGGCGCCGTACGGATCGGCCGCGATCTTCATCGCGTCGGACTTGAGCGTGCCGTTGATCTCGACGACCTCGCCGGCGACGGGCGCGTACAAGTCGCTGACCGCCTTGACCGATTCGATCTCGCCGAACGGCTCGCCGGCCTTCAGTTGGCGACCGATCTTCGGCAACTCGACGTACACCAGGTCCGTGAGTTGCTCGACGGCGAAACTGGTTATTCCGACGGTGGCGATATCGCCGGCGACGGCAACCCACTCGTGCGACTGCGCGTAACGCAAGGATGCGGGGTCCATGTCGGAAGGGTTGAGTGTTCAGCGTTGAGCGGTGTTCACGAACGGCACTGCTCGTCACGCGGCACTCACCACTCACTCCTTTCTTCTCTTGTAGAACGGCAGCTTGACCACGCGTGCGGCCACCTGCTGGCCGCGAATATCGACGGCGAGTTGCGTGCCGGGCTGCGCGAATTCGGCAGGAACATACGCCATCGCGATGCTCTTTGCCAGGGTCGGCGTGAAGGTTCCGCTAGTCACTCGACCAATCGCATGGTCGGCGTGGATAACGGCGTAACCCTCGCGAGCCGGTCGGCGGCCCTCGAGTTCGAGTCCGACTCGGCGGCGCTTCAATCCGGCCTGCTGCGCGGCGGCGAGTGCGTCGCGGCCGATGAACGCACCCTTGTCCAGCTTCACGGCCCAGCCGAGGCCCGCCTCCAGCGGGTTCGTGTCCTCGCCAAGCTCGTGACCGTAGAGCGGCATCGCGGCTTCGAGTCGCAGCGTGTCGCGGGCGCCGAGACCGCAGGGTCTCACTCCGTACGGCCCGCCTGCAACATTCAGCTTCTCCCACAACTCGGCGACCTTTTCACTGGGCACGATCAGCTCGACGCCGTCCTCGCCGGTGTAGCCGGTTCGGCTGACAATGCCCCACGAGCCGCAGGTTCCGACGCCGGCGAAGTAGTAGTACGGCACCGCATCGAGCGTCGCGGTGGGGTCCGGCGCGCCGCCTGGCCGACGCAAGTCCACAAGCGGGGCGACAAGCTCCAGTGCGCGAGGCCCCTGCACGGCGATCATGCCGAGTTCGAGCGTCATGTCGCGCACCTCGACGCCGTCGCCGGCCGTGCGGTGACGCTCGATCCACTGCACAATCTTCGGCCGATTCGATGCGTTGACGACCAGCATGTGGTCGGTGTGGTCGGACGCGGGCGTACGATACACCAACACATCGTCGAGCACGCCGCCTTGTTCATTGCACACCAGCGCGTAGCGAATCTGGCCCGGCTTCAGCGTGGCGACGCTGTTGGTGAGTAGTCGATCAAGCAGCGTCGCCGCGCCGGGTCCGACGAAGTTGATCCGGCCCATGTGCGAGATGTCGAACAGCCCGGCCGCCGTGCGGGTCGCCGTGTGCTCCTCCACGATCGACGTGTACTGCACCGGCATTTCCCAACCGCCGAACGGCACCAGCCTGGCGCCATGGGCGGCGTGCCAGGAACGAAGCGGCGTGTACAGCAGTTCGTCGCTCATGACTGGAGTTGCTCGCGAACCATGCCCGGCTACCTGCGCCCGCCCAACAGCACGCGGAACATCCGCGTCACCGGGTCGTAGAACTCGTCCACGACGCGTTCCTTGAGCGGGATGATCGCGTTGTCGGTGATCTTGATGTGCTCCGGGCACACTTCGGTGCAGCACTTGGTGATGTTGCACAAGCCGATGTTCAGTTCGTCCTTGAGCATCTTCAGGCGGTTCTCGGTGTCGAGCGGGTGCATGTCGAGACTGGCTACGCGCACCATGAACCGCGGCCCGCCGAACATGCTTGGCCCCTCCTTCATGTCGTGGTCGCGCAGTACGTGACAGACGTCCTGGCACAGGAAGCACTCGATGCACTTGCGAAACTCCTGCACGCGATCGACCTCCTCCTGGGCCATGCGCCACGTGCCGTCCGGCTCGGGCGGCCGCGGCTTGAACGGCTTGATCATCTTGTTCACGCGGAAGTTCCACGACACGTCGGTCACCAGGTCCTTGATGATCGGGAACGTCTTCACCGGCTGAATCGTGATCG
Organism: Planctomycetia bacterium; assembly: GCA_036758585.1. Lineage (GTDB taxonomy): Bacteria > Planctomycetota > Planctomycetia > JALXBF01 > JBGPMX01 > DAIOWH01. Next base: position 14,999 of record DAIOWH010000034.1, read on the forward strand.
GCTGGTCGGTTGGCAGGGTGTTCATGCGCGTCATGCACATGAGCCGCGGCTTGCCGTTGATTTCGGCCGAGCACGAGCCGCACTTGCCCGCCTTGCAGTTCCAGCGGCAGGCCAGGTCGTTGGCCTGCGTGGCCTGTATCTGGTGCACGGCGTCGAGCACGACCATGCCCTCGGTCACCTCGGTCTTGTATTCCCGATACTCGCCGCCGCCGGCATCGCCGCGCCAGATGCTAAACGTCGCTTGAGCCATCAATGTCCCTCGCCATCTCGGCCGCCTCGAACCGCTTGAGCGGAACGGCCGGCAGCCGCTTGAGCTTCTGTGTCGCCGGATCCACGGTGATGCCGACGGACTCGAGTGCGGTGACGCCGAGCAACGGCCCGCAGGCGTCGGGACCGAAGATCACGCGCCCCGACGTGACTTCTCCCATGAACTCAATCTCCGCTAACCCGAAGTCGTATTCGATAGTGGACCCGTCGGCCAACTCGTACGTCATCCTCCCGCGTGGCTTGATGCCCGCTCGCTTCAGCGCCGAGCCGGGGGCCATGCAGTCGGTGGCTCCAGTGTCCACAAGAAAGAGCGACTCATACTTGCGGCGGCTCTTCTCGGTGGATCGCAACGTCACTGTAACGTGGACCATTCCCACGGCTTCGTCCTTTCGCTTTTCGTGAACCAGCCCGATCGCTCTCACTGGTTTTCCTCGATCACTTGCTTGAGCTCGGCCGGCATCTCGGGGATCGGCAGACGCGAAATCTGCATCGCGCCGTCGGGTCCCTTGCGGCAGACGATATTGAACTTGCTGTACTCGTTGCTCTTGGTCGGGTAGTCGTCGCGGAACTGGGCGCCGCGGCTCTCTTTGCGTTCGATGCCCGATCGCGTGATCGCCTCAGACACGACCAGCAGGTTGTGCAGATCGAGCGCCGTATGCCAGCCGGGATTGTACTCGCGGTTGCCGACGGCCCGCACGTTCTTGGTTCGCTCGACGAGCTTCTTGATGCCCTCGAGCGCCCGCAGCATCTCTTCCTCGCGGCGGACGATGCCGACCAGGTCCTGCATCATCGTCTGAAGTTCCTGCTGGATCTGATACGGCGCCTCGCTGCCGCTGGTGCGGTCAAGCGGTTCGAGCGCCCAGCGGGCGGCGGCGTCGACCTGGGCTTGATCGATGCGCACCGGGCCGTGCTCCTTGGCAAACTTGGCGGCGTACTCGCCGGCGAGTTGGCCGAAAACGAGCAAATCGGACAAGGAGTTTCCCCCGAGGCGATTGGCACCATGTAAGCCGGCCGCCACCTCGCCCGCGGCGAACAGGCCGGGCACGTTCGACATCTGCGTCTCTCCGTCGACGCGCACGCCGCCCATCATGTAGTGCGTGGTCGGCCCGACTTCCATCGGCTCCTTCGTGATGTCGATGTCGCCCAGCTCCTTGAACTGGTGATACATGCTGGGCAGTTTCTTCTTGATGTGCTCGGCGGCGCCCGGTATTCGCTCCTGGATCCACGCGATGTCCAGGAACACGCCGCCGTGCGGACTGCCACGGCCTTCCTTCACCTCGCGAACAATGCAGCGGGCGACGTGGTCGCGCGTGAGCAGCTCGGGCGGGCGGCGGGCCGCCTTGTCGCCCTGAGTGTACCGCCAGCCTTCCTCTTCATTGTCCGCAGTGGACGAGCGATAGTTCTCGGGTATGTCCTGGAACATGAACCGCTCGCCCTTGTTGTTTCGCAAGACGCCGCCTTCGCCGCGCACCCCCTCGGTCACGAGAATCCCGCGGACGCTCGGCGGCCAGACCATGCCAGTGGGGTGGAACTGCACGAACTCCATGTCCATCAACTCGGCGCCGACGTCGTAAGCCAGCGTCTGGCCGTCGCCCGTGTACTCCCAACTGTTGCTGGTGATCGAAAACGCTCGGCCGATTCCTCCGGTGGCGAGCACGATCGCCTTGGCGGTGAAGAGAACGAATCGGCCGCGCTCGCGATAGTAGCCGAACGCGCCGCTGACCCGGCCGCCGTCCATGACGAGGCGGACACACGTACACTCCATGTAGACGTTGATGCCCTGGTGGACGCCGTGGTCCTGGAGCGTGCGGATCATCTCGAGCCCCGTGCGGTCGCCGACGTGGGCGAGTCGCGGGTAGCGGTGGCCGCCGAAGTTGCGTTGCAGGATGCGGCCGTCCTTGGTGCGGTCGAAAACGGCCCCCCACTTTTCCAGCTCGCGGACTCGGTCGGGGGCCTGTTTCGCGTGCAGTTCGGCCATGCGCCAGTTGTTCAGGTATTGCCCGCCGCGCATGGTGTCGGCGAAGTGTACGCGCCAGCCGTCGCGCTCGTCGACGTTCGCCAGTGCAGCCGCGACGCCGCCTTCAGCCATCACCGTGTGCGCCTTGCCGAGCAGCGACTTGCAGACCAGCCCGACCGAACAGCCCAGGGCCGACGCCTCGATCGCCGCGCGCAGCCCGGCGCCGCCCGCGCCGATCACCAAGACGTCGTGTTCGTGTGTTTCAAAGTCAGCCATCCAATTCCTCGTGCCGTTGCGCTCACAAGATCCGGAGGTCGGTCCAGATGCCGGCCGCGCACTGACGGATGTAGAAGTCTGTGAATCCGACGCTCATCAACGACGCCCACGCCCAGAGCATGTGGTGTTCGTTGAACATCGTGCTAAGTCGCCATGTCTTGTAGCCCAGCCGCAGCGACGCATCGCGGCCCCCGCTCGCGGCCACGCAACTGAAGCAGTTCAACCGGCCGCCGATCAGGTGCCGGAATGAATGACACCCAAACGTGTAGAACGACAGGAACAGGCAGTTTACGACCATGACGATCGTACCCAGTCCGACGCCGAACTGGCCGCCGCCAAGATTCCCAGCTCGGTCGGTTGGCCACCAAAACGCCTGAATCGCGTCCCACCAGAGCAGCACCAGGAACAGCACGGCGACGTACATCGTGTAGCGATGCACGTTTTGGAGGATGAGCGGCATCGACCGTTCGCCCCAATAGCTCTTGCGCGGTTCGCCGACCGCACAGGCAGGCGGGTCGAGCCAGAACGATCGGTAGTACGCCTTGCGATAGTAGTAGCAGGTGAACCGGAACGTCGCGGGTCCGACGAGGATCAACATCGCCGAACTGAAGAACGGGAACGGCCACCAGTCGGGCCGAGCCTTGTGGATCAGCGCGTGCGGGCTGTGCTCGTCGTACAGCAGCGGCGCGTAAAACGGCGCGAGGTATGGCGCGACGACCTTGCCGCTGAAACTCTCGCGGTCTTCGCGCACCTCGAAGTAGTACTTGCCGCTGATGCTGCCGTCGAACAGCCGCCAATGGGCGTAGATCAGAAAGCCGCTTAGGAACAGAAACGTGACCAGCGGGCCGAGCCACCACGCATCGCGTCGCGCCGTGGCTCCGAAACCCGGTGCCGTCGAAGAAACCGCCTGTGCCATCCACACACCTCAGGGAACGGGCCTTGTTGAACCGCTCGTGCCGTGCGCGTCTCATTCGGTCGAAACGCGCGGCCTAATGTAACGAACGGTTCGGCGGAATTCCACACCGCGCCGTTTGACATCGTGGCAGTTCTGACCTAGGTGTTACTTGACGTGAAATAGCCATCGGTGGAGCTACCCATGCCAACAGCCTTCCTTGCGTTTGTTCAAAGTGCCGCCATCAGCATCGCCGTTCTTGCCGCGCCCGCCGGCACGGCGTCCGCCACAGATTGCTGCCGTCATGAGCCACGGCCGTTCCACAACCACGGCTGCGGACACTACGTGCGCGAAGGCGGCCACGGCCTGGTGCACTATCCCGGCGTGAGCTACTGGCTCTCGCAACCCGCACCCAGCCCGTGGGCGTATCATTCGGTCGCGCCGTACCCGCACCACTACCACTTCCATTACGGCGACGGCTCGGGCGACTGCCGGAACTGAATCAGTGCCCTAGCGAAGCGAACAGCTTTCGAAGTGGCAGGCGAAACCCGGGCAGCACGCGGCCGCCGGTGAGCGAACCGCGAACCCCAAGGACAACCGATTCCGTGGGCGACTCGAATACCCTGACCGTCCGCCTGACCGGATCAACCAGCCAAACCAATTGAACGCCGGCGTCGAAATACTCGTCCAGCTTGCGGGCCATCTCGCGCGACGTGTTGGTCGAGCTAAGCACCTCGACAGCGAGGTCGGACACAAGATTGGGAATCGGTTCACGAGGGATCATCTTTCCCGGCAGTTTCGACCACGAAACGAACGAGACGTCGGGGATGCGTACCAGTCCGCGGCCGAGACGCAACATCCCCGACTCGCCCGCGACAATGCCCAGATCATGGCGGTCCAGAAAGTTCCGCAACGCCTGAATCAATGCCCCGGCCAAGAATGACTCCAGGTAGCCCATGGGCTTCTCCACCAGAGTGCCGTCCACCAGCTCGAACAGTCGCTTCTCACGAGCGTGAATCTTCAGGAGGTCGTCTTCTGTGGCGGTTCCCGGCCATGGTTGGAGGCGAACTCGTCGCGCGGAGATGCCGCCTAACTCGGCAAGCAGGTCTCCCACCGTTGCCGTTGATGAGTCGGTGACTAAAGCCGAGCTCGCCATTCGCGATCTCCTGTTGCGACCACGGACATTCTGGGCAGCGGGTGTCGGGCGCTCAAGGGCCGGTTTGGTCTGTTCCGAAAAGATCATGCAAGCGCGGGCCGCGCGGTTCACAGCTACTCGAACGACTCAAAGAACTCTCTGACCTGTTCCTCGGTCATGCTCAACCGTTTCGGGGGGCCGGCCGGTTCTTCTGCCGGTTTCGGCTGGTCGAGAGTGATCAGCATCACCATGATCGGCCCCGCGTCGTCGGGAAGCAGGGCGATGTACTGACGCTGCGCATCGCCGCCTTGGCCTTGAACGCCCGACGTTGTCGTGACCTGAACCGGTTCGCCGCGCACGGTGACCTCAAACTGCCGCGTTTGCTGCGCCGCGACGGCCTGTCCACCGGCGTTGCGCAGTTGCCCGCGCATCTGCTGTTCCATCTGTTCCGGCGTCATGCCGATCCACGCGGGGAATTGCATGAGCATCAAGATTGTCCCCGGGTTCTCCTTGTCGTCCATGTACATGACGCCACGGAACCCGAAGATGCCTCCGCCGCCGAGCGGTTCGAGCCCTTCGGGCACGGTGTACGTGGCAATGCTCGACGCGACCTCGGCCACATCGGCGGGATCGGCCGACAGATTAATGTTCTGCACCGCGTTCATCACCAGGTACGTACCGCCGACGATCGGCGGCAAGCAAAGCACGCCACAGACGGTGCCCATCAGGATGCCCGTCACCGCCAGTCCGTGCCCCTTCAGTACTCCGCCGCTGCGCCGGATGTCGCCCAGAGCGAGCATGCCGAAGATGATCGCTGGCACGCCGGTCAGGCAAAGTCCGACGATCGACGCCAGCCCGAGCACGAAGCTCGTCACTGCCATGCCGCTCGTGCCCGCCGGCGCGAGCGGGTCGTCCAGTGGGAACTGAGTGCCGCAGGCCCCGCACTGTACCACCTGGCCTGGACGAACCCCGCGCGGGTCCAACACCGTCCCACACTTCGGGCATCCGACCGTCGACCCTGCGCTCATGATCGCGTCTCCTTCGCCATGTATTCGACCGTGGCGGCAATTCTAACGGCAGCATTGGCCGAAGCACACCCTGCCAGTGGATGACCTGACCGCGGTTGGCTAGAATCGACACACCTCCAACCAAGTGAGTGGTCATGCGTGTTGCCCTGCATTCCGTGAGTTACGGCGGCGTCTGGCCCGGCCAGGCAACGTTGCCCATTGAGCGGGTGATCGAGAAGGCGCGCGAATTCGGCGCCGACGGAATCATGCTCATGGCCAAGCGGCCTCACGGATCGGTGCTCGATCTCGTGCCGCGGCGAATCGAGCAGCTTCGCGGCGAACTCGATCGGCATCATGTCGCGGCGGCTTGCATTGCCGGCTACACCGACGCCGGGGCGGGCTGGGACTTCCCGGATAACCCATATCCGGAAAAGGAAATCCTCTACATCGCGAGGCTCGCCGAAATCGCCGCCGCCCTCGGAGCCAAGGTGGTTCGTGTGTTCACGGCGTTCGAGCGGCCGGGCGACCCGGCGTCCCGGCTGCATGAGCGGGTGATCAAGGTGCTGCGCGAGGCGGCCGACCGAGCGGCCGAACTGGGCGTGACGATCGGCGTCCAGAACCATCACGACCACGCCGCGCATTACCTCGCGCTGCGCGATCTCATTGACGAGGTCGCCCGGCCAAACTGCCGCGCGTGTTTCGACGCATGGGCCGCGGCGATCCACAGCGACGACCTGGCCGCTGCCGCTCGCACCATGGCCCCCTACACGGTCTTCACGACCACCGCCGACTACCAGTTGCGACGGCGTTTCAAGTATCATCCACCGCTCGTGAGTTACTCGGCCGAGCAGCCGTACTACCAGATGGTGCCGTTGGGCGATGGGTTCATCGACTATCGCGCGTTCCTGGGCGGACTGCGCGCCGGCGGCTACGATGGTTGGGTCGGGTTCGAGATGTGCGCCCCGTTCGTCCGCGGCGGCAGCGAAGAAACGCTCGACGCCGTGGCACGAACCAGCATCGCCCGGCTGAAAGAATTGATCCACACCGTTTGACGGAGGATTCGGCGCGGACGAGCCGTCCGCGCTCCATCGCCCGGCCGAAAGAACTGATCCACACCACTTGACCAAGGAGCACTCCATGTTTCGTCGACTAGTTCGCGTCGCCGCAGTCTGCAGTTTGTCGCTGGTGGTTGCCGGGTTCGTCGCGGCAGCATCCGAGGCGCCGAACAGCAACCGGGCGATCGACATCGAGACCGGACGGCGCATCGTCTCGACGCAAAAGCTCAAGATGCACCTGAGCTTCATCGCCTCCGACGAACTCGAAGGCCGCGGCACGCCGTCGCGCGGGCTCGACCTGGCCGCCCGATACATCGCCTCGCACCTCGAGTACTACGGTTATCAGCCGGCGGGCGACGAGGGTTCGTACTATCAGCGCATCTCGATGTCGCGCCGCAAGCCGTCGAAGGAGTCGTTGGTGCGAATTCAGGCGGGCGACAAGTCGGTTGAGTTTCGGCTCGGGACCGACTTCCTCGGCGCAGGGTCGATCGCCACAGGCAAGTTGGCGTTCGCTGGCTACGGCGCCGTTTCGCAAGAGGCCGGCTACGACGACTACGCGGGACTCGACGTCAAGGACAAGCTGGTCGTCGTGTTCGACGGCTACCCCAAAGGCATGAACCAGGACGCCTTCAAGGCCGAGCGCAAGTTCGGCAACCGCACGGTCAAGGTCGCACTCAGCAAGTTCCTGATCGCCCGCGAGCGCGGCGCGGTCGGGTCGATCACCATCAAGGCGCCGGAATACTCGGCCGCGAAGGACGGCGCGCCCAGCCCGTTTCAGCGCGCATTGCCCAGCCTCGACCGCGAGTCGACGGTTTTTGATTTTCACGATACGACCCAGCCCACGAACATCGAACTGACCGCCGAGGCCGCCGCTCGGCTGCAAGACGTGCTCGGCATCGACCTGGCCGCCGTTCGCGCCAAGATCGATGAGACGCAAAAGCCTCAGCCCACGCCGATCGACGCATCGTTCGAGACCGCCTTCAAGCACGATGTGCTCGAGAAGATCTACACCCAGAATGTGCTTGGGTTTCTGGAAGGGTCCGACCCCGTGCTGAAGGATGAGATCATCGCATTCAGCGCCCACTACGATCACCTGCATCCGCTGCCGGCGCCGCCGGCCGGCCCGCCCGCGAGCGGCGACGCGAAGCCAAAGGACCGCATCTACAACGGGGCCGACGACGACGGGTCGGGCACGGTCGGCATCCTGACGCTCGCCGAAGCGTTCGCCGCCGTACAACGCCCGCGACGCTCGGTGCTGTTCATCTGGCACGCCGGCGAGGAGCGCGGCCTGATCGGCTCGGACTACTACGTGCGCAACCCCACCAAGCCGCTCGCCAAGATCGCGTCGCTCATCAACATCGACATGATCGGCCGCAACTTCGGCGACAAGGATGAGAACGCCGACCATGTTTATCTCGTCGGCGCCGCGCGCACGTCGGCCGACCTGCGCGAGCTGATCGTCAAGACCACGGGCGACCGACTGCGACTCGACGAGACCGACGCCCGCAACTACTTCGGGCGCAGCGATCACTTCCACTACGCCCGCAATCGGGTCCCGGTCGCGTTCTTCTGCACCGGCGAGCACAAGGACTATCACCAACTCTCCGACGAAGTGCACGCGATCCTGTTCGACAAGATGAAGCGGATCCTCGACGTGGTCTTCGAGTGCGGCCTGGAACTCGCCAACCGCGACGCGCGGCCAGCCTTCACAGGGCAGGGATTCTAAATAGCCTTGCACGATTCTGGGACAGTAGCCCGACGCGCCAGCGAGGGAGCACATGGCGAAATCACAAGAAATCAGGCCCGGTCCCTCGCTGGCGCGTCGGGCTACTGTCCCTGCGGACTCCCAGAATCACGCAAAGCCATTTAGTCGCGCGCGTGTACGCGGAGTCTCGGCCAACGGTGCGTCCCGATTGTGGCGATCGAAGGTTCTATCCGCCGACGCGGTCGATAGGGCGGGTCATTCCGGCAGCGGCTTGTCGTTCGTTTCGGGCGCAAACGGCAAGACAAGCAGTCCGACCAGGAAGAACGCACACATTGTCACGCCGGTGTAGCGCCAGGCCATGATCTGACCGAGTTGATCGCCATAGGTCGTCTTGCAATAGCCGCCGAACACCGTGTCGATCAGTTGCCCCATCGTCAGCGTGCCGAGCGCGGCGACATAGCGACCGACGTTGTAACAAAACGACGTGCCCGTGCTGCGCAGACGAGTCGGGAACAACTCCGGGAAGTATATGGCATAGCCGCCGAACAGCATGAGCTGGCAAAAGCCCATCATCGGGATCATCCAGAAGACGTCGTAGAAACTGTCGAGGAACCAGAACGTGGCGGCGGTCGCCAGCGCCGCCAGAATGAACGCGGCCGCGAACGCTGGCCGACGACCTGCCTGACTTGTGAAGTGCTTAAACACGTAAATGCCCAGCGCGCCGCCCAGATTCTGCAGCACCGACACGATGCCTACCCACACGGTCAGCTTGCCCCTGATCTCGTCGGGGCTGAGTCCCTCTTTCTGATACGTCTCGCGGAACACGGTGCGGATGAAGTCGAAGCTGAAGAACCCAATGCCCCACAGCCCGACGACGCCGGGAATGGCCAGGCCCAGGCCGATGAGTGCGTGGGTGCGCCAGCGTCGGTCGCCGAACAACTCGGCGAGCGATCCGGCCTTCTTAGGTTCGCCCTCAGCCACTGCGTGCCGCCAACGTTCCGGCTCCTTGAGGCGCGAACGGATCACGACGGCGAGCAACGCCGGCAGCGCGCCGATCAGGAACATGATTCGCCACGGCTTCCACTCGCTGTCGGCAAACGCCCCCTCGCCCTCAGCGATGCCGAGACTGATATTAATGAGTGCCGCCGTAATGTTACCGACCGCCGAGAGCGTCTGAAGCCAACCGAGCGCATGCGACCGGGCGTAGTCCGGCATCACCTCGGCCACCAGAGCGACACCGACGGCGAACTCGCCGCCGACGCCCAGGCCGGTCAAGAACCGGTACAGCGCAAAGTCGAGCCAGCCGCGCGAAAACGCGCTCAGGCCGGTGAATGCGGAGTAGATCAATATCGTCAGCAACATCGTCTTGGCCCGCCCAATGCGGTCGCCCATGATGCCGAACATAAGGCCCCCCGTGGCCCAGCCAACGATGAATATCGCCGTGGCGTACGAAGCGTACCTATCGACCTGGGTGCCGCTCGATGTGCCGCGCAACAGTTCTTCGAGCGCCGGCCGGCGCGCGAGATTGAAAAGCTGCTGATCCATCGTGTCGAACAGCCAGCCCAGCGCGGCGACCGCGAGCACGAACCAGTGATATCGAGTCAGTCCGCGATACCACGGACCAGCGACCGGAACGGGGCCTTGAGGCGAGTCGGGCAGCATTGGTTCTCCTCACTGAAGTTCGGGCGGTCATCGGCGGCACGCTAGGGTGGGCCAAGATCATACGCGCCGCCGTGCGGGCGGTCGAGGGCCGCGTTCGTTCGCAACTCCTTTTTGAACCGCGCTCGCGATTGTCACGTTTTGCCGGAACTGCTAAATAGCCTTGCACGATTCTGGGACAGTAGCCCGACGCGCCAGCGAGGGAGCACATGGCGAAATCACAAGAAATCAGGCCCGGTCCCTCGCTGGCGCGTCGGGCTACGCGTCCCTGCGGACTCCCAGGATCACGCAAAGCCATTTAGCCTCGCCGCCCGGTCAAGGAGGACTCTCATGGCCAGTTTCCATCAACACGTAGCCGCCTCGATGGCGCTCGGTGTCGGATACGGCGCGGCGGCATGCTTCGGCATGCAGATCGATTGGGCCACATGCGTCATTGCCGGCGGACTGACCGGCCTGGCCGGCATGCTGCCCGACCTCGACGCGCCCACCGGCCAGCCGGTGCGCGAAGTGTTCGGCCTCGCCGCTACACTCGCGCCGGTGCTGCTGATCAAGCAACTCAGTGCGGGAGTCAGTTGGGTGCACGACCGGCTTGTCGGCGGCGACGTCGAGCTAACTCCGCCGCAGGTCGTCATCGTGATGGCTGCGTGTTATTTCGCGGTACGGTTCGTCGCCGCGTGGCTGCTCGACAAGCTCACTGTGCACCGTGGCATGTGGCATTCGATTCCCGCCGCGCTGATCACCGCGGCCGTCGCGTTCTTGGTGCTCGACGGGCCGAACCCTATGACGCGGCTCCTCCTCGCCGGCGGCCCGTTCCTCGGCTTCATGTCGCACCTCGTGATGGACGAGATCTGGAGCCTGCGGGTCAGCGGCGGCGACGTGCAGGTCAAGAAGTCGGCCGGCACCGCAATGAAGTTCTTCTCCAACTCGGTCCCAGCCACGCTCGCGACCTACGTCATCCTCTTGAGCCTCTGCTGGGCCTTGCTTCACGACCCCTCTGTCGACGACGCGATCGCCCAATTGCGCAACCACCCGGCCACGCCGCGCCTTGCCTCGGAAGTCATGGACCAATTGAGACGCTGAAGGGTGCACGACGCACTTTGCGCAGGCGCTTCGTTTAACGCCGAGCCGACGAAGGCGACGGCACTATCTGGACAACTGCCTGCCGTCGCCTTCGGCTCGGCGTTAAACGACTTGCGCACGCCAAATCGCAAACCGCGTCGTGCGCCCGACGCTGAGCCGTACGTCTGCTTTCGCCGCGGCTGGCCGCGATGTAGAATGTCGCAGCCTGATTCGTTGTTGCGTTGTGTCCCGCCAGTACACTGCTATGAGTCGACGAGTTCGCCTGCTCGCCTGCCTTGGACTTTGGCCCATGCTGCTCGCCGCCGGTGAGGCCCCGACTGACCGACCGAGCGCGAAGCACTGGGCCTTTCTGCCGCCCAAGCAACCCAACGTGCCCAGCGTGCGAGATTCGCAATGGTCGGCCAATCCGATCGATGCGTTCATTGCGGCCGAGCACGATCGCCGCGACATGCGACCCGTCGGTCCGGCCCAGAAACACGTCCTGCTGCGCCGCGTGTACCTCGACCTCATCGGACTGCCGCCGACGCCGGAGGAAGTGCGCGCGTTCCTGAGCGACACGTCGACCGACGCCTACGAACGTGTGGTCGACAGATTGCTCGCCAGTCCGCACTACGGCGAGCGCTGGGGCCGGCACTGGATGGACGTGTGGCGCTACAGCGATTGGGCCGGTTACGGCCAGGAAATCCGTCAGAGCCAGCGGCACATCTGGCGCTGGCGCGATTGGATCATCGAGTCGCTGAACTCCGATAAGCCCTACGACCGCATGATCGTCGAGATGCTCGCGGGCGACGAACTCGCCCCCAACGACCCCGACACAGTCCGGGCCACCGGTTTCCTCGCTCGCAGTTGGTTCAAGTTCAACCGCAACGTCTGGCTGGACAACATCGTCGAGCACACATCGAAGGCGTTCCTCGGCGTCACGCTCAACTGCGCTCGTTGCCACGAACACAAGTACGATCCGATCGCCCACGAGGAGTACTATCGCTTCCGCGCATTCTTCGAACCGCACAGCGTACGCACCGACCGCGTGCCAGGTCAAAGCGACCTGATGCAAGACGGCCTGCCGCGAGTGTTCGACGCCGAGCCGACCGCGGCGACGTACCTGTTCGAGCGCGGCGATGAGGCGCAGCCCGACAAGAAGTTGTCGATCGCGCCGACAGTGCCGGCCGTGCTCGCGACCGGCAAATCGCCGCCGATCGAGCCGGTGATCTTGCCTGTGACGGCGTGGTACCCGGCGCTGCGCCCGCACGTACAGCGCGAGACGATCGCCGCCGCCGAGGCCGAAGCGATCAAGGCTCGCATGTCGCTCGACGACGCGAACCGGGCCGTGACCGATGCAAAACTGCAGCTTGTCAAGATTCGCGAGACCGAGGCGCCCGCCGCGGCCGCGCCCAACGCCGTCGACCCGACCGACCCGGAGGCGGCCGTCGAACGGGCCAAGCAGGCGGCCGGACTCGCCGAGTTGCAAGCGCGGGCCAGCGACGCGCGACTCGCCGCCGTGCTGGCCCGTGTCGCCGCCGACAACGCCCGCTTTGCCGACCCGCCCGATCCACGGTCGGGCGAGGCGGCGGCCCGCGCAGCCGCAGCCGAACGACGCGCGGCCGTGTGCAACGCCGAGGAGAACGTCCGGCGCATCCAGCAGTCGCATGCCGCCGCTCAGCAAGCGGCAAAACCCGGCGACGCCAAGTCCACCGAAGCCGTCGCAGCCGCCGAAAAGAAACTCACCGAAGCCCGCGGTCAACTCAAGTCCGCACTCGACGCGCTGGCCAAGACCGACGCCAACTACACGCGGCTCGGCGACGTCTACCCGCTCACCAGCACAGGGCGGCGACTGGCGCTGGCCCGATGGATCGCCAGTCCTCAGAATCCGCTTGCGGCCCGCGTCGCGGTCAATCACATCTGGCTTCGCCACTTTGGTCGGCCGCTCGTCCCCACCGTCTTCGAATTCGGGTCGGCCGGCCAGCCGCCGACGCACCCCGAACTACTCGACTGGCTCGCCACGCAGTTCATGGACTGCGGCTGGAACATGAAAACGCTGCACCGGCTGATCGTGACCAGCAACACGTATCGGTTGGCGTCGTCGGTCGACGAACGACAAACGGCGATCGGCAATCAGCCAGCCGTCGACCCGGAGAACGTGTATCTCTGGCGTCAGAACTGGCGTCGCATGGAGGCCGAGGTGGTGCGCGACAGTGTGCTGAATGTGGCCGGGCGGTTGGACGCCGCGCTAGGCGGGCCGGATGTCGACCACGCGCTGGGCATGACCTCGGCCCGCCGCAGCGTCTACTTCCGAACCGCCTTCGAAAAGCAGATGACCTTCTTGACCCAGTTCGACGTCGCCAGTGTGAACGAGTGCTACCGCCGCAGCGAAAGCGTCGTGCCTCAGCAGGCGCTGGCGCTGGCGAACAGCGCGATGAGCCTCACGCAGTCTCGCTGGCTGGCCCGCGACCTTGGTCGCGCCGTGGGCGATGGGGCGCAAGTTGGCGCGGACGGCGCGTTCATAGCCGCTGCGTTTGAGCATGTGCTCGGCCGGCCGCCGAGCGACGCCGAGCGGTCTGAGTGCCTTCGGTTCCTATCGGTGCAGACAGAGTTGCTGCGCGATCCGACCCGGTTGACGCCGGTGACGACCGGCAGCGCCGCCGAACTCAAACCCGCCAGTGACCCGGCCCAGCGGGCGCGCGAGAATCTGGTTCATGTGCTGTTCAATCACAACGAGTTTGTAACGATTCGCTGAGTGTGGAGACCCACGATGCGATCAGTGTTCCCTTGCGGACGAGTTTCGCGGCGCACGTTCTTGGCCGACACCGGCATGGGCTTCACCGGCTTGGCGCTCGGCGCGATGCTGCGACGCGACGGCGTGGTGCGCGCTGACGAGTCCGCCGCGTGGCGCCCGCCCGACGGCAAGCCCGTGTTCGCCCCAGAGGCCAAGAGCGTGATCTGGCTGTTTATGATCGGCGGCGCCAGCCAGATGGAGAGCTTTGACCCGAAGCCTGCTCTGAACCAGTACGCGGGCAAGTCGATCACCGAATCGCCGTTCAAGTCGGCGCTTGAGTCGCCGTACCTCAAGAGGAACCTGCGCGAGGTGATCGCGGGGCTGCACAAGGTGCACCCGTCGATCTTCCCGATGCAGGTGGGCCATCGCCCGCGCGGGCAGAGCGGCATCGAAGTGAGCGATTGGTGGCCGCACGTGGGCGACATGATCGACGACGTCGCGGTCGTCCGTTCGATGTGGACCACCGACAACAACCACGGCGCCCAGCTTCAGTTCATGACCGGGCGACATTCGCTCGACGGTTTCTTTCCGACGCTCGGCTCGTGGGTCCACTACGGGCTCGGCTCGCTCAACGACAATCTGCCACAGTTCGTGGTGCTTGGTACGCCGCTGGCAGATTGTTGCGGCGGCGTTCAGGGGCACGGCGCCGACTACCTCGGCCCGGAACACAACGGCGTGCAGCTTCAGGTCGATCCGAAGAATCCACTGCCGTTCGCTTCGCCCGGTCCCGGCGTGTTCCAGGAGGAACAGGCGGGCGAGTTTGAGCTGCTGCGGCGCCTGAATGGCATCACCGCGGTGCAGTATCCCGACGATCCCGCGCTGCGTGCCCGCGTCAAGTCGTATGAACTGGCGTTTCGCATGCAAGCGGCCGTGCCCGACGTGGTGCGCCTGAGCGACGAGACCGCGGCCACGCACAAGCTCTATGGTCTGGACAGCGGCCCGTCGCGGCCGTTCGGCGAACTGTGCCTAACAGCGCGGCGGCTCGTCGAGCGCGGCGTTCGGTTCATTCAGATCTATCATGGGTCCAACGGCGGCGCGGGCGCGTGGGACGCGCACGGCGGACTGAAGGCAGGGCACTCGGCCGCGTGCGCCCAGGTCGACCAGCCGATCGGCGGCTTGCTCAAGGACCTCAAACAGCGCGGCCTGCTGGATGAGACGCTGGTGGTCTGGGCCACGGAGTTCGGCCGGACTCCGGGCGCGCAGGGCGGCGACGGTCGCGACCATCACCCGTACGGCTTCTGTGTGTGGCTTGCCGGCGGTGGCATCAAGGGTGGCGTCGCGCACGGCGCGACCGACGAAATCGGCTTTCATGCCGTCGAACAGAGACACTACGTCACCGACATCCATGCGACCGTCATGCACCAACTCGGTCTCGATTCACGTCAACTCGTCGTGCCCGGCCGCAAGCGTCTGGACATCGAATTCGGCGAGCCGATCTGGGACATCATCGCCTAGTTCAGCCAGCCCGGCGGATCACCCACGGCATCGTACAGCGTCGATCCGGCCGACGCGGGCAACGTGAGCGGGTGCCCGGGGTCTCGGACGCTGAGATCGGTCCAGGATACGGCGGCAGGTACGTCGTCGCGCCTGGGGGATTGTGGATGCCGAAACCAGGTGGGGCGAGCGCGTCCGCAGTGCGCCTGGTTGACAATGCCCGTTTTCCAGTCGCCAAAGCAATTCCGCCACAGGAGTGGGGGTCACTGGCTGTTTGCACGGCGCATGGTATATCATCGCTCGGCAGATTACGGGCCTGAACTATGTCCAAGACGACTGCTTACGATTCGGACCAGCCCGTGCGATTCGATCCGCAGTACGCGATCGCCATGAACCAACAAGGATGCGCTGCGGTTTCATGTGGCGACTACGCGGGAGCGGTTCGATATCTTACGGCCGCACTGCAAACCGATCCGAACTATGCGGCGGCGTACAACAACCGGGGGTACGCCCTCGCTGCACTGAAACGCTACACCGAGGCGATAGCGGATTTTGACCAAGCCATTCGATTAGACGCGTCGTTTGCGGCGGCCTACAACAATCGCGGCTTGGCGTACGCGGCGACTCACGAGTTCGAGCGAGCGGTCGAGGACGCCGGCCACGCGATCCGACTCGATTCGGGCATGGCGCTGGCGTTCCAGAACCGCGGACTGGCGCTGGCCGCGCAGGGTCAGTTCGACTCGGCGATCTGCGACTTCGACGCGGTGATTCGCCTCGCCCCGAACACCGCCAACGCCCACCATGACCGCGGTTTTTGTCATACGGCCCTGGGTGAGTACGACAAGGCGGTCATCGACTACGATCGCGCGGTCGCTTTGGCGCCGACGCTCGCATTCAGCTACTACAACCGGGGCTTCGTTCGGGCTGCCCAGGGCGACTATGAGCGAGCGCTGGTCGACTATGACGAAGCGATTCGGCGTCGCCCGAACTTCCCGGACGCCTACCACAATCGCGGCGACGTCTATCGTGCGCGCAAGGAGTACGACCGGGCGATTGAAGACTACTCGGCTGCGCTGCGCTGCCAGCCGCGGTTCGCCTTGGCCCTGTACCATCGCGGTGAGGTCTTCTACATGCGCGGCTGCTACGACTTGGCCGTCGCCGACTTCACCGCGCTGATCGGAATCGAGCCGCGATTGCCAGCGGCGCACCATCACCGCGGGCTGGCCCGTGCCGCGCAGCTCGATCACGCCCAGGCGATCGCCGACTTCACCGAGGCGATCCGGCTCGATTCACGCTACGCCGGCGCGTTCGGGAGCCGGGCCGTCTCGTACTCTGCGATCGAAGAGCACGAGCGCGCGATGGTCGACTACATCGAAGCCATTCGGCTCAATCCGAAAGTAGCCGCGTCGTATCAAGAATTCGCACGCATGTGGACCGCCGCTCAGGGCGGCGACCGATCGGCCCGCAATCTGGGCATTGAGCTGGCGCTGCGTGCGTGTGAGTTGTCCGGGTGGCAGGACTGGTCCTGCCTTGCGACGCTCGCGGAGGCGCATGCCGAAGCGGGCAATCACGTCGAGGCGGTTCGATGGGCCGCCGAGGTCTGCAAGTTGGCGCCTCCGGATCGCATCGCCGAGTGCCACGCGCGGCTCGATGCGATCGGCGACTGACGATTTCTTGATCTGTCTGTCGACGGCCCGATTCGGCCGGATTGAATCACGCGTAACGCAGCGGAAGCAGTGGGGTTGAAGGCTGGAAATGCCAAGAGTACTATCTGCGCGATCAACCTGCGCGGGCGACTAGCTCAGTTGGTTAGAGCGCTGCACTCACATTGCAGAGGTCACAGGTTCGAATCCTGTGTCGCCCACTTACCCTACGTTGGCCGACCTGTCTGCTCGCATCGCGAACTCGCCCATGGGAAACAGGTACGCGCAATGTCGCTGTGGGCAAGTGCTGGCTGTACCCGACGATCAACCACGGCAGCGGCTCCGATGTCCGGCCTGCGGCGCGGGAGTCCGAATCGTCTTCGGATCGAAGCGATCCGACCCGACACAGTCCCGTGAGACGAGCGAGTCTGTTGACGAGTCGGGAGAGGTGGGCGTCGACTACTCGTTGGAGCCTCAGTTCTGGAGCGATGAACCCGCCGCCACCGCGCCCACGGCGGGAACGTGGGTACCGACGCGAGGCAGATCCCAACCCACCACGCCGTACTACCAGTCCAATCCACGGTCCGCGCCAACCGTGCGAGTCGGACCAATCGACGCCGATTCGACCATCGACTGGCCCGGGCCGTTTTTCACGTTCGCGGCCTTACTCTATCCGTGGGTGCATCCCAACTGGATTCGGTGGCTGGGCCTGACTGCCGCGACGTACGCCGCCGTTGCGATGATCGCGGGGTCGCTGTTTGTATTGTGGGTCATCATGCGGTTTGGGGCGTTCGTGTCGCTGCTCGCAACCGGCCCCATGGCAATGGCTTGTCTGGCCACAGTCTCCTACGTCGTCGGCAGCTTCGTGGTCGTCGTCGAGGACACCGCACACGGCGAAGACCGGCTGAATCGGCTGGTGGAGTTGAGCTGGTGGGAGACTTTGCCGCGTCTGCTGCGCACATTGGGGGCGATCGCCGCCACAGCCCTGGCAGCGTATGTCGTGACCTACCCATTGCGGCGTTGGTTCGAGCCGCGAGGGTGGCAGTTGGTCACGATTCAAGGCGTATTCGGTCATCATGTGTTTCCGATCCTACTAATCACCAACCTGGCCGACTGTTCCTGGGTGCCAATCTGGTCGCTCTGGAAGACGATCAGCCGGCTCGTCAGGTGTGTCGGACACTTCGCCGCGTTCCTCGCGCTTACAACGCCAGCCATGATCGCTTGCTCAGTCACGCTCACCACGTTGGCGACTGTCAGTGTGTGGGTGCAGTTCGCAGCAGCCGGCCCCGTGATCTCCGCCGGCCTGATGTTCTATGGCCATTGGCTCGGTCGGCTGATTCGACAGATGTCCGAGGACTGATCCCGCAGACTCGGCCCAAATTACCCATCCTGTCGTCAACGCCCATCGCCACACGCAGATTTCCTGAACAATCTGCATGATCAGTAAGGGCGACACGCCCGCTTCAGTCGATACATACGGAACAATGGTGATCGCGGCGTCAGACGGGTCGTCGTGTGTGGCGAAACGAGTGCCGCAGTTGGGGAGGCAAACAGATGGCAATTCACGGACTTGTGGCAGCAGCGGTGATGTTGGTGGCTGTCGGCGAGGCATCGCCATCTCAGTGCGTGAGCTGCGCTGGCCGGAAGGCGTTTGGCCCTTCCGGCGCATCGGCCCAGGGCGCGAAGCCGGGATTGCTCGATCGACTAATGCCCAAGGCCATAGCCAAGACCACAAGCCCCGCGGATCGAACCGTCAAATCACCGCCCAGGCCCACGGCGCGCGTCGTCCCACAGGCACCGACCGGCGAACAGCCGAGCCGATTCCGCGCGATGATGGCCAAGCTCTTGGGTAAGAAACAGGGCGGGCAACCAGCGACGACGAACCACAATGTCTGGCCGCCGGCCCAAAGCCCTTCGATAGCCGAGAGCAAGAAGAGCGGCGAACGGACACTCATGGCGAAGCTGCTGGGCAAGAAGACCAACCCTGACGACAGGTCGATCGGGCAGGGTGCTACCGCAATCGCGAGAACCGGCGGTCGTACGTCCAAGCCGGCTACGGCGGTTGCCGCAGCGAAGGCCCTTCCGAGTTCGCGAGGCAGCCTGGCAACTTTGCCGGTACCGGTCGATCACGCAGACATTGCAGACAGCTTGGTGGTGTTGCCTCCCGACGACGAGCCTGAGGCGGTTAGTTCGGCAAGACTCGCCGGCAACGGCGCCCAAGGTGGTTCTGACCTGGCTCGTCAAGCGACGGTCCTTGAACCTGAGGGTCCGAATCTCGGTGATCCGATGACGATCCGGATGGATGCGACCCTAGCCGATGCAACTGCACCGGATGCAGCCTTGCCCGACACCATGGCCGACTCATCGAGTGAGCTCGATGAACCGGCTCTCGATATGGCTGAGTTGTCGGCCCATGATGAGCCGTTCGTAGACAACGCAGTCATTCCGGCCGCGTTCGAGGAAACAGTCGACCAATCGGTCAACCAGGCGACTCTTGACGCCGTTTCAGACGCGCAGCCGCCCGGAATGGGCGACGCGCCATCGGCGTCCGTCGAACCGTCTTCGATCGCGACGGCCGACGCATCGCCGCAAGACGGCTCTGTTCAACTCGTCGGGCACACGCAGGCAGAGGCGAGGCGAGTGCCACTCGCCGCTTCAGCGGGCGCAGGGGCCTCACCAGCGCCGCTTGCCGTGGTCACTCGCTGGTCAGACGTCTTGCCCAAAGATCCGAACCGCCTCACCTGGATAGGCATCGTCGTGCTATCGCTGCTTGTGGTTTTGCTCGGCATGCGGCGGCGGCCGACCATCCACGCGATGCCGCCCGTGACGGTGATGGAAACACCGCGTCCGCGCGAAATCGTTACTCATGGCGCTACGGGGATGCTTGGGGCGATGACTACAGTTATCGGTCTGGCGATCGTGGCGGTGGGCGCGATGGCCGTCGTGCGCGGGCATTGGGGCGATCACCCGCTGCTCTATCGACCTGGCCTAATGGTGGCCGCCGTCGGCCAAGTCATCTTGCTCGGCGGTATCGTGATGCTGGCGGGTCAGGGTTCGCGAGCAACGACCGTGCGCACGACCTGGGAAGCCGATATCATCGAATCGCAGTTGGATCGGCTGCGCGGCGCGGTAGCGGCAACGGCGGGCGGCGCGGCTTACAGCCCGGCGTCCGCTTGGCCGGCGCAGCCCAGTGCGACGGGCCATCCGAACGTTTCCGGCCAGATCGCTCAACTCAAGGCCCAACTCGCATGCCTGGCCCAGCAACTGGACCATCTCAGTCCTTCGGGCCGCGGCGGCGACGGTCGAACCGAACAGTGAGGCGGGTGGCCGCGGCGGTCAGTTCTCCACGGACCTCCAGTTGTTTGAACGGGGAGGCAGTGAGATGGTTCGCTTCGAGCGGCGCGGCAACGCTGCGGGCGGCGGATCTTCAGAGAACGGTTCGCCAAAAGAATCGTCTTCGTTGAGCGGTGGCTCACGGTTGCTGATGGGTGGTCGGGTTGGGGCGACGGATCGGCGCAGGTCGGTGGTTGGTTCGTCGGCTGGGAACGTCCATGAATCCACGTCGGCGGTCGGCGCTCGCGATGATGGCTCTTGAATGTGCTCGGGCGAGCCACTCGTCAACGTGTCTGCCATCATTCGGTCGAGACCCTCGTCGCGCATCGGTCCACTGCGAGCGGCGCCCCACGTCACGCCTCGTCCGCTGCGTAGCCACTCGGCGAAGCCACCCGACGATCTTTTTGGCGGATGTTCGAGCGGGACTTCCGGAGGCGGCGGCAACGGCCTTCGCGCGTCCAAAGCCGCGCGTTGCGCCGCACTCGCCACGAATTCCGGCTCGGGCACCGTCGTGGGCGGTCCCCAGACATGGCTCCGCGGGCCGGTACAACTCGCGAGCAGCGGCGAGCCGATCGCCGCAATGGCCCAGAGTTGAGCCGAGGTTAGACGCCGACGCGCGGCGGTGAACTGCGTCATGGTCTCGACCTGCCTTGGTGATCGGGCGAATCAGCCGGTTCGAGTGTCGCAGGGATTTCCTCGACCGCGGCCGGAATCGCACGATCGCCGAATGGAACCACGCCACGCGGCGACGACTCCTGCTCCGGGCCATCGGTCACTCGCGAATAGAGAGGCCAGCCGAGCACAGAGATGCTCTGGTGCCGCTTGTACGACGCATCGGTCACGTCGGTCGTCTTCACGACAGCGCAGCCAACCAACATCACCGACGCCAACGCTACGAGCGCGCTGCGTTTCATGAAGCCTCCTTGCCGTCCGTCCGTTGCGGACCTTGCCCGAAATGGGCGGGCATTATCGCGAATCGCTGCAACGGGGCAAGAGCTAATCGGCCTCGTCGAGCCAGTGCATGACGATGGCCGCGAAGTACGTGGCCGACGTGCTTGACGGCTGGCCGGGCGACACGCCGTAGCCGCCGTCTTCGTTGCGGCAGCGAGCGATGAAGCCGCGGCAGCGAGCGACGTCGGGCTTGCGTTTCAGCATGTGGATCGCACGCATGACGCGATACGTCGTGGTCAGGTCGGATGGCTGATCCGCACGTCCGAACCCGCCGTCGGCGCGCTGGGCGGCGAGCAGTTGATCGGCGACCGCGAGTGGGTCCTTGAGTTCGCCGCCGAGTCGAAGGATCGTGATCGCAGCCCCCGCCGACTCGAATGCGTCCTTGCCGTACGTGCCGTCGGCCTGACGGAGCCGATCGAACTCGGCGATCCAGTCGGTTGCTTTGGGCGTCTTGATCTCGGCGGCGGCGAGCGACGCGGCGGCGATGTAGATGTCTGGAACAGTCTTGGCGTTTGCCGCGAAGTAACCGGTGATCGCTGCGGCGTGCTTGTCTGTGGGCATCTTCAGTTCGGCCATCGCCATCAGGCCCATCGCCGTGGTACGCACGTCGGCCGTGCCGTCGGGGCGGTTGCGAAAACTGCCGGTCGATGCGTCGTAGCATTTCTCGACGTACAGCACGGGTCCCTGCTTGTCGCGTGGTCGCGCGCGGGGATGCAAATACTTGATCGCACGCAGAGCCGACGATGTGGCGCCAAGGTCCGACTGCCGATCGGTCGCCGCCGGACGGAACGCACCGTCGGAGTTCTGCAGGTCATTGATGTAGCGGATGCTCTCTTCGATTTGTTCGAGGTCCAACTTCTGGGCGGCCGCCGAAGAAGTCAGGCCAAGCCCCACGACCATCATCACGCAGAATCGGTACATGACGTCTCCCTTCTTGAGTCAGGAACCATCGTCGTCGGTGAACGGACCAGCCAGTTCGCGCAGGTCGTCTTCGGAGATCAAACCTTCAAACTCGTTGAGCCAGTGATTGGCCTCGCGGCGGCCTGACGGCTTGTCCGTGCTGGGCGGTGCGGCTCGCTTCGGCTTGCCGCGCCACCTAGTGATTCGCGTCCAGAACTCGTCACTCGACTCGGAGTGCGTTCCACGTCGCTTGGCAGCCGCGCGCAACCGACCATCACTGGAGACCACGGTCAGCAGTCTTGGCGTCGACTCGGTTCGGACCAGCCGTTCGATCACGCCATCCGCGTCTTCGCCCGGGGGAGCGAAGACAACCTCGATACCGTGAGTCGGCGCCGACGGAGCCGCAGCCGGATCGAGCGAGCCTGGTCGGGCGTGCGCGTCGAAGACCACCGTGGCGTGTTTGGCCTCTTCGCCGAGCGACGCTGCCAGAACACCGATCAGCGCCCGCCGAGCCTTTTCGAGACCGCCGGGTCCGAAACGCGGCCGCATCAGACCCGCGACGTGCATCAGGTTGTAGCCGTCGATCAGGTAGTGCACGGAATCGTCGAACTGTGGAACGGCTGAACCTGGCTCTCCGACGCGCTTCAGCCGTTCAGCGATTGGCCAGTTCCGGCCGTCGGTTCTTGGTCGCAACCGAGTACTTCACGTCGCCGGCCACGAGCACGGTGTGCGCACGGCCGCGAACGGTCCAACCAGCGAATGGGCAGTTGCGGCTCTTGGAGCGGAACGCAGCCGGGTCGATCACCCACTCGACGTCGGGGTCGATGATCGTCACGTCGGCGTCAGCCCCGGGGCGCAGCGTGCCCTTGGCGATGCCCAGGATGCGGGCCGGACTGATCGTGAGTTTTTCGATCACTTCGGGCCAGTCGAGGTAGCCGGGCTCAATGAGTCCGTGGACGCAGAGCGGAATGAGGGTTTCGAGTCCGATGATGCCGAACGGGGCCTTGTCGAGTTCGAGCGATTTCTTCTCGGAGGCGTGCGGGGCGTGGTCGGTGACGATGCAGTCGATCGTGCCATCGACGAGTCCGCCGATGATTTCGCGCACGTCGGCCTCGGTGCGCAGCGGCGGGCTCATCTTGTAGTTCGAATCGAACTTGGCCATACAGTCGTCGGTCAGGATGAAGTGGTGCGGGCAGACTTCGGTCGTGACGCGGATGCCACGCTTCTTGCCCTGGCGCACGAGGTCGACGGCGCCGGCGGTCGATGTGTGCAGTACGTGCAGCCGTCCGCCGGTCAACTCGGCGAGCATGATGTCGCGTGCGACCATGATCTCTTCGGCCACGCCTGGCATGCCCGGCAGCCCGAGCTTCATCGACATGAAACCTTCGTTCATGACGCCGCCGCGCGTCAGCTCGCGAACCTCGGAGTGAGTCATGATGGCGCGGTCGAACATGTTGGCGTACTGCAGGGCGCGACGCATGATCTCGGCCGAGTCGATCGGGAATCCGTCGTCGGTGAATCCGACCGCGCCGCCGTCGACGAGTTGGCCGAGTTCGGCGAGTTCCTCGCCCTTGCGCCCTTTGGTAACGGCCCCGATCGGATACACGTTGGCCAGACTGGCGCGTTTGGCCTGCAGGTAGACGAACTCGGCGACCTCGCGCGTGTCGATCGCCGGTTCGGTGTTGGGCATGCACGCGACCGATGTCACGCCGCCGGCCAGCGCCGCCGCTGCGCCGGTGGCGATCGTCTCGCTCTCTTCGCCGCCCGGTTCGCGGAAATGAACGTGCATGTCGATGAGGCCCGGCGCGACGATCAGGCCGTCGGCGTCGATCACCGCGTCGACCGGTTCGGTGCACGGGCCGATGCTGCGCACTCGCTCGCCCTCGACGACCACATCGGTCACGCGATCGATGCCCTGCGACGGGTCGATCACGCGGCCGCCTTGGATTACGGTTGTTTTCACGATGGTCCTTTCATGCGGACGCCACGCCGCTGACCAAGTACAGCACCGCCATGCGCACGGCCAAGCCGTTGGTCACCTGTTCGAGGATCGCCGAGTGCGGTCCGTCGGCCACGCCCGGTGTCAGCTCGACGCCGCGATTGATCGGGCCGGGCGCGAGAATCAGGATGTCGGGCTTGGCTCGCTTCAGTCGCTCTTCGGTCACGCCATACAAGGCGAAGTACTCGTGAATCGACGGGAACAGGCCGGTCCGTTGCCGCTCGAACTGGATGCGCAGCACGTTCACCACGTCGCACAGCGGCAGGACGTCGTCGAGATGGTCGGCGACTTCGACGCCAAGCTGGCGCAGCGAGCGCGGCACGAGCGTGGCCGGGCCGCACGCGACGACCTTGGCGCCGAGCTTCGTCAGCGCCCAGATGTTCGAGTGAGCGACGCGGCTATGCGCGAGGTCGCCGATCAGGCCGACGGTCAACCCTTCGATCCGGCCCTTGTGCCGGCGAATCGTGAACGTGTCGAGCAACCCTTGAGTGGGATGTTCATGCGCCCCGTCGCCCGCGTTAACGACGTGGCAGTCGAGCTCGCGCGCGAGCACATGCGGCGCACCTGACGTCTGATGACGCACGACCATGATGTCGGCGCCCATCGCCTGCAGGTTCCGCGCCGTATCGACGAACGACTCGCCCTTGGACATGCTCGATCCGGCCACGGTAAAGTCGATCGTGTCAGCGCTGAGTCGCTTGGCCGCCAGTGAGAAACTCGATTTAGTGCGAGTCGACGGCTCGAAGAACAGGTTGACCACCACCTTGCCCTGCAGCGTGGGGACCTTCTTGCGCGATCGTTCCGAAACCTCAGCAAACCCCGCCGCCGTGTCGAGGATGCCCTCGATCTCTTCGCGGGTCAGGCTCTCGAGGTCGAGCAGATGCTTGCGGTTCCAGGCGCTGAGCATGGGCGTGTCAGTCTGGGGTAGGGCGGTCACGACGCTCATCGGTAATCCTCCCGATGGGACTCAACCGAGCAGTTCCTTTCGCACCTCGTCCACTCCATCCGTTTCTTTGAGACGCAGTTCGATGCGCTCGTTGCGCGTGGTCGCGATCCGCGCGGCCCAGTAGTCGGGCTGAATCGGCAACTCGCGATGGCCCCGGTCGACCAGCACCGCGAGCCGAATAGCAGCGGGCCGGCCAAGGTCAAAGACCGTGTCCATCGCCGCCCGAATTGTGCGGCCGGTGAATAGAACGTCGTCGACCAGGACGACCTCCTTGGCGTCGACACTAAACGGGACTTCGGTGCCCCGTAGTACCGGGGCGACCCCGATCTGGCTGAGGTCGTCGCGGTACAACGTGATGTCTACGGCCCCGACCGCAACCGGCACCGAATGGTCGTGGACCAGACGCCGTGCGAGGCGTTCGGCCAACGGCAACCCGCGCGTACGAATGCCCACCAGTGCTAGCGCATTGCCCGGCCGCCGACCAGCCGCGATCGAGTTCGCCAACGCCGCCACTGCCCGATCCAACTCATCGGCGCCCATCAGCGCGCTCGTTGATCCGGTCATGTTTCGGTCTTTTCGGGGTCTACACGGTGAGCAGGAAGAATACCCGTCGGAGGCGGATAGTAACAGCCGCCTACCCCGAGTTCAAGAGATGCGAGTACACGGCGGTCGGCCCTATGGGCACCCACACTCTACACCAATTCCATGCCAACGAGATTGTCGCCGGCATCGCCGCCGCCGCTGGTCATGTCGTCGCCGGCGCCGCCGTCGATCGTGTCGTTGTCCGCGCCGCCGCCAACCGTGTCATCGCCGTCGTCACCGAAGACGTGGTCGAGGCCATCGCCGCCGTCGATCGAATCGTCGCCCAGCCCGCCGCTGGTCGAGTCGTCGCCCGCGCCGCCCTCGATCGTGTCGCTACCGTCGCCGCCGCCGACTGTGTCGTTGCCGTCAT